>JAKISY010000109.1 GCA_021648365.1 Verrucomicrobiales bacterium
TCCTAACAGATTGTTAGTAATACCCGCATCTACAGGTGTTCCATCAGGCAGGGCCACCTGCCCTTTCAATGTATAGGCTGGAGACAATGTAAATATTACTTCAGATCCATTCTCCGGCGGCACAAAGCTCCCCCTATTAACCTTTATATTAGTCAAATCATGCCGGTCATGCTTTATTATCACCTGATGTCCAAACGGCAATCTCACAGTACAGCGCCCGCCTTCATCCGTTTCGAGGTCCTCCAAAACAGGATGCATCATACTCAAAACTGGATCAATCCCATAGGACTGAACATGCAACGAAAGTGGATAGATAGGCTCACCGTTTTCGTGCAAAAAACGCATCGAAACCAATTGTGTTGGATAGAGCGGTTGTTGACGCCACAGATCCTTATGCAACTCATCAATGGCGTCTTGAGGTCGAAACAATTCCTCTGTCTTGGCGTAAAGAATCCTTCCTCCTCGCAACTGACCGTCCGCATTCTCCACCTGAAGCATTACGCACATCGAAGGTGCCTCAAAGGCCATTTTGAACTCGGCATTCTGATCTGTCTTCCCCTCATAGATCATTTTTCCTCTCATGTAGGTGTCCGGAGAATCAAACAGATACAACCTCACCACCGCACCCGGAACCGGGTTCCCCCATCCAAGGACTAGGACATCAACTTCAAACTCAAAGACAGCTGTCTCCTCCCCCTCATCCGGAGCCTGGGTCAACCCCACCGCAGCCACAGCCAGCAACAGCAAACCCGCACACCAAGTAGCCCAACGATTGTGTTTCCCGCTAAAGCTCCCTATCGCCCGGATCCGCGAACGCAAATCGCGGCGACTCTCGACCACCGCCACCACCCCCGGCGCAATGCTGGCAGAAGGCGATGCTTTCAGTAATTGAATCAATGTCTGCCCATAAGTCTCGGCTTGCTCGACTCCTGAATGTTGCAAAACCCACGCATCGGTGGCGCGTTCACTTTCGATCCTGATGCGGTGAAAAGCCCACCACAGCAAAGGATTAAACCAATGCAACGCCTGCAAAAGAGCCATCAGCCAATTGACCCACACATCACGACGATGAAGATGCCCAAGTTCATGTAATAATACCAAACGCAATTCAGCAGCCGTCAGAGCTTCAACAGCTCCCGGAGGCAGTAGAATCTCCGGCCGAATCAAACCAGTGAGCGCCGGTGAATGAATCGCTTCAGTGATTCGTAACTTCGGCACTCGCCGGAATCCTGTCTCGCGACAAATTTCTTCCAACAACAACCTGATTTCCGCAAATCGTGGGTGAGCTGCAAGAGTCAAACAGCGAAGCCGACGATAGAAGCGCCACGTGACGATGCCTATAAAAATCAACAAAGTCGCAAAACCCACTGCCCAAGTGACCACCAATATTTCCCCAAGTGACCACTTGGTCCCTTTTTGCAAATCCTGTGGCGCACTTGATGGTTGCGCAGCTCTGAATCCCTGCTCAGCCCTTTCCACGCCCGAACTAAGCGCTAAGGATTCATCCACATAAACATCTGATAATTTTTCCACTTTCCCCCGCTCCAGTGAAACCACATTCTCCGCTTGATTAGGCAAAACTCTCTCTGCCTCGGAAAAAAGTTGCACAGACTCACTTGGCAAAAAAGCCTTCCACGAGGTAGGGCTTGTCGGCAATACCGGAAGCAACAAGCGCAAGGCCACCAACAGCCACAAACGATGCCGCCACAGTGGACTCATACGTCGCCCGAAGATCAATAGAATCAAGCCAATGCCCAGTGCCAAAACCGCCGCATCGCGCGAGGCTAACAACAAGGGGTGATCCAACTGCTCCACTAAATCAATCATGCCTTGCCTCCCTTCTTTTTCGAAACGCTCTCACCTTCCGTGCCGCCTGCCACATCATTCTCCCGATCAACACTTTCCCTACGAAGCAAAGCGCTCAAAGCCTGCAACTCATCTTCATGCAAAGGCCTACGGCTATCCACCAAATGAGCCAACATCGGCGTCAGTGAACCCTGACAGATTCGCTCCAGAAAGGATCGAGTCTCCCCCGCCACCGCCTGCTCTCTACTGATCTCCGGATGATAGAGAAAATGATTGCTCACAGCTTCAGAACGCAACGCCCCTTTTTTCACCAAACGCCCCAGAAGCGTTTTCACCGTCTGCGGTTTCCAACTCTCCAACCCGGAAAGCCGCTCCACCACCTGCCTGGCTTTCATCGGAGGATCCTGCCACACTGCCTCCATCACCCTCCATTCAGACTCAGAAATACGCGGAACCTTTTTCATAATTACACTTGTAAACGATAACGATGACAAATGTAAACCTTTTTATTAAAAAAATCATCCGCTCGCAAGGCAAGGCAACCTCGCCAGCCTTTGTGAGGCGGTGAGAATGGCAGCGCGTTTGGCAGATGACATTAACTGCGCAAAATTTAACCCACTCTCCGCAAATCTTGCCCTCATCAACCCGCGACTAAACGACAGGCTTTGCAATTTCACTCATTTCCATTTTAGTTAGTAAAGCAAAAATAGTATTAACACATAATAACTCAATTTGTTCACTTACATGCCACTGCTTCCCACTCTAGCCCTAGCTGTAGACGAAAAGACTTACGCCCCCCCCACACACCAAAGCGATCATCGTTCAGCGCTCCCAAAAAAACGACGACTGAGCTGCCTTGAGTCCCCCTCTCAACCTAAAACAAAAAAACGCTCACTCCTCCGCTTCTCCTCATCCCTAAAACACGCCAAGAACAAGGGGCTTACCGAAGAACAAGGGATCTCGCAACCATGCACAAATAACGCTGACCCTCCAAGCGCCCAAAAATCTTTGCTGCCTGCAGCTTCCACGGCTCTTCCTGAGAGCAAAAGACCCACTCCTCGCCAAGCTCTAAACCCTCCACAAAAAAGCCCCCAAAAGTCCCCCAAAAAGTCTAGGCGAAAATCTAGAAGGGAATCTCGCTGCATCATCGGCGGAAAGGATGTCCCCATCATACTTACTGACAGACCCTGCTGCATACACTGTGGCGTTCATTTCGCTGTAGATGATGACATCGAGCCCCTATCACGAATCAACTGCCCCAGTTGCCAAAAACGGCAAATCATCACCGCGAGAATCGATCATTTTATCTGCAAACACCGCTTAGGTCGTGGCGGCATGGGCGTTACTTACCAAGCGTTCGATGAGAGCTTACGCCGCGACGTAGCTATCAAGATATTTTCTAAAAACATGACTCGTAACCAGATAAACATCGAAAACATGGTTAACGAAGCTCGAAAAGCTGCAGCTTTGAGTCACCCGCATATTGTGCCTATTTATTCAATAGGTAGTGCAGATGGAGCGCCCTACATCGTCATGGAACTGCTCAGTGATGACCTGATTTATAACAAAGTCTGTAAAGGTGAAGCTCTAGATGAGCGTTTCACCCTAGAAGTTGGACTCTCTATCTGCAAAGCACTTTGCGAAGCAAACAAAAAACAACTGCTGCACCTGGATGTGAAACCTGCAAACATCTTGACCGACTCTAACGGCGTTGCTAAACTCATCGACTTTGGACTGGCTTGCCAAATGCATGACCCACTCAAAGGATGGGGAACCTGTCTTTACATGCCGCCAGAGAGGCTCACCCGCAAAGGGCAGGATTGGAAATCCGATCAGTATAGCCTAGGCATATCTCTATGGCGCATGCTAGCAGGCAAAGCGCCCTTCACTGAAACAGATGTTCCCAAACTATCAAAAATCATTCTCAGTGAAGCTCCTCCGATTCTAACTACTCTGAAACCAGAGCTGCATGAGTGGACAGCTGGGCTTATTTACAAAATGATGGCATACAAAGCAGAGGATCGATACCAAAGTTACCCAAAATTGATCAAATCATTCGAAACCGTGTTAGATGCCTTATGAGTTGCTCAAAACAAAGCCTGAAATCACACTGATCCCCTCTCAATCAATCCGCCACCGCTGTATAATGACTACTGACCACGAACTCGACCAAGCATGGCAAAGTGTATTAGAAAAAGCCAAATCCTTAACGGGATTTTGTCACGATGATGAAACGGTCATACAAGAAGCCGCTGAAGCTCTTCTGCCGCACAATCAAAAAATCGTAGCACATTTCTATGATGCACTTTTTTCTAATAAAGACGCTACCGAGATCTTCAAACATTTGAACCAAGATAGAGCGATGCGGGAACTAATACTACAACGCTGGCTAGAATCCCTGCTACAAGGAAATTACGACGATCAATTCTGGCGCTGGCAGTGGCTGGTCGGACTCACACACGTTCAGCACCATGTCGAACCTGTTTATGTTTTATCCATGTTTACCCAGCTTCAAAATAATTTAGCGGGAATTATTTTTAAAATTTTTGATACAGATTCCTCGGAGCGCCTCATTTTAGCATACAGCAGAATCATCGGCTGCCTAACTGCCTTAGCCGTTGAAGGCTATCACCGAGAGTTCATCAGTGCCGTAGCAACCACAGGCTTAGAAGGTGCCGTTCTTAATCGATTAGTCGCCATCGAAGTGAAAAACAAAATTGAAGCTTATCGAAAATTACTCCCCAATCACCCTACTCAAACCTCTTAACTAAATAACTACAACTATGAGTGAATCCATGAAAGTCGCTTGGAGCGAGGCCCTTAGCACCGGCAATCGAGCCATCGACAACCAACATAAATACCTGATCGATATCATCAACGACGTGGCAGACCTAGTTGAAAATAACGGCACACCTGCGCAACTCAAAAAAATTCTCAACCTACTGCAATATTACACTGAGTGGCATTTCTGTAATGAAGAAGAATGCATGCACCGTCTCAAATGCCCTACAGCTGAAAAAAACAAAGATGCCCATGCCCAGTTCATCGATACCTTCCTCGCCTATCGTGCCGAAATCGATGCCAACGAAAGCACTGCGCTCGACGTAGCCAGCAGGATGTATAAAACCCTGACCTCTTGGTTAGTGCAGCACATCCAAGGCATCGACACAGAGCTCGGTCCCGTTTCTGCGGAAGAAAATGCCAGATGAACTCGTGCTATTACACTAATGCTCTCGTGAGAAAATAAAAAGTGAGTGATGCTGCAAACAGGTCGGCGCTCCAGAAACCTGGATTGTTTACCTATGGTAAAGTTCTGACGCCCTAGACCAAAAGACCTAATCTAGTTCTTGAACCCGCAGTCACCACTCAGAAGCAATTTAACCCTGAATTCTTCAGTTACACAAGTTTTTTTTGAAAAATTTATTTCAAATCCAAAGCAAGCTCAATGCTCCAAAGCGTAGCCCCCTTCGATTCGTCAGGGTCACCTGCGGTTGACTCAAAACAAATGCTCTTCCCATTCGCCAACCAGGTCGGTGCACCGTCATAACCCTCGTATTGAGTCACTCGCAGTGTTTTCCCATCACTGATTCGCGTAACGTATATATTGGCAAAACGCAACTCTCCTTGCCCGTCGGAGCTGTAAACGATCCATTTCCCGTCGGGAGAAAAACTCGCATCAGTCTTACTGCCGATACCAGAAGTGAGCTTACGCTGATTGCTACCATCAGCGTTCATCACCCAAATATCCCAGCGCTTGCGCTCCTTTTTCTGATATAGAATCAAATCTCCAGCGGGAGACCAATTAGGCTGACGGCAATCCCCACGACGATCCGTTAGCGCCAGATAGTCCTTTGCCTCCCCCTTGCCCTCCACCAGACATTTTGTGATCACTCCGCTCCGCTCCACATTGCGTGGATGAGTTTCAAACACCACCCATTCCCCATCTGGTGAAAACGAAGCCTCATAACTCATCCTTCTTTTCTGGCTAGTGATTCTCAACTCATCTCCAGTTTTCCCTTTAGGATCAATCATGAAAATTTCATCATGAGGTTCACGGTCAGATGAAAATACAATTTTATTGGTTTTAGGGTTCCAACTAGAACCTGGCAGATTAACATTCGCATATGAATCTGACATCAATTCGCGCAAAACTCCGCGTTTCAGATCATAGATAAACAAATCCGCGGCGCCTTCATTATATTTTTTCCGCCAACGAGTAAACAGCAGCGATTGCGAATCAGGTGATCCCGAGGGATTCTGCAAGCTCCCCGTCACTCCGATACTTAACTTGATAGCCGCATCTGAGCGCTTCGGCTCAATAGAAAAACCCGACTCCAAGCATCCCATCCAATAAAAGAGCAAGCCCGTGAAAATTAGCCAGCCAAAAGCCCCATCGTTAGCTGCCTTTAGTGCAGCCTTGTTAGTCACGCGCACCTCGTCACCACTCATTCGCCGCTCATTTTTTTTACTCATCTCAAGCTCCCTCATATACTTATATGTCAGTCCTAATCTTAACCATCAAAGCCAAAGCGTCAAAGCCAAAGCGTCATGAAAAAAAAACCTCACCCGCGTCTGCGTAGCCGTAACCACAACGCCCCGGAAAACAGCACGATGGCGTTGTAATAAATCCATAGCAGCACCACCAAAAACGACCCCACAATACCATAAGCGGTGTAACGATCACCAATGATCACTCGTGCCAACACCTCTCTCCCCAAACCCCAGCACACCGCCGCCATCAGCCCTGCCCACAAACAACTTTTCCATTTCACCCGACTCTTAGCAAGAAAACGGTAAAGAACGCTCAGAATCAGACTGTTCATCGCTGTGGTAAAAATATAAGAACCCAAGCCCCATTCAGGAAAATCATAGACAATCCAACCTATGCTGTATTGAGTGATCAACTGCCACGCCGTGCTACCGACAAAAATAAATACAATGGCAACCAGCATACCCAACATCAGGGCAAAAGAACGCAAGCGCAAAAAAAAGATCCGCAACACCGCCTCGAACACTCCCTTCCTTTTTTTCGGCTGCACCTCCCAGATCCGCATGAACCCTTTATCGACCTGAACAAACGCCAAT
Source organism: Verrucomicrobiales bacterium (assembly GCA_021648365.1). GTDB lineage: Bacteria > Verrucomicrobiota > Verrucomicrobiia > Verrucomicrobiales > DEV007 > JAADHD01. The sequence goes on from JAKISY010000109.1 coordinate 6,892, forward strand.
GACGCCACAAATAGAAACCCCAACATCGCAATCGGCCCATTGACCGTAGCTTTGCTCACCGTACTATCCAACAAACTCGCCAAAGCCGCACTCATGTCAGGAGAAAACTGCTCGGAAAATACCGCCAACACCTGCTGCTTGGCATCTTTACCCGACTCCATAAAGCGGAAAAAATACCCCACTCCCGAGATCAACACCATCACCAATGGAAACAGCGAAACGGCAGCATAAAATGCCACCGCCGCCGCCAGAGAAGGAATCTCATACTTCAACCAATCCTTGCCAAACTTCATTGACCAGAGACTACCCGACAATCTTCCATTTACAACAGCTCACAACTCATTCATCCCCTCTGAGACCTTCACCGTCCCGCCTTTGCGAGCTACTCAATCTCAAATCGGCTCTTCCTTTGCGTCTTGAGCGACTTGTCTCGCCGTAGCCTTGGCGTAGGAGGAAGCGGGCGTGACCATCTCCCCATCCCCTCAATATTCCCGATCTTTCTTAATCCCCGGTTCAGGAATCGGATACAAACCATCCTTATCCGGCATCAACACCGAGTCCCCATCGAGTTTCAAATCCTTAATACCCGGCGCCATCACATGCTCAGAATTGAGCATTTGATCATAAGTGATCTCCTGACCTGTATGCGCAGCCATCCGTCCCATCGACGTCACCACGCTGGCAGCAACCCCATCCTCCACCTCATTATAAGGCGTATCATTACGAATGGCTTCAATGAAATCCTCCCATTCCACATCGTAAGGGCTTGGTTCCAGACTTTTATCGCGTTTACCTGTAGGGAATTTCCACAACAAGTTATCAGGCTCACCACGGTAAGATTTAGGGATATTTTGATCACTGTAAATTCGCGAACGTGCCGGCATGTGGCTCGAAGTCGAAATCACCGCAGAACCTTTGCTGCCATGCGCATAAGCAGCAAACTCCTGTTTGCAATTTTTCATATTGCGTCCGTCATAGAACAACTTGGTACCATCAGCAAAAGTGTATTCTACCGAATAGTGATCAAAATTCTGATCAATCGCATTTTCTCCACGATAATGCCGCCCTCCCTGAGCCTGCGCCTTAATCGGCCACGCACCTTTTATCATGCAACACTCATCAATACCGTGAATAAAAAAGTCGCTGAATGCTCCACCACTAAGCCACAAAAAAGCATGGAAATTACTGATTTGATACATCAAGTCACTCATCTTTCCAGGATTTTTATCAGCAAAAGCAAAACCAATCGGTCCCTGTTGGCGATAAGCGCGCATCATCGTAATATCACCAATCATACCATCATCGAGCCTCTTTTTGAGCTCAATCCGAGAAATGCTGTGACGGCACATCAAGCCCACTCCCACTTTCAAATTTTTCGCTTTAGCCTTTTTATTGATCTCCAACAATTTGCGTGAAGAAAATCCGTCCGGAGACAAAGGTTTTTCCATAAAAACATTCAAACTCTTCTCCACCGCATACTCATACATCGGCCAACGAAACGCGCAGGGAGTCGTGAGCACAACGATGTCTCCAGGACTGAGCTCATCCATCGCTTTTTTGTAACCATCAAATCCGATAAAGCGTCGTTCAGGATCTACTTGAATCTTTTCAGCGACGTCCTTCTGTTTACTCAAAATTTCATGACTGCGATTGAGCTTTCCCTCAAACACATCAGCCATCGCATGCAATTTGATCGGCCCCAAGGCGCCAGAAACAGACAATGCGTTATGAACTGCTCCAGTGCCGCGCCCCCCACAACCCACCAGTGCAACTTTCAAAGTCTGATCATCGGCCGCATGAACATGAGGAATGATCGCATTAGCTAGAACCGAAGCCGCAGCGACTTTGCCTCCGGTCTTTATCATTTCGCGTCGAGAGGTAAGGGTGTTTTCTGGTGTTTTCATAGTTTTTTGGATGCGCTGTTAAAAAAATAGGCTTTCTTGCGAATCTAATACTCCACCACAAATTGTCATTTAATCTAGGATAATTGATTCAATCTTAAAGGGGATTTGCTCAAATCATCATGGATTCCTTTTGCGAAAATAGGGATTTTGGTTGGGCATATTGGCTCCCTGTTCTTTAATCCATCGTTGCAGTTTTTGCAATAAAACCTTAGCTTTTTGCGGATGCTCACTCGCTACATTTTTGCTCTCCGAAGGATCTTTATTGAGATCATACAGTTCAAGTCGATCCTCCTCATAATACTTCAGTAGTTTCCAGTGACCCGCAATCACTGCGCTCACCGGAGTGGTCGTTGCATAATAATGCGGAAAATGAAAATACAAAGCCTCTCTTTCCAAACTGGTTTGTGGATTGAGTAACAGCGACCGTAGATCAAGTCCATCATTTGGGAACTCCTCTTGCAAGGTAAATTTTTGAGCGTCAGCCAAGGTGTGAAAAATATCGGTGATGATCACCGGCTCACTGATCGAAGTGCCCGCTGTTGTCACCCCAGGCCACTTCACTATCAAAGGCACGCGAATCCCACCTTCATAACAAGAGCCCTTCCCTGATCGCAAAGGGTAGTTATTCGTGGTAGCGACGCTTTGCTTGGATTTACGATCAACCCCAATATACCCGCCATTATCACTGGCAAAAATCAGAATCGTATTATCAGTCATACCTCTCTTTTCCAAATGCTCGACTATACGCCCCACACTGTCATCAAGGCTTTTAACCATCGCCGCGTAGGTCGCATTCTGATGATGCATCGCCGGCTTGAGCTTCTTTGTGAAATAAGCAATGTCTTCGGCCTTGGCTTCAACCGGGATATGTGGAGCATAGTGTGCCAGATAGAGAAAAAATGGCTGCTCACCCGCTCTGTCGATCACCTTCAAGGCCTCGTCCGTGAGCCGATCAGTGAGATACTCTCCGTCATTACCAAATGGTAAACCCGGAACATAGCGAAATTCATTGCCATAAAAACCTGATCCACTGTAGGGCCAAAAGAAGGTCTGTGGGGCGCCCCAATGGTTTCCTCCCACATTCACATCAAAACCGTGGGTTTCAGGGAAATGCCCCGCATCACCAAGATGCCACTTACCTACTAAAGCCGTCAAATACCCTTTATTTTGCAAGTGTTTGGCTAAAGTGGTTTCAGCATGCGGCAAATCATGTAAAGCCTCCGCCTGCAATAACTTCCTCGTTTTTGGCCCCTGCAATGCACCCTCTGACCAAATCGTCATATGCAGCCGTGCCGCATGTTTCCCCGTCAAGAGCGCCGCCCGACTCGGCGTGCAAACCGGCATAGCGTAGGCTCTAGAAAAGGCTGTACCACTCTTCGCCAGAGCATCAATATGAGGGGTCTCAACCAAGTCGCCTCCCTGATAAGCCACATCTGACCAGCCAAGATCATCGGCAAGAATCAACACGATGTTAGGAGTTGTAGCACCGTTCTCCTTCGCCGCTATCAATGAACAAAAAGCCAGTAACAATAGACAAGTGCAATATACTTTCATGAATCAGGATGGCGAGAGCTTAATTTTTTCAAAAATTCAATGCTCAGCGGAATTTGCTCAATAGCGTTAGGGCTTTCGTCCTCGATGTAAAGACGTGAGATGTCATACTCTCGTGCCAATTTTAAAATACTCGAAAAATCTATCATCCCACTGCCTAGAGTCACGATAGCCTCGCGCGGTGGCTTTTGCTGTAGAGCGCTTCCAGTCGGTGTCCCCTTTTTCATATCCTTGAGGTGCAAGGCGCAAATACGCTTGCCGTGACGCTTCAATACATCAACCGGATTTCCGCCGCCCCACAGCACCCAATAAACATCAACTTCGTAACTCACCAGCTCAGGGTCGGTCTGATCAAGCAAAGCATCAAACAGAACCCCCTCGGCATCGGAGCGGAACTCCTGCCCGTGTGTATGATAAGCAAAGCGCAGCCCCGCTTGGTTTAATTTTTTCCCCCAACGATTAAAACGCTCGGCAATTGCGGGGATTTGTTCGCGAGTCAAGGGCGGTTTGTGAGGTAATAAAGGTGACATCACCCATGTGGCACCGACAGCTTTAGCGTAAGCAATCACAGCATCCATGTTCTTATCCAGATCCCTCGGAAACACATGATGACTGGTGCAACGCAAACCATGTTTGTCGAGCAAGCCCTTCAATTCGAGGGCTGATTGTTTAGTGAAAACACTCGTTTCCACCTCCTTCAATCCCCAGTCAGCCAGTTGCTTCAAGCAAGCATCAGGATCTTCATCCATCCACTTCTGTAAGCTATAAAGCTGAATACCGTAAGCTGGAGCCAGCTCTCCGTTTGCAGTCGGCGCCAAGAGGCACACCACAATAATGAGCAATAAAAAAATCTGTATGCGTTTCATCATAATTTAAGCCTGTGAAAAATCCATAAAAGCATAACACAACAGGTGATAAATCGTCATGTGAGCATCCTCCACTCGACCGTAGTGCGTGTCCTCAACCACAATGGTGTGGTCGGCGATATCAATGAGGCTGCCTCGTTTTGCACCAATGAGTGCAACAGTTTTTAAACCTTTGCCCTTTGCCCAGGTAAACGCCTCAAGCAAATTCGGAGAGGAACCACTGACGGATGCCGTGATCACCACATCTCCTGGGTTAGCGTAATTTTCTAGTTGTCGACGGAAAATATCCTTATAATCGTAATCATTCCCAATAGCGGTCATCCAACCCGTATTATCGTTGAGCGAGAGAACTCTAAATCGCTTGCCGAGCGCATCAGATGACCCTTTACCCAGATCGGTGGCAAAATGAGAAGCGTTGCAGGCACTGCCACCATTTCCAAAAATGAAAACCTGCCGATTCTCTTGATGGGCCACGCGCAGAAGCTCAATCACTTCGCTAATTTGTTCTGTCGGGAGAGCCGCTAGCGTTTGCTGTTGCCGCTCTAAATATTCGGTGATCCAATCTCCAGTGCTGGTATTTTCTTTTTTCATGATCAAGGTAATCTGTGAATAATATTAGCAGCAAGAGCCACAAGCGTCTATATAGAAGCGGTTGCAAATTAGGTCGATTACGCAAATTTTTATCCTGCCAGTTACCTACATCGCTTGTTTTTACTGCTATTTACATTTTAAGCTTTGACTGTTCACGCATGACGATGAAAATACCAATCACTCGTTCAAGCTGAATTCACATAGGCTATCCACACAAATCTCACACCATGTCCAGCTCACTACATTATCTAGGAATCGACATAGGCGGCACAAAAACTGCCGTTTCCATAATGAATGAAACTGCTGGCGTGGTGGCAAAAACCCGCTTCCCTAGCCAGGGAAAAGACGGTGCTGAAGTCGGTATTCGTCGCACCATCGAAGCGGGACAGGAGCTGATCAAAGGGCGTAAAATCAACGGAATAGGGATTTCTGTTGGTGCCATGTTTGATCTGAAAACGGGGTGTTTCGGCGTAGCCCCCCATCTACCAAATTGGGAAAACTACCCACTTGTCGAAACTATCGAAAACGCCTTCTCTCTGCCAGTGACTGCCGACAATGATGCCAATGCTTGCGCTTTAGCCGAGTGGCGATACGGAGCAGCAAAAAACAAACAGCACCTTGCTTTTTTAACATTCGGCACGGGCTTGGGAGCTGGTTTTATTTTAAATAATCAGATTTTTCATGGGGCATCCAATCTCGCAGGAGAAATCGGAGCGCTCTGCCTAGAACCAGACGGCCCACCAGTTAGAGGAAAGCCAGGTTGCTTGGAAGGTTTTGCGTCAGGAGCTGGCATTGCTGGCTTAGTCGAAAAAAGACTACCTGAATTTTCTGGGAAAACTTGCCTTAAAATAGGAGCCAACGCCAAAGATGTAGCTACAGGCGCCAGAGCCGGTGATGCGCTTTGTCTCTCCATCATGCAAGAAAGCGGGAATCAACTCGGGCGCGGCTTAGCTATTTTGATGAATCTCTTGAATTTAGAGATGATTGTCATCGGATCGATATTTACTCGTTGCGAAAACCTATTAAGACCCGCGATGCAGGCGGCCCTATACAAAGAAGCCATGCCAAGCGCACGCGCCGATTGCACCATAGTGCCCGCCGCGTTGGGAGAAGAGATCGGCGACTACGCAGCCTTGGCACTCGCGGTTGGCGCTACAGAAAATTAGTCTGATCTCCTGCTCGCAAAACGCTTGCGGTAGGCGGATGGAGTCATTCCCATCAATTCTTTGAACTTTTTGGTAAAAGAACTTTGGTCACTGAATCCGCAATCTATCGCAATGTCCGACAGGGCTTTGTCGGTATTTTTCAGCTTTTCACTACCACGATCAATACGCACACGCATCACATAAACTTGCGGCGACATGCCTAAAGTTGCCCCAAAACGGTACTGTAGTTTGCGCACCGAGCATTGACACAGTTCTGCCATCTGTTTCACACAAATAGGTTCACGAAAATGGGCATGAGCATGCTTGATAGCTGGTAAAATATCTCGCGCGATACCCGGCAATGATTCTGACGATGCTATCTGTAGGATCACACCCATCACCCCGATCACCTCACCCGATTTGGCATCACACAAAGGATACTTACTGGTCATGTGCCACTCAGGCAATCCGCGAGTATTAAACCACGGCTCTAACCGCCCCTTGATCGGCTTGCCCGTTTCATAAACCAGCTTATCATCCCTGACATACTGCTGCGCAAAAGCCGAAGGGTTCAGGTCGAAGTCGGTCTTTCCTAGAATCGCGTCCTCGCTAACAAAGCCATATCGACTCAGAATCCCTTGGCTCGCAAAAAGGATCTCCCCCTTACGATTCTTGGCAAAAAAACTGACGCCCGGCACTTCGTCGAACATCTTGTAAAACCAAGACTGCGAAGCCAGCCTAGCCCTCAACCTCTTTCGCTCTCGCTTACACGATTCTGTATTGGTATTTTGCATCAGCTGTCACGACACGACAAAAAAATCATTCCTAAATATCACCAATATCACAGGGAAGACGCTTTTTTGGCTGTCGTTTTTTCATTCACTTGAATTAGCTTTGGAGCTAAAGGCTTTCGCGGAACCCCACCTCCACCGATAGATTCAGGCGTGTTATTGTCTATGATGTGTAACAGAATGACTAATTTTTTCATATCATTGTGGGATTTTTGATGCCACCTCCTAAGTGGTATCAGTGCTAATCCTGCTCATTAGATCAGGCGTAGCTTAAAGTTAAATCAGTAACTTTAAAGACCCTATTTTTCAAATCTGATCCTAGTCCTGCCTCATTTTTTTCAGAAAACTGTCATACAACTTCGCTGCTTGGGGCGAACTCGCGGGATCCATATATTGACTGTATTCAAAAACTATAATTTTCGAAACAAAAGGAGCCGTGCTTTCACACTGTTTTCCCACACGTTGATGCTGTGCGGGGCGAGCCGCCCACGCTTGCTCATTCACTGGCCATCCTGCGATTTGGTCAAACACCTCTACATTCGACCAAAACTTCACATCATGGCGTCTAAATATGGGTGCCAATCGAGAATATACCGCCCTCAAACTTTCGAGCGATACACGATGAGTCCCCACCCCATCCTGCATAGCTACAATGTCCACATTGATTTTCGGCAAAGCCGTCTCATGCCACCACTGGGCATAGGCCTGAATATCCACGTCTTTACTAAAAAAAGGAGAGATCAGCACAGGATGCTTGGAAAGCTCTTTCGCTCGCTCGCTCAGGCGCCCCAGATAATCGAGTAAATCATCCGCATATGCCCGTCCAGGTGTTTGATCATCAATTTCTTCCGGCAGATACCAACCGCCCAATCCAGAGTGCCCACCATAACGTTGATGCAGTTCATTCATCGTTGCCGTATTGAGTCCAACACGTTTCTCCAAATCGAACTCCCCCTTCCAAAAGCCCCCTTCCATCTGCAAACCAAGAAAAACTTTAAGCTTAAACTTACGAGCCGCATTTAGGATTTTCATGATCACGTCATCCGGGGAAGGCTTCACTCCTTTGATCGAACTTGGATAATGATAAAAACGATCATAAGCCACATATTGAACCACAACGGTATCCATGCCGAGT
>JAKISY010000110.1 GCA_021648365.1 Verrucomicrobiales bacterium
TCTAATACACTCCAATCAAGCTTCATTACGGAAATGGTCCGGACGCATGTTTTGAGGCAGGCATTTCCAAAAACACCGAATCATCCTGATCAAGCTTATACCACTGACTCCTAACGCCATGTCCCAACGAATCACAGAATCAGCGGTCGAAGAATTCTGCCTCGAAGTCCTGGAAAACCAAGGCTATCGCTTCGTTTCTCCCGAGGATCTCAATCGTGTAGATCCGCAGAAAGTCATCGTCGAGGAGACCTTGCGAGAAATGGTAGCCGCACTGAATCCGAAGGTTCCGGAGCAGGCACGAGATACGGCGGTGCGGATGGTGCTCTCGCTTTCCAGCCAGAACCTGCTGGAGAACAACGAGGAATTTCACCGCTACCTAACCGAGGGCATCAAAGTCGAAATCCAGAAGGAAGGCGAAGTGCGCGGAGAGATCGTCAATCTGGTGGATTTTGAACAAGCGAGCAATAACCGCTTAGAAGTGACGAATCAGTTCACGATAACCGCTTCGCAACGCGGCACCATTGTGACGAAACGTCCTGACGTGCTAATTTTGGTCAACGGAATGCCGCTGGTGGTGATCGAACTGAAAAACCCATCTGATGAAAACGCAACCGTCCGCAAGGCTTACGATCAGCTGCAAACCTACAAACAGGAAATTCCTCAGCTTTTCGACTACAACGCTGTTTTAGTCGCCTCCGATGGCATCGAAGCTCGGGCGGGTTCCTTGACGGCTAGCTTTTCCCGCTTCATGCGCTGGAAAACGGTGGATGGTATCAAGGAAGATGAGAAGGTGATTCCGCAGATCGAGACGCTCTGCAAAGGGCTGCTCCGCCCGGATGTGTTGCTCGACATGATCAAACAGTTCACCGTTTTTGAGAAATCGGAAAGCGAAGATGACAACGGACTGAAGCAAATCCAGACGGTCAAAAAGATCGCCGCCTATCACCAATACCATGCCGTGAATAAGGCGGTGGAATCGACCAAGCGCGCCACGGCGGTTTCTGATAGAGTGATGGAAGACCCTGGTGACTACGGAAATTTGCCCTCCGTCAAAGATCAGCCAGCCGGAGACCAAAAGGCGGGTGTGGTTTGGCATACACAAGGATCAGGCAAATCGCTTTCGATGGTTTTTTACACCGGGAAGATTGTGCTCGCGCTCAACAACCCGACCGTCGTCGTGCTGACCGATCGCAACGACCTCGACCAACAGCTCTTTGATACCTTTGCGGGCTGCAAGCAGCTTCTGCGGCAAACGCCTGTGCAAGCGGAAGACCGCAATCATCTCAAAGAGCTGCTCAGGACTGAAGGCGGCGGTATCATTTTCACAACGATTCAGAAGTTTGCCCCCGGGGAAGGTTCCTCCGTATATGAAATCCTTTCAGAACGTCGCAACATCATCGTCATGGCGGACGAAGCGCACCGTTCGCAGTATGGCTTCGCTGGGAAAACCGTTGAAAAAGGCGATCAGGCTGTCATCAAATATGGCTTCGCCAAGTATCTGAGGGACGGTTTACCCAAGGCCAGTTTTATTGGTTTCACGGGCACGCCGATTGAGCGTGATGATGCTTCTACGCCCGCAGTTTTTGGTAATTACATCGACGTTTATGATATCGAGCAGGCGGTCATAGATGGTGCGACGGTGCGGATTTACTACGAGTCCCGCCTCGCCAAGTTGAATCTCGACGAGCAGAAGATTTCCGACCTTGACCGGGAGTATGAGGAACTGACCGAGGGCGAGGAAGATGTGCCAAGCCAGAAAGCCAAGGCAAAGTGGACGCAGCTCGAAGCGATTGTCGGGCATCCAAGGCGTGTGGATGCCATTGCTGAAGATTTTATCCAGCACTTCGAGGCCCGTCAGGAGGCCTTCGAGGGGAAGGTCATGTTTGTTGCCATGAGTCGGCGCATCGCGGTCGCGATTTATGAAGCGATTGTGAAACTGCGCCCTGAGTGGCACGACGGCGACCTCAGAAAAGGTAAAATCAAGGTGGTGATGACGAGTGCGAGTTCCGATCCTACTGAATGGGCGCGGCATTCGACGAGCAAGCATGACCGCCAAAATCTCGCCGAGCGCTTGAAAGACCCGTCCGACGGGCTGGAGATTGTGATCGTGCGGGATATGTGGCTGACGGGTTTTGATGCTCCGAGTCTGCATACGCTTTACGTCGATAAGCCCATGCAAGGGCACAGCCTGATGCAGGCAATCGCTCGGGTGAATCGCGTCTATAAGGACAAGGAAGGCGGGCTGATCGTCGATTATCTCGGAATCGCGACTTCTCTGAAGGAGGCGCTGGCGACCTACACGGAGAGCGGTGGGAAAGGGAAGCCGACCTTCGATCAATCCGAGGCGGTCGCATTGATGCGAGAGAAACTGGAAGTCGTCGCGCAAATCCTGCATGGTTTTGGCTACGAGGAGTATTTTGAAGCCGATACTCGTCGCAAAATGATCATGCTAGTGAAAGCTCAGGATTTCATTCTCGGCATCGATGAAGGCAAGGGGCGTTTCTGCAAGGAGGTGAATGCACTGTCCAAAGCCTTCGCACTGGCTGTGCCTAGCGAGGAAGCGATGGCGGCGAAGGACGAAGTGGCTTTTTTCCAAGCAGTGAAAGCCCGGCTGGTGAAATTCGATACAGGCGGAGGAGGAGACGGCGGTAAAAGTTCGACTGAGATCGAATCAGCCGTGCGCCAACTGATCGATAAAGCAGTGGTTTCTGAGGGAGTGGTGGATGTATTTGACGCCGCCGGAATTCGGAAACCTGATATTTCCATCCTTTCGGATGAGTTTATGGATGAAGTCCGTGGCATGGAGCAGAAGAATCTTGCCGTGGAACTGCTCAGGAAGCTGCTCAATGATGAAATCAAGAGCCGCACCAAGCGTAACGCGATGCAGAGCAAGAAGCTCTCCGAGATGCTCAAGAACGCTATCCTAAAATATCAGAACAAGGTGCTGACGGCAGCCGAGGTGATTCAGGAACTCATCGAGATGGGCAAAGAGATCAAGGCCTCTGATCTTGAAGCCCAAGAAGTAGGTCTTTCCGATTACGAATATGCCTTCTATATGGCACTCGCCGATAACGATTCTGCCAAGGAGGTGATGGACAACGACAAGCTCAAGGATCTTGCCATCGTGTTGGTGAATCTGATCCGTAAAAATGCTAGCATCGATTGGACAAAGCGCGAACGAGTTAGAATCAAGATGCGAGCCTTGGTGAAAACCACGCTGAAGCGATTCGGTTACCCGCCGGACATGGCGAAAATCGCGACGGAAAATATCCTTAAACAAGCTGAGTTGTTGGCGGATGATTTTGCGACAGAGTGAGATGTAGCGATCTCCGGTGCCGATGCTGGAGCGCGAGAAAGAGCGCATCGCTAAGGGCGAGATTGTGGGTTAGTGTGGTAGCATGGGGTTGCCTCCGGCTGTCTCCACTTCGCTCCGGCTCCTGCCCATGAATAGTCAGTCAAGACTTCCGACACCACAGAGATGGCGGAGGAGTTTAATCTACATGGATGAGCCGAGCGAAGCGAAGACAGCCGGAGTTTTTGCTGAACGAAGGCAACATTCGGGATGGGGAGGATGGGGAGGGAGAAGAGTTTGATGAAGGGGTAGGATGAGTGAAAAAGGATGGATTGATGATTGATTAGAACCCTACGGGCTGCCTGTGGCAGTCTGTCTCGCTGCTCGGCTGTCGATTACCGATTGTTGAATTCTGATTGTTGAAGGGAAGAGACGCAGAGGGGGATTGTTTTTGTGGCACTGACAGGTTTGGAAATAAAACCAGTTGGAGATCGTTCACTAATTTGTGTCACGACAAGGAAGGTGCTTGGAGTGGAGATGTTGGACGCAGAGGGTAATCAGTAGGGGCTTGTGTGGTCTAGATCGTTGATAGCGGTTTTATTGCGTAGCGCGGGTTTAATACCCCGCCGCTTGCGGCGTTCATATAGAAATATAGAATTGAAAGATACCCAGCCTCTGCAAAGCAGAGTCTGAGCCTAAGCGAAGAGGCTTGCCGCGGGGAGCTTTATTAGTTAGCGTGCAAAAGAGCGCCATCAAGCCGCGCGCATTCCAAGGGCGGAGTGGTCTTGGAGGACACCTAGCTTCCGATAAATAACGGGCTTTGACATTTCTGGCTCAGTCCTTATCCTGCCAGTGAGGTGGTGCGCGAGGGAGCTTCGGCATCTGGAAATCCGCGAAGCTCAGCTTCATACGAAGTTGATTTCTAAGATAGACTGCAAATTTCCTAAGAACTAACAAACATTTTTATGCCTGCGAAAAAGAAGAAAGCCAAAGCCTGCGAACCCTTTGAGAGGCAGCTTTTTAAAGCTGCTGATAAGTTGAGGAAAAACATCGACGCCGCTGAGTATAAACACGTCGTTCTCGGGCTCATCTTTATCAAATACATCTCCGATGCCTTCGAGGAGTATAGGGAAAAGCTCAAAGCAGGGGAAACCGACTTTGGGGATGGCGAGTATATCGATCTAGAAGATCGCGATTTCTACGCAGGAGCAGGTATTTTTTGGGTGCCAACAGAAGCCCGTTGGTCAACGATTCATGCCTGCTCTAAATTGCCGACGATTGGCAAGGCGCTCGACGCCGCGATGGATGCCATCGAGCGCGAGAATACTTCCCTCAAGGGAGTGTTGCCGAAAATTTACGCCAAAGAAAACCTTGATCAAGCCACCCTCGGCGGCCTGATCGACCTGATTGCCGATACCGCCATCGGCGATGCCGCCGCCAAGAGCAAAGACCTGCTTGGACGCGTCTATGAATACTTTCTTGGTGAATTCGCCAATGCCGAGGGCAAGAAGGGTGGGCAATTTTACACGCCTAAGTCCATCGTCCGACTGATGGTCGAGATGATCGAGCCTTACAAGGGGCGCGTCTATGATCCTGCTTGTGGATCGGGCGGTATGTTTATCATGTCCGAGAAGTTCGTCGAAGAACACGGCGGCGGGCTCGATGACATTTCACTCTATGGTCAGGAGAGCAATCAAACGACGTGGAAGCTCTCTCGCATGAACCTTGCCATTCGCGGCATTGACGGCAGTGGGATTAAGTGGAACGCCGAGGGATCTTTCCTCAAAGACGAACACCGCGACCTGAAGGCTGACTTCATCATAGCCAATCCGCCCTTCAATCAGGACGAATGGGGCGTGGAGCTGCTGCAAGGGGATGCTCGCTGGCAATACGGCACGCCACCCAAGGGTAATGCCAACTACGGCTGGATTCAGCACATGCTCTACCACACCGCGCCGACAGGGATTTGCTGCTTGGTGCTAGCCAACGGCTCGCTCTCATCTAATCAATCTGGCGAAGGAGAAATCCGCCAGGCCTTGGTAAAGGCAAACCTTGTCGATTGCATCGTCGCCTTGCCGAAGCAGCTCTTTTACAACACTGGAATTCCTGCCTGCCTCTGGTTCCTGCGTCGTGGACGCACTCAACAGGAAACCCTCTTCATCGATGCGTCGAGCATGGGATTCATGGAAGACCGCACCCACCGCGCCTTTGCCGATGAAGATACTGCAAAAATCCGCGACGCTTATCTGAATTGGCGCCTGTCTGCATCTAGCGATGCGCAGGCAAGCAAGTATCAAGACGAAAAAGGGTTTTGCAAAGCAGCCAGCCTCGCAGACATCGAGAAGCACAACTTCATTCTCACGCCTGGTCGTCATGTAGGCATCCCTGATGAGGTGGACGATGGTATTCCGTATGAAGAAAAAATCGCCGATCTCACAAGTAAACTCACTGCCCAGATTCAGAAGGAAAAAGAGCTGAACCGTGAAATCCAGACCCAGCTCGCCAAAGTGGGGATCACTCTGAATTTTTAAACGATGAACAACTCACTTTTCATCTACAAAACTCCAGACGGAAAAACCCGTCTGGAATGCCGTTTTCAGGAAGAAAACCTCTGGTTATCACTCAATCAACTAGCAGACCTTTTCGAGCGTGATAAATCCGTCATCTCTAAGCATCTCAAGAACATTTTTAAAGATGCAGAGCTGGTGAAAGATTCAGTTGTTGCAAATCATGCAACAACTGCCGCTGACGGCAAATCCTATCAAGTGGATTACTACAATCTCGAATTCGCCGAACTCCAAGCTCTCAACCGCAAGCCCATGCACATGGCAGACTGGGGACTTAAGCTCGATGATTTTCTCAAGCTCGGAGACAATGAGCTACTCACCCATGCTGGCAAAATCTCTGCGACACAGGCGAAAGAAAAAGCCCACTTGGAATATGATAAATTCCGCAAAGTCACCGATACCCAGCCCAGCCAGATCGATAGAGACCTAGAGGCCACTTTAAAAAAACTCAACTCAGGAGAACCGTTATGAGCGAGCTATCAGAAAATTCAGACTTCTTTTCAGAGGTTAAAAATATACTCTCTCAAGCACGGGCAAGTGCCGTTCGGTCGGTAAACTCCGTGATGGTCGATGCTTATTGGACCATTGGACAAAGAATTGTCGAAGAAGAGCAAGGCGGCTCAGCGAGAGCGCAATATGGGAAGAGGCTACTTGAAGAGCTATCCCATCAATTATCAGATGATTTCGGATCTGGATTCTCTGTCGCCAATCTCCGCAACATGCGGCAATTTTACCAATCCTGCCCTGAAAAGGGAATTCGCTACACGCTGTCTAGCGAATTGAGCTGGAGTCATAACTGTCTGATAATGAGGGAGGATTCCGATGAGGCCCGACTTTATTACCTGAAGGAATCGAAAGCCCAAAACTGGAGTGTCAGGGAGCTGAAGCGCCAAATCCGAACTCAGACCTACCAGCGATTGTTATCGACGCAGCAAGACCGAGATATCGAAACATCTACTGAACTCACTAGCCGAGAGCGCATACTTTCCCAGCTCAAAGACCCCTACTTGCTGGAGTTCCTCAACCTGAAGGCGGAACCACATTTACAGGAACGTGAATTAGAAACCGCACTGATTAACGATCTTCAGAAATTCCTACTCGAACTCGGCGGTGGTTTTTCCTTTGTGGATCGCCAGATGCGGATCAGCACCGAGACCAGTCACTTCTACCTCGATCTCGTCTTTTACCACTACATCCTCAAATGCTTCGTCGTCATTGATCTCAAAACGAAAAAGCTCAGCCACCAGGACGTCGGTCAGATGGATATGTATGTCCGTATGTTTGACGACCTCAAACGCGGTGCCGATGATAACCCTACCATTGGCATCATCCTCTGTGCCGATAAAGACGAAACCATGGTGCAATACTCGGTTCTGAAAGAAAGCGAACAACTCTTCGCCTCAAAATACCGCCTGCATTTGCCGAGTGAAGAAATGCTGATCGCGGAGATTGAGCGTGAGAAAAAGCGGCTGCAATCAGGTAAGGAGGGGGAAGTATGAGTGCGATGGAAGATTCATCTGCGCACAAAGTGCAGGCAGGAACACGGGAGGGTTTTTATCTGAGTGAAGATGGGGAGTGGGTGCCGGATGGGTGGGAGGATTTGACGTTAGGAGATACACTTGCCGACAATTCGGGCTCGATCAAGACCGGACCTTTTGGAACTCTTTTACGAGCAGACGAATACGTAAAGTCCGGTGAGGGAGTGCCTCTTATCTCAGTCAGGGAAATTAGACCAGGCAGAATCGAGCTCGGAGAACATACTCCCTATGTCTGCGAGAAAACGTTAGAGAGATTGCATCAGTATGTTCTTGAGCCTGGGGATATTGTGTTTGGCCGAAAAGGAGGCGTGGAGCGCAATGCTCTAATTTCAGACAGAGAAAAAGGATGGTTCCTTGGGTCTGACGGTATTCGCCTACGTCAGAAAATAAATGACTCCACGTTTCTTAGTTACAGTTTTCGTTCACCAATGTTCAAAACATGGATTCTACAGAATGCTGGCGGAAGCACTATGCCTTCTCTGAATCAGAAGATTATAGAGAGAGTTCCACTTAAACTACCACCACTCCCCGAACAAAAAGCCATCGCTGCGGTTCTTGGTAGCCTCGACGACAAGATCGAGCTCTTACGGGAGCAGAACGAGACCTTAGAAGCCCTTGCCCAAACCCTCTTCAAACGCTGGTTCATCGACTTCAACTTTCCGTGCCTGCTTGGCTACGCCAAGCGCACGCAAGCCGACCACCCTTGGGTGCGCACGCAAGCCGACCACCCTTGGGTGCGCACGCAGTGCAGGCACCCTGAGTTAGCCATTTATGGATATAAGGACTTTGGAGGCATGCCGCAGCCTGAAGAAGGCTCGACTGCGCCCAACGGGCAGGCAGGCAAATGCTTCATTTATGTTCTGCGGCTTGAAAACGGGAACCGCTACGTGGGGATGACAGATTTCCTCCTGCGTCGTTATCATGAACATAAAACAGGGAAAGGCGCAAAGGCTACGAAAGCCAGCCAACCCATTGCCATGATTCATTTTGAAATATTGGATTCTCGCGAAGCCGCTGCCGAACGCGAACAATGGCTTAAAACTGGTTTCGGAAGAAAATGGTTAGACCGAGAAGAGGAAAAAGGGAACTTGGGTGCGCATGTCATGCAGGGACCGATGATTGCCTCAGAGCTGGGTGAGATCCCGGAGGGGTGGAGGGTTGGGAAACTTGAAGAGGCTGTAAACATCAAATACGGCAAAGACCATAAGGCTTTAGAAGATGGAGAGCACCCATGTTATGGCTCAGGAGGAATTATGCGTTACGTTGCAAGAACACTTTGTGATAAAGAATCGGTATTGATTCCACGAAAAGGCACGTTGAGCAATCTAATGTATGTTCGAGATCCTTTTTGGTCTGTGGACACAATGTTCTTTACCGAGTTTAAGAAGGATGATTTTGTGAAGTATTTCTTTTTGCTCATGGATCGAGTAAATTTAGAAGAAATGAATGTTGGATCTGCTGTCCCAAGCATGACTACAGCTGTTCTGAATGAGATGCGACTTTTGTATCCAGATGAGCAAATTTTGAAAGAATTCGAATATTTAGGTGAAAGTCTTTATTCGAAAGTCGAATCTAACGCCAAACAAATCCAAACCCTGACCCAACTCCGCGACACGCTCCTCCCCAAACTCATGAAGGGCGAAATCCGCATCCCTGTTGAATCATGAAACAGCCAGAAAATTTTTCGCCTGCCCCAACGGGGTATCCTATGTCAGCCTAGGGCAACACCCTAGGTATCGTGCCACACCCCAACCAGCCCTGTAAGGGCGGTCTAATCGTGCCTTATCCGCCTCATCCCATATTGGGGCTCCATTCGTATTCAATAAATAAAAATTTAAATTCATGAAAAACACCATCCAATTCAACACCAGTTGGAGCTCTTCACCGTCTCAACCATGTAATTGTGAATTGCTACAGGTGTGTTAAAAAAAAGTGGTGAGAAGCAGAAAGAATTATGGATTTAAATACACGAAAGGAAGAATTCAGTAAAGCATACCTCCGAGCTATAGGAGTGATGGCTGACGCGGATTACCTCAAACCCGAGACGGATAGAGACAGTATCGATGTCTGCCTAAAACGTGTGGGCGGAATGCGAGAGCAGCTCGACATCCAACTGAAATGCACAGACAAAGACATCCCGGACACTGGAGACCTTAATTTTGATTTACCATTAAAGAACTACAATGACCTCCGTTCCACTTCGATCATCCCCAGTCTATTGGTTGTAGTGTTTGTGCCTAAAGCACTTCAAGACTGGTTAAGTGTCAGTGAGGAGAAAATGGTGATGAAAAAATGCGGTTGGTGGGTCTCACTCGCAGATAAACCAAAAACAACGAATACAACCTGCGTAAGGGTGACTATCCCTCGTGACAATCTACTGACACCTGAATCATTGATCGAGTTATTTGACAACCAATCGGGCAACGCATTTCAACCAGCCTAAAGCCATGACCAAGAACCAACTCAACAGCTTCTCACTTCATGATTTAAGTAATTATCTTCGCTCAGAGCGTTGGGAATATAAAGGTCAGTATCCAGATAAAGCATACGTCTTTGAAAAAAATGACAAGTCCGTTCTCGTTCCGATGTCTAAGCACTTTCAGGATTATTACCTTAGATTGTCTGAAGCTGTGCGTGAAATTAGTGTTCTAGAAGAAAGAGGGACACGCAAGGTCATTGCAGACCTCCAGTCAGCAGGAGCGGATACACTTAGAATCCGTGTTAATGGCCCAGAGGTAGCTCATGGCTTAATCTCGATTGAAAAGGGTGCGCTCCTTTTTGCTGCTGCCAAAGCAATCGTTCAAAGTGCGGCTCGTTCTGCGGATTCACCTAAAGCTTATTACCGTTCCCGTCCTTCACAGAAAACAGATGATTACCTCAAAACCATTAAACTAGGACAGACCGAGGTAGGAAGCTACATTGTAAAAATAATATTTCCTGTGGTGCCTGATCTACAGCAAGCCCTACCTACTATGGAGAACGATGTCGAAATTTCCTACGACAGAAAGGTAACAGCGACCCTAACGACAGCTTTGAATTCCTTGGAAGAGGGAATCAAACAACAACTTGTTAACCCCAGCCAGCAATATTTTCTTGATGCTATCCAACAAGGTGTGAACGCCAATTTATGCGATGCCTTAGTCTCAATAAGTAACGCCATTCCTGAAGCTGCTATTGATACTTCTATGACATGGGCAAGGACTCGCGGTAAACCAACCATTAAATCAAAAGCGCACTTTCAAGATGACGACTTCTCCTACCTTCAACAAGCATCAAGAACTTTACGGGAGCAAGCGTGGGGGGAGGAGTTTACTTTGGTTGGGAATATCACGAAATTGTCGTCAGCAGATCGTCTGGATGGGGGTGAGGTTACCTTACGTGCCACGGTGGCAGATAAAAGAAGGAGTGTGAAGCTACAGCTCAACCCTAGACAATATCAAGAGGCACTTAAAATTCATAAGGCGTATTCGGACGTTGAAATTACAGGAGTGATCGAACAGCGAGGACAAACGCTTGTCATTGAAAATGTGAAAGAAATTACTCAACTCAACGACGATGCCTAACTAATACTCATGCCTCAACGAATCACAGAATCAGCGGTAGAAGAGTTCTGTCTCGAAGTGTTGGAAAACCAAGGCTATCTTGTTTCTCCCGAGCAGTTCAATCGTATTGACACCCTCTTGCCAAAACTAATGAAAGGTGAAATTAGAATCAAGAATACAGGATGATGGATTTTGAAATAGAATTTGAAGCGCTCAAGGAGACCTATGATCTTGAGTGCAAGGCGGCACAAGGACGTAATGGCCAAGGCGAGGTTCCTAAGGATTTCTGGGAGAGTTATTCTGCGATGGCGAATACAGATGGCGGCAGTATTTTCCTAGGTGTCGCTGAGAAGGATCACGAATTCACGCTGCTTGGAATCAAGAAAACCGAGAAGGTTGTTAAAGACCTCGTCAATACAGCAAACAATCGTGAAAAAGTGAGCATCAATCTTCTGAGTAACGATGATATTGTTATCCACAAGCAAGGTTCACTGACTTTTATCGAGGTCAAAGTGCGCCGTGCGATGCGGAAGGAACGCCCAGTTTACCTCAAGAAGACGCCGATGGGAAACAGTTTCCGCCGCCGCCACGATGCAGACCAGCGGATGAGTGACGATGAGGTCAAGCGTATGCTGGCAGATCAGCAGTATGATAGTCTCGATGACCGAGTATTGCAGGGGTTTGGAATCGAAGATTTAGATGAACAGTCCTTTCGTGAGTTTCGGCAGGTGGTGGCTGTTCGGCAGCCAGATGCGGATTTTTCATCCCTTAATAATGAAGCATTTCTCAAGAGGCTTCGGATGTTCCGAAAAGATCGGGAAACGGGTCTTTCAGGACTCACTGTGGCCGGCCTCCTTTTTCTTGGACGTTATGAAACAATCCGAGATGAGTTCCCTCACTATTTTCCAGATTATCAACTGCGGGACGGTGGTGGTGATGGTCGATATTCAGACCGCATTTGCCCAGATGCAAGCTGGTCGGGCAATCTCTACGACTTCTATCGTAGGGTTTACCCGCGTCTCGTGCGCGAACTAAAGGTTGGCTTCCAGCTTAAAGACGGCGTGCGTGAAAATGAAAGCCCGGCTCACATTGCGATTCGTGAAGCCTTGGTTAATGCTATCGTGCACGGCGATTACGCTGTTTCTGCTCCGCTTACGATCATTCAGGGGGTAGATTACTTTAGTTTCAGTAACCCAGGCTCATCACGGATTCCACTTGATCAACTCAGTGAGGGCGGGCTTTCTGACAGCAGAAACAAAAACCTGCAGGATCTCTTCCGCCTCATTGGCGCTGGAGAAAGACAAGGCTTTGGAATTCTTAAAATCCGCGAAAATTGGCGACGTTCAAACTGGCGTCCTCCAGCCTGGATCGAGGAAACAGACCCGCAGCCTCGTGTTATTGTCCGGTTGACGATGCTATCTCTTTTCCCAGAACAGCACGTTGAAATCCTTTCGAATTTTTTCGTCAAAGATTGGCCACAGCTTACCGATGCGCAAAAGATCGCAATGCTGATCGCATTTGCGGAAGGGGCAATTAATCACAGAGGGCTGGCGATCGTTTGTAATGAACATCCTAGAGATCTCAGCGATGCTCTAAAAAATCTGGAAACACGGGGTGTTTTTGGATCATCGGGTAATGCTCGAGGGAAGACTTATCACATTTCCGCCCAAATGCAGCCAAGTCCGGAAGAGGTGTTCAAAAGCTCCCTGATTAGTGATGATAGCTCCCTGATTAGTGATGATGTCTCCCTGATTAGTGATGATAGCTCCCTGATTAGTAGTAAAAACTTCCTGATTAGTGATGATGTCTCCCTGATTAAAGAGATTCAGCCCGATCGAGATGAATTTGGACGTATCACGCATCCTGACTTTGACCGCCCATTTGCACACAGCACTAGCGATCTCGCGCCAGAACTGCTTGATGAATTGAGACGGAAGGCGAGGTTACCACGAGAGAAAAAACGTCTTCAAAAGGTGGAGTTAGAGGCAGTCATTCTGGATCTATGCCGGGAGCAGTTTGTGACGTTGCAGGTGCTGGCTGATGTAGTATCACGGAAATCTAATACACTCCAATCAAGCTTCATTACGGAAATGGTCCGGACGCATGTTTTGAGGCAGGCATTTCCAAAAACACCGAATCATCCTGATCAAGCTTATACCACTGACTCCTAACGCCATGTCCCAAAGAATCACAGAATCAGCGGTGGAGGAGTTCAGCCTGGAAGTGCTTGAAAACCAAGGCTATCGCTTTGTTTCTCCCGAGCAGCTCAATCGTATTGATCCGCAGAGGGGCATCGTCGAGGAAACCTTGCGGGAAATCATTCCAGCTTAATAGCTTGTCGTGAAAAAAGAACTTATTCACACCCTCACGGAAGATTTTGAATCCTACGCCCAGCAGACGGACAGCGGCGTGGAGTTTTGGCTTGCCCGTGATCTTCAGTGCCTCCTGGGCGATACGAAATGGGGTAATTTTCAGGCTGTTATATCAAAGGCAAAAACAGCCTACGAAGTCGGTGGCCATACTATTCTAGACCATTTCGTTGACGTCAACAAAATGGTCGAACTCGGTTCGAGCAGCCAGCTTAAAAATCTCACATGAATGATACAATCATCAACTTTGAAACCCTGAAAGAAACTCATGACATCGAGTGTAAAGCGGCTCAGGGTCGTGATGGTCAGGGGGAACTCCCGAAGGATTTTTGGCCGAGCTATTCAGCATTGGCAAATACGGATGGTGGCAGCATTTTTCTGGGAGTTGCAGAAAATGGTTCTGCATTCGAGCGACTGGGAATCAAAAAACCTGAAAAAGTAATCAAAGAACTCATTGATACCGCAAATAACCGAGAAAAGGTAAGCGTCAATCTCATTGGAAATGATGATGTCATCTTTCATAAGGAAAATAATGCAACGACGATAGAGGTAAAGATACGCCGTGCCAGTCGCACCGAGAGACCTGTTTACATCAAGAATAATCCACTAGGCAATAGCTACCGCAGACGTCATGAAGCAGACCAGCGGATGACGGATGAGCAGGTGAAACGGATGTTGGCGGATCAGCAGTCTGAGAGTGTTGACCGCCGCATTCTGAAGGGGTTTGATTTAGATGACCTCGATATGGCGAGATTCAAGAACCCTGGCGACTTACGCATTCCTCTAGAGACAGCCTATCAAGGCGGTGAGTCAGATAGTCGCAATAAAAGTATTCAAGATATGTTCCGAATGATAGGGGCGGGAGAGCGCCAAGGGTTTGGAATTCATAAAATTTTAGAAAACTGGAAAGCCTTTGACTGGCGCGTGCCACATTTCGAAGAGGTTCAGGAGCCGCAACCTAGAGTGATTGTCAGATTATCTATGCTTTCGCTATTTCCTGAGAAAGCGGTCAGTGATCTCAGATCTCGGTATCTTAAAGAATGGGATAGGTGTTCTGAGCTTGAAAAAATAGCACTCATCCTCGCCCATACAGAGGGGCTTGTGACACACCAGCGTCTTTCCCAACTAAGTAGCGAACATTCACGAGAGCTGAGCACAACCTTGCAAAAGCTCGAAGATCAGGAGATGTTAAATTCTATCGGGCAATATAGATCAAAAACCTATCATTTACCAGGGCATGAGT
>JAKISY010000111.1 GCA_021648365.1 Verrucomicrobiales bacterium
GAAAATAAGTTCGCACGAAGGCACGAGCCGAGCGAAGCGAGACAGCCAGAGGATATTACCCGTAGGCAAAACACGAAGGAATACAATGAGGAATTATTAATGAAAAAATTCCGATATATTTTTTCTTATCTTCTTCGTGCTTTCGTGTCTTCGTGTGAGACCTTCTTGTTGTTTGTTAGCTAGAATTCAGCAGATCTGAACCGAAGTGCAGTGCAGATAAACCGGAACCAATAGATACAAAAAACCAACAGTCCGTGTCTTTTTGCTTCCGGGATGATACATCCTATAGCTGTCTCCGCTTCGATACGGCTGTGCTTTCCGTGATTATAAATTACTTCCCCTCTCCACTACCATGAAAACTGCCCTATTCCGGAAATTTGGTCCACCAGCTGACTGCGTTGAGATCACTGAAATCCCTACACCAAAACCCGCTCCACACCAAGTGCGCCTGCGTATGCATTACGCGCCCATTCACCCTTCCGACCTGAACCTCATCGAAGGCATCTACGGTATTTTGCCCGAACTCCCCGCCTGCCCCGGCGGTGAAGCCAGTGCCACCATCGATGCCGTAGGCTCACAAGTCAGTGATGCTTTCACCATCGGCACTGCCGTCATCCTCCCCCAGCGCCCAGCCGCTGGTACTTGGAGCGAATACCTGCTGGTTGATCCTGAAAAAATCCACCTGCTCCCAACAGGCATCGACCTAGAACAAGCCAGCATGCTCGCCCTCAACCCCGCCACTGCGTGGGGACTGCTGGAACTTTTCGTCACCCTTTCCCCAGGTGACTGGATCATCCTCAATGCAGCCAACTCCGCCGTCGGCTACTGTCTCATCCAACTCGCTCGAGAGCGCGGATTAAAAACCATCGCACTCGTTCGCCGTGAGGAAACGATGCCCGAGTTGTTAGCCCTAGGCGCCGACCTCGTCTTACTCGACCAAGCCGACAGCATCGCCCAAGCTCGCGAAGCTTTTGGAAAACAGGCTCCTCGCCTTGCCCTCAATGCCGTTGGCGGCGATAGCGCCCTGCGTCTGATGGATCTACTCGCAGACGAAGGTATGCACGTCACCTACGGAGCGATGAGCCGACGCAGTCTCAAAGTGCCCAACAAATTTCTCATCTTCAAGCGACTCACCCTCACAGGATTTTGGGTGACTCGTTGGTTAGAGTCGGCGGACAAAGAAGAAATCACCACCATGCTCAAACAACTAGCTGAGCTGATGAACAATAAAAAACTCCACATGGCAGTTGGCGAAGTTTTCCCTATTGACCAAGTTCAAGCCGCCATCCTAGCCGCCCAAGGCGATCGCCGAGCAGGGAAAATATTACTCAAATTCTAATTCTTATCCCTGCCTTCCACAGTTAAATAAATTTCATCATCAGCTCATCCCGTGCATCAACATTCATCATCCGAAGCTACCTACAGTGTCACCCAAATCACCCGTGAGATACGCGACCTGCTCGAAGGTCGCTTAACTGGCGTCTGGATCGAAGGCGAAATCAGCAACTACCGCCACCATTCATCCGGGCACCGCTACTTCAACCTGAAAGACAACACTGCACAGATCTCCTGCGTCTTTTTCCGTGGGCACGCGCACAATCACCGCACCCCGATGGACAATGGGGATCAAGTTCAGATCTATGGCGACATCACCGTTTACGAAGCTCGCGGCCAATACCAACTGATGGTGAAACTGGTGCAAGCCAAGGGTGCCGGTGAACTACAAGCACGCTTCGAAGCACTCAAGCAAAAACTCAGCGACGAAGGTCTATTCGACCAAGCGCTCAAAAAAGACATTCCAAACTTTCCGCAAACTATCGCCATCGTCACCTCTCCTACTGGCGCTGCGGTTCAAGACATGCTGAATATCCTGCAACGGCGAGCCCCTTGGGTCAGAGTCCTAATCTACCCCGTCGCCGTGCAAGGCAAAGATGCCGAGCACGGCATAGCCCAAGCCATCAACGAGCTTTCCGATCCACAAAACATCGGCCTACCACCTATCGACACCATCGTAGTCACTCGTGGTGGCGGCAGCATGGAAGACTTATGGAACTTCAACGAAGAATGTGTCGCCCGCGCCATCGCCGCTTGCCCTATCCCGATCGTATCTGCAGTAGGACATGAGATCGATTTCACCATCGCCGATTTTGTCGCCGATCTGCGCGCCCCGACACCGAGTGCCGCAGCCGAACTCATCGTTCCCGACGCCAATGACTTAAAACGCCGCGCCCACAGTTATTTTCGCGCGCTAGAAAATACATTAACTACTCAACTAGACCAGTCCCGCATGATGCTACGACTGACACAGCGAACCTTAGAAGCCCGTGAGCCTATGCGAGTGCTGATGGCGCACGCCCAGCACCTCGACCATCTCGGAGAACGTTTAACCACCGCCACCGAACACCGTTTAGCCGACCGTCAAAATCGCTTGAATCAAGTGCAACAAAAACTGCGCGTGCAGCAACTTGGACAAAAAATAGCCCTCGGCAAGGAGCACCTTACTTCGCTACATGGACGCTTAAATACAGGCGTATCCCATCACCTCGAAGCTACCCGCGCCCACTTATTGCAATTGCAATCCTCCATCCGTCAGTTAAGCCCGCAAACCACCTTCGCCCGCGGCTTCTCCATGACCACCACTCCCACAGGAGAGATCGTCACTAGCCCAGAACAAATCAAAGCTGGCGACCCTATCGAAACTCGAGTCGCTGATGGGAAAATCACCTCCACCGTCGATGCTTGACATCACTCTAAAACAAAAAACTCCG
The DNA here is from genome assembly GCA_021648365.1 of Verrucomicrobiales bacterium. Lineage (GTDB taxonomy): Bacteria > Verrucomicrobiota > Verrucomicrobiia > Verrucomicrobiales > DEV007 > JAADHD01. The sequence continues at coordinate 2,769 of JAKISY010000111.1, forward strand.
ACAAGGATCAACCTTGCCGGAGTTGTTTGAGTTGATATTTCGACCAGTTTACGGAAGCAATATATTACCTGGATCTACCGCCAGCAATCCTCCGCCGCCGCCGCCGCCACCTCCGCCGCCTGTAGCAGCGCGTCGCTGGAAGATGTCTTGCATTTGCCCATCCTTACTGCGCACCGTAGCTCCTTCCTGATCACTCGTCAGTTTTTCTACCACCACTTGACCACCTACATACCCCACCACAGCCTTCTTAACTGCCAACCAAGGGTGAAACTCACCATAAGCGCCAGGACCCGTCATTTCACCATTAGCGATCAAGGGCGAGCGACTGAAGCTCGTATCGGTCAACCCCATCACATAGAGGAAGGAGTTTTCATTTTGATTCAAAATGCCATCCTCAATAGGAGGTCTCAATTTCTGTGGATTCTGAGATGGTGTCCAGAAAATCAATTCTGTATCCATGTACTCAGGAATCAATACATTGAAGGCTTCCGTAGATGTTGAGAAACCAGCGTTTCCACCACCTCCACCTCCATTATTCGCATTCGGATCAAACGATGGAAATACCCCATCCCAATCCGCAGCAAATGTCCGGCAAGACAAGACGATTTGTTTGCAATTGTTCACATCTTTGGTGATCTTAGCCGTCGTTTGAATCCCGTTAAAAGCAGGCATAGCCATACTCGCGAGGAGTGCAATAATGGTGATCACCACCAATAGTTCGATCAAGGTGAAACCACCCTGATTCTTTGTTTTTACTTTCATTATCTTTGTTAGTTTTAGTTTACTTTAATAGCAGTATTATTTTTATTATGTGGTCTTTCGACCTATGACTGCGGGTTGCCTTCATCACCTTCCCTACTCACTCAAGCAGTTCAATGTAATGACTACGTGTTTACTTTGACAAATTCATGCCAGCAAGGCAAGCAAATAGCAGCAAAAGTATTTAATTTTTTCTGAAATAAACCACTGCCAAGGGCGGCAGTTTCAGCACGATCGAATGCGCGTGACCATTACAAGCTACAGCTTCACTTTTTACCCCACCACCACTGCCTAGGTTGCTACCACCATAGCGCTCAGCATCGCTATTGAGCACTTCTTTATAGAAACCACCCTCTCCAGGCACTCCCACACGGAAATCCACACGCGGCACCGGCGTAGCATTCACCACCACCACGATCTCCTCGCCCTCACTGCTACGACGCACAAAACTGAAGCCGCTGTTCTCAGCGTCCTCATGATCGATCCATTCGAAACCACGTGCATCGTGATCTATCTCATACAGTGCCGCCTCATCTTGATAGAGTCGGTTCAGATCTGCCACCAGATTTCTCACCCCAGCATGCTCTTTGTGCTCCAGCAAATGCCAATCCAAACTCTGGTTGTAGTTCCACTCCGTCGGCGGAGCGATCTCCGAACCTTGAAAAAGCAGCTTTTTACCCGGATGAGCATACATCCAAGCGTAAAATAATCGCAGATTCGCAAACTGTTGCCACCGATCTCCAGGCATTTTCTCCAACAAAGATTTTTTCCCATGCACCACTTCATCGTGACTGAGCACAAGGAAGAAATTCTCATCATAAGCGTAGATCATCGAAAAAGTCGCTTCACCATGATGGTGTTTGCGGTGCACGGGCTCGCGCTCCATGTACTGCAAGTAGTCATGCATCCACCCCATGTTCCACTTGAATCCGAAACCCAGCCCACCCTGATCCACCGGACGCGACACCCCTGCGAATGCCGTTGATTCCTCAGCAATCGTCATGATGCCAGGGAAAGCTCCGTAACACGCTCCGTTCAACTCTTTCAAAAAAGAAATCGCTTCCAAGTTTTCTCGGCCTCCATGCACGTTAGGCATCCACTGCCCTTCCTCGCGCGAGTAATCAAGGTAGAGCATCGACGCCACCGCATCCACTCTCAGGCCATCGATGTGGTATTGATCCAGCCAGAACATCGCATTCGAGATCAAAAAATTACGCACCTCATCGCGGCCAAAATTAAAAATCAACGTCCCCCAATCCATGTGCTCACCCTGACGCGGATCCTCGTGCTCATATAAAGCCGTGCCATCAAATTTAGCCAAGCCATGCGCATCTTTGGGGAAGTGCGCCGGCACCCAATCCAAGATCACTCCGATACCCGCCTGATGGCAGCGATCGACAAAATAACGAAAATCGTCTGGCGCGCCAAAACGACTGGTCGGTGCAAAAAATCCGCAAATCTGATAGCCCCATGAACCATCAAAGGGAAACTCCGCCACTGGCATCAACTCGATATGAGTGAAACCCAGCTCCACCACATGCTTGACCAAGCGATCAGCCAATTCATGGTAAGTCAAAAAGCGATCACCCTCCTCTGGCACCCGCGCCCACGACCCCAGGTGCACCTCATACACACTGACCGGACGACTATAATAATCCGTCTCCGCCCGCTGCTTCATCCAAGCCGCATCATCCCATTGATAACGCTTCAAATCATAGGTGATCGATGCCGTCTCCGGACCATGTTGAGAGAAAAAAGCGAACGGATCACTTTTATTAAACAAAGATCCATCCGCCCCGACCAACTCGAATTTGTAATGCGCTCCAGCAGACACGCCCGGCACAAACAACTCCCACACCCCCGCTTCCGCTCGCCGACGCATCACGTGCACCCTGCCATCCCATCCATTGAAATCCCCCACCACGCTCACTCGTCTCGCATTGGGTGCCCACACCACAAAAGACATGCCCGACACCCCGTCCATCTCGCGACAATGCGCGCCAAACACCTCATACAACTGACGATGCTTGCCTTCACCCAAATAATGTAAATCCTGCTCGCCTAATATCGTACCAAAAGCATAGACATCTCCCACCGGGTCCACTTCATGACCATCCACCGTTTTCCACTTCAATTGATAAGCAAATTTCTCCTTAGCATCAGGCAGTAACAACTCAAAAAATCCCGCCGGATGAACCTTTGTCATGACCAACTCTTCACCCCCTGCCTCCAGACGCAGCACACTCACCTGTTGTGCACCCGGACGCCAAACTCGAATCACCCAAGCACTGCCATCCTCCAAAGGATGCATCCCCAAAACAGCAAAAGGATCCGTATGATCCGCACAAACGAAGCGCTCAATATCTTCGACCTTAGTCGCCTTAGGACTCAACTTTTGTTTCTTATCGGCTTTTGCTTTTTTCATATCGCTGAGGCATTCTATCGCCAAATCACGCAATGAACAGGATGAACCCTGCGCAATAAACACTTTTTTTCGAGTGTGAGCTGGTTAAACACTATTTGCATTGCCTTTCAGCCAGCCAACCGCCATCATGGCTTGGTCATGAAAATACAAAACCTTCATCTTGGCATCACTTTTTTACTGCTCCAGATCGCCGGCATGGCTCCTGCCCAGCTACAGGCACAACAAAGCTCCACGCCAAAAACTCAACCGAGCACGACACCCAGCACCGACATGGCCCAAGTTGACCTACCTATCGGAAGTGCTTCACCCACACAGCTCAAAGAGCTACTGCCCGATTTGTTATCAAAAAAAGCCCGTTTCGTGATTTTGAGTAGCAAAGGCATCCTCCGCATCACCGACTACCCGAACAATATTGAATCCCTACGTATTTTCCTCAAAGCGATGCACGTCGCACCGCGCAATGTGCGCATCGAAGTCACCCAGCGCTCGACCAATCAAACTCAAACCCGAGGCACTCGCATCCGAGGTCAAGTCCTCACCCCAGTTGGCACCAGAGGCTTCATCAACGGACACCCAGGCAACACACCAGGAGTCATCCGTCGAGTCACCACCCCAGGTAGCCGATCACAGCTCCCCATACGCACCAGTTCCGGACGCATCATCCTACCCAACAAAGGCAGTCTCGATATCGACATGGTCAATCAACGAGGATCTTCCAGTAGTCTCAACCGCATCTACACCCTCGTCAAAAGTGGTGGGCAAGGTCTGCTCGAGGTAGTCCGAGATATCCCTATGGTTGATTACTTTACGCGTTACAAAGTAGGTAACGTCGCTTTCAACGTTCGAGGTCCAGGCAACATCAACCAAAACTTTGCCGCCGGTGGCACCTTCGAGCTGCCCGAGTTTCGCTGGGAAAAAGCTGGAGCTCAACTCATCGTCCGCCCCATCGTGCACGGCGACCTCATCACCATCGAAGTCATCCCACGCATCTCAGCCGTCGTCATCGCCAATCCACAAAAGCTCACACAACGTCGCCTCAACGACTTCCTCACCGGAGCCGATCAATATGTCACCTACACCGGACTGAAAACCACCGTCACCGTCAAAAGCGGACACACCATCACCATCGGCAGCTTCCCCGCCGCCACCCGCGAATTCAACGCCTATTTCTGGGGCGGCACCCGCAGCACCTCAAGCGGCGGCGGCTCCATCACCCTCAAAGCTACCATCCAGTGACGCACTACACCGAAGTGAAAAAATAGGAAACGCCCTTTAGCCGTTGCCTACTTATTTTTCGATTCTGACAAGATATGCATTATATTGTCAAAAAACAGTATTTACTCCTTGCTTCCCAAGTAGAGGAGCCTATTTAAAAATCCGCCATTTTTATCCAAATCCACCATGTCCGTCAAATCATCCAAAACCACCCCCAGCGACTCACTGTTGGAAAAATCCTCACTCTATCAGGAATTCCTAGCAGAGCGCGAAGAAATCATGCGCCACAAATGGCTCAAGAGCGAAGAAGCAGGACACGATATCGGCTTCGACGCCACCCTGCTCGATTGGGTGATGAACTACCGCAACGACTGGAAACAAGGACGCCAATCCGCTTGATTTCTCCAGCAGGTGCTGGCACTCTCCCAAAGTGAAAACCCTGCGCCGATGGATCTTGAGACTGAGTGGCATCATTGCCCTGCTCCTGCTTGCTCTTTTCATTCTCAAGAAAAAAGCAGATCGAGATTCAAAGCATCTCAGCCACCGCCTTGATCTATGGCGGCGGCGGTTGGGGCAACCTGACGGACAGCCCAGTCATCCGCAAAGAGCTCGGCTCATGGACCGCTCCCGCCGCCCTACTCACCGCATTCATCATGTCACCCGCCGAGCCCCTGCTCTACGCCGACCAACTCACTCGGCGCCCCTTGCTCATCCAAAACGGCACCCACGACAGCATCATCCCCACCGTCGCCGCCAAAGCCCTGATCAACACTGCAGGGGATCAAGCCAAAGTCATCTGGTATGACTCCGACCACGTCGGCCTCGACAAAAAACACGTCGAAGTCGTGCTCAAAGACGTGATCACCTGGCTCGACCAAGTGAATCAGTGATCCAGTTCAAACTAATCCCAGTTAGTGATCCACATCGCACTCTTCTTTTTCATTTTATTGCTTTATTAAAACCAGGCCGTCAGATCCATCTGCGCCTGAATAATAAGGTAGGATCGCCGGTTCACCACGTCTAATGACCCATCGAGGCTGTTGCAATGATGAACCACTAAATGTGAGATTCCAGTCGAAGTGGCTCCAGTTACCCGAACCCAAACCATCAAGATTTCGAGACGAATAGGACCCGTCCTCCTTGAGGATTAACCATGCTTCTCCATTGGAATAGCGCCCAGCAATCCGCATAACTGAGGCATCTCTAGGATTATACTCAGTGTTTGCGTTCAAAATACTATTACCGACAACTCCCGCAATGGGCAGAAGTGCAACGATGGCAAGAACCCAGCATCTCCGAGATAGCCGCTTCCGTGTTGCGAATCGATAGAGCAGTGTCAAAAGGACAACCGCGCAAACCGCGAGTAGCGCAAGCACGGCAAGTATCCACAGAGATTCCATCTGGGTGATAAATTCTTTAGGGAACAACTCACCCCGCCGTCAGCGCCGCACGATCGTCTCCCAACTTACCCGCCTTTTCGAGAAAATAATCGTAGTCACCAGCATACGGAGTCACCTTGCCATCAGCGACATGCAGCACCTTGGTCGCCAACTTGCGAATGAAATGCACGTCATGCGAAATAAATACCAGCGTTCCTTCATACCTGTCCAAAGCCAAAATCAATGACTCCACCGTCAAGATATCCAAGTGAGTCGTCGGCTCATCCATCAATAATAGATTCGGCGGATCGACCAAGAACTTGATCAAATTTAAGCGACTCTTCTCACCACCACTGAGCACCTCGGTCTTTTTATAGATCTCTTCTTTGCGAAACAGAAACGAACCTAGTATACCCCGCACCTCATCCTCGCGCATCATCGGAGCACAATCCATCACCTCCTGCAAAACCGTATTTTTAGGATTAAGCGAAGCCGAACGATGCTGACTGAAGTAACCAATCTTAGCATTATGCCCCAGCTTCCGCACGCCTGCCTGAAACTCTAACTCGCCAGCTAATATCTTGATCAAAGTTGATTTACCCGAACCGTTAGGACCCACCAACACCGTGCGCTCGCCACGTTCAACTTCCAGATCCATCCCTTTGTAGATTTGCAGATCGCCATAAGCCATGTCGATCCCCTCCAAAGTCACCGACCGCTGACCACCACGCGGCGGTTGTGGAAACTGAAACCGAAACGGTTTTTTCGGAGCGAGAGGTTTATCGATTTTCTCAATTCGCTCGATCTGCTTCAGCTTGCTCTGCGCCTGAGAGGCCTTCGACTGAACCGCACGGAATTTGTTCACAAAATCCTGCAGCGCCTTGATCTCTTTCTGCTGGTTTTTCCAAGCTGCGTTTTGCTGATCGTATTTCGCCTCACGCTGCTTCAAATAGTCTGAATAATTCCCCTTGTAAGGAATCAACTCACGCTCATCAATGTCATAAACATTTTTTACGATCTCATCCATGAACTCACGGTCATGAGAAATCATGAACACCGCGCCAGAGTAATTTTTTAAATAATCCTGCAACCACAACAACGACATCAAATCCAAGTGATTGGTCGGCTCATCCAGCATCAACAAATCAGGTGCCATCACCAGCAAGCGCGCCAAGTGCGCCCGCATGATCCAGCCACCACTCATCTCCTTAGCCGAACGAGTGAAATCTTCCTTCTTATACCCCAGCCCCGCCAACATCTTAGCCGCCTTCGCCTCGATCCCCGGATCGCTCAGCGCATCATACTTAGCCTGAGCCTCATAATACTCAGGCACATCCACCGTGCCAGCCTTCTCCAACTCACGTAATTTTTCCTCCAACTCCTCCAACTCCCCCACACGCCCCGTAGCGACATCCATCACCGTCTCGTCGCCCACCGCCTCACTCTCCTGCGGCAAAAATCCCACCATCGTCCACTCGTCACGCTCGACCTTGCCCTTATCCGGCTCGAAGTCTTTCAAAATAATCGAAAACAAAGTCGATTTGCCCGCCCCGTTAGGGCCGACCAGAGCCACCCGATCGCCATAGTTGATCTGCATCGACGCATCCTCAAAAAGAGTGCGACCGCCATAGGACATTTTAAGCTTGCTGATTGTGAGCATGAGAAAATAAAGGTTTGAGCTGTTATCGCCGATGCTTAATCGCAATCTGCGCCTTCGGCAAGCCCTTACTGATCAAGAATCCTCACTCTTTTCCTCAAAATACTCCCCGCACACCGCTAGCGCAAACGCCTCACCAGCATCAGCGTAATAATTGTAAGCAAAATCCACCCCCGCAGATTCTAACTCTGCCACATGCCCCTCGTAACGCGCAGCCGCCGAGATAATCCCAGTAAAACCCCAGCGCCGCAGATGCCGCGCCACATTTTGATTCTCCGCCTTCCTTGGCAAAGTCAACATCACCGCCCTGATCTGTCTCATTCGAAAACGCTCCCAGAAATCGCGATCCGTCGCATCTCCATTGATCACATTCTGCCCTAGCTCACGATGCTGCGCCACCACCGTCGGATCTGCATCCACCGCGATCACCTCTCTACCATAGCGGCTCCTCAGCGTCTCATACGCTTTTGTGCCCACCCGCCCCATGCCGATCACCACCAAATCCGCATCGCCAGGATCCAAAAAACCATCGCCAGGCAAGCGTGCTTGCGATTGCCATCGTTTGAGCCAAATTTCAAAGCGCTCAAAACCCTTGTGCGCCTTCGCATTAGCCCAAGAAGAAATCACAAACGACAGCGACAATGCCATCGCCAATATCACCAACCACTCTTGATCCAACCACTTCGCCCCCACCGCCACACTGCCCACAATCAACCCGAACTCACTGAAATTTGCCAAAGCCAAGGCCGCGTAATAAGCCGTCGTCGCCCGCATCTTCGACCAAGTGAACAAACGGTAAAACAGCAGCGTTTTCAAAGGCGCCAAGACCAAAGCGAAAATACCAGCCATCAACAATCCTGGGAGATCTGGGAATCCCATCATCCCTATTTTCAGGAAAAACCCCACCAACATCACATCCTTGAAGCGCAGCAAACTTTTGGCGAGATCAGACGCCTTTGCATGTTTTGCCATCAATACCCCCAACAACAAAGCCCCAAAATCCCCCTTCATCCCCACCAAACCAAACACCTCCGCACCGAAAAAAGCCATCGCAAAACCAAACAAAGTCAACAGCTCGCCATGCCCACCCCAATCCAAGGTTTTATAAAGCAACGGACGCGCTGGAATCAGCAGCAACAACAGCAAAGCCCACCAAGAAGGAGCACTCGCACCCGCAAAACTCATGAAAATCACCGCCACGATATCCTGCACGATCAACACCCCGATCGCCACCCTGCCATGCAGAGATCCCGTCTCCGAACGGTCCTGAAATACCTTCACCGCAAACACCGTGCTAGAAAAACTCAGTGCAAAAGCCAAGACCAGCGCCGTGCTCCACTGCCGTGGCAATAGATCCGTAGCCAAGCCCGTGCCCAGCGCCATCATCAGCGCAGCCCCCACCCCGATCACCACCGCCATATGGATGAGCGTATTGCCCCACACGTAAGACTTGGACAAATCCTTAGGGCTCAGCTTCAAGCCCAAAGTGAACAGCAACAAAGTCACTCCCAAATCAGCAAACTGATCAATCGCAGGACTCGCGTGAATACCCTCAAAGTTCAAAATAAACCCCGCCACCAAAAAACCCGTCAAAGGAGGCAAACCCAACAGCCGAGCCATCAACCCGCAAAAAAAAGCGAGCACGATCCAAGTAGAATTCAGCTCTAAAATTTCTAACATAGGATCGATTGATACTGGTTGACCCGTTCTCTATTCGAACCGGCAAATCCTCACGCTTTACCATAGACAAGCCCGCTCGACTCCCCTACTCTTTTTTGAAATTTAATTCCTTCCCCCTATTCCGCAAGATATGAAAACACTCACACTTTCCCTCGCTACCATCATCGCCCTGCTCTCAGCTAGCTGCAGCAGCCTCAAACAAAACTCCGTGACCATCGACCCACAAGCCGAACAAGTGCTGCGAGCCATGTCAGACAAGCTCTCCTCCGCTCAGCAGTTCAGCTTCCACACCTCGCGCACCATCGACGCATCCCTCGTGCTCGGCACCAACATCGACGAAGCTGCCCAGGTCGATATGTTCATCATCCGCCCCAACAAGATCAGAATCAAAACGCACACCCAGCAAGGCAATCGCCAACTGCTCTACGATGGCAAGCAAGTCATCGCCTATAATCAAAAACGCAACGACTACGCCAAAGAAGCTGCTCCCGCCACTATCGACGAACTCATTGACAGCGTCAGTGGCGACTGGGGCGTGCGCCCCCCACTATCCGACATCGTCGTCAGCGATCCCTACCGCAGCCTCACCCAAGCCGGCGGCATCGTGCAATACAACAAAAGCGAAGTGCTCGACAGCGTACTCTGCGACCACCTCAAAGCCACCCAAGCCAATATCGACTGGGAGCTATGGGTCGGACAACAAGACCGCCTACCACGTAAGCTGATCATCACCCTCAAAAACCGCGATGGCTCTCCTAAAATCGTCAGCCACGTCTCCCAATGGAAGCTATCCCCCAAGTTCCCCGCCGACCTGTTCACGCTAGAGATACCCAAAGACGCCAAACCCACCAGCTTGATCCGTAGTCATTGAACCATCGGCTCTTGCTTGGCAGCTTTCATCGCCTCTAGCAGCTCCTCTACCGTCCAGTTCTCATCGGTGAATACCTTGCGAATGCGACCTCGCCCATCGAGCACCACCGTGCGCAAATTGTGCTGATAGGAGCCTTGATTGTCACCAAACTTCAATCCCACATCCGCCGCGATTTTTTCAATCGTATCACTGCCCTTTTTAGCTGACAACAAGTGCCAAGAACCTCCCAATTCAAAGCCGAAATGCTTTCCCCACGCCTTCATCACCTCAGGACTATCGTAGGCTACATCAAAAGAAATAGTCAGCAGAGTCCAATCTGCTAATCCCTTCTGCGTTTTTTTCAGCTTGATACTCGCCTCGTGAAACTTACGCATCATAGCAGGGCAGTACTCCGGCACCGGGCAACGAGTGAACACAAATGTCAACGCAGTCACCCCTCCTCGATAATCGGCAAGCGAAACCTCCTCACCCGTTTCATCGACAAAAGCATAATCGCTGAGTCTCGCCATCATCGGCAGCACCTCGCCATCTGCCACCGTCGCCGCACCCTTTGACCCCATTTTAACCGCCCCCTTTTTTCCCGTCACTTGCACATTTTCGATCCAGCTCTGTAACTCCTCAACTCGATAATCAAAAACAATGCCATCTCCCGGCTCAAGACCAATCAACTCCGCCAGATCCTTCACCCTGAAAGGCATGATCATCGCACCCATGTAGTCCGGAATCTCCTCGTGATCCACCACCACCAATTTTTCGTCGCGCTTGATTTCTTGTACGATACCGCGAACCTTAAACAACTTAGCAAGCGTATCTGAATCCACTACCTCATCCTCCGTCAGCAACACCTTCTGATCATCCGCTCCACAGCCCAACAAGCCCAGCGACAATGCCACCATGCAAACATTTATAATAGTCCTATGAAACCTCATCGTAATCATTCCTTTGCTGTAAATTTAAAACACCTCTCCTACGCTAGATACGCGCACCACCTCAAATCCGCTACTTTATTATTTCTGCTCATCCTAGCTCTCGCCCTAGCTCTGACAAGTTGCCAAAAACAACAAGCTCATGCCCAACTCGACTCTTACAAAGAAGTCGAACCCATGACCTTCACCAATCAAAAAAACGAAGCCGTCTCCACCACGGACCTAAAAGGTAAAGTATGGGTCGCTAGCTTTGTATTCACCTCCTGCAACACCGAATGTTCCTACCTCACCTATCGATTAAGAAGGGTGCTTGCTAAACTTGCCGATGAAAAAGATTTCCTCATGGTCTCCTTCACCGTAGATCCTCAAACCGATACTCCCGAACGCCTAAAAACTTATGCCCAACGCTACGGCAGAGATACTCCACAATGGCATTTCCTAACTGGGGATTACAAAAAAATGACCCGTATCGTTAAAAATAATTTCCTCTTACCTATTGCTGGCGGAGAGCAAAAAGAAAAACTCCTAGCTAGCAACAAACTCGTTCATAGCAACCGCTACGCAGTCGTCGACAAACAAGGGGTCGTTCGTTATTACGTTGACGGCATGTCTCCCAACGCAGAAGCCATGATCCTAGATGCCGTCCGACAATTGCTCAAAGAACCCAGCGCCCCATCTAGTCCCGAGAAAGACAAAGACTAACTTCAGAACACCGGACATGCAGAGATCAATTATGATACCATTTTGTAAATCAGCTTCATTTTCGTGTTAGGATATTCGGTCTGGGTGAGATTGATTTCTT
>JAKISY010000112.1 GCA_021648365.1 Verrucomicrobiales bacterium
TTTACGACTCAATCTTTCTTTTATTATCAGTGCAAATCAGTGCCGATCAGTGGTTTAACTCTTCAATTCCAAAACATGTCGCGCACTGTGATTTTGCATGTGAGACAGGAATCGGTTTACTAAAAAAACACGAGAAGAGCCCTTAACTAAGTGCCATTGCAACATACGGCTATTCGTAAAATATAGAGCCTAAAAACCTAAATCGCTACAACCTTTTTGTATTCAAAGGATTATACTGCTATTATCTTCCGTGCAAAAACCCGCCGTGGTTCAAGCGTTAGGAGTTTTAGGTTGTTGGGGATTGGAAGCGATCAGCCTCCTTTTGCCAAGGAGGGTGGGAAAGCCGAGGGTTTTAGCCTTGGAAGGGTTTCATGATGCCTAGGTAGGCAGCGGCGGCTGCGAGCAGCAACATGACACTCCATAGGGCGGCTCCTTTGAGGATGCCTTTTTTGGCAATCACTACGATGCCGCCGAAGATCAGCCATAACACCAGTTTGGCGATGATCCAGGTGGGAAACCCGTCGATGAAGAGCTTGGCTTGCAGTCCAAACCCACTGACTAGGATGAGCACCAGTCCGATGCCGTGAAAGGCTCCGATCAGGGCTTTATTCGGAGAGGTGCCTTTGCTGTAAGAGATCATGCCACCGAGACCGAGGAAGAGTGAAAAAATCCCGATCATGTGAAGAAGTTTGTAAACTGTGTAGTCCATTTTTTTGTGTTGCAGCTGGTATTGAAAATAAAACAGCAGCTTGGTGCAAGCACGCAGCGGCTGAGTGGTGGTGACTTTAACGAGGAGGAGTAAAAAATCAAGTGCGGGTTTGATAGGTGGGGCTAGTTCTTTTGCAAGCTAGGCAAAGGTATAGGGAGATGAAAAATTATAGAAAAAGTATTAGCCAATGCTCAGAGAGGTTTGAATAGTTGCACTGTGATGCTCTCCCAATTTATTGAACAGCTTAGTGATACGGGTCAAGTTCGCTTCGAATCGCCTTCGTTGCCAAGCGATCTCGCTGAGTGCTCAGCTCAGACGCAGACGGTGTTGCACGACTTGCATCGACGGGAGAAAGCAAACGCTGCATACGAGGCCCCTGACTTATTGCTTTCATCGGCACATCAGGGGGCGGTTCTCTTATATCGATTAGGGCAGTTTCTAGTGTTTCGTGAAATACCTGCTGAATCAGTGACCAATGAAATACAGCAGCTGTCATCGTCCATTCTTGTTGACGGAGCGTCAGCTATTTGGTCAATCGATCTATGCTTGCGCCATCTTCCAGCCATTTACAGACTTGCTGCAAATGCTTCGACGAACGATCCGCTGGTAGCGAGCATAGTAGCTGTAGCGGCACGTTTCCCTCTTTCTTCTGTCGGAATTCCTTTGCCAGAATCACCTTTGCCGAGTGAGATATTGAAAATTCATCAACATCCAACTCTATCGGCTATCTACATTGATCGGATCATAGCTACGGCTAGCATTGACCGTCTAGGGGATGTCGTCACTCGTCGCAAGGTCAGAGAAGCTCTTGGCCATTTTTCGGATCTGGCTCCAAAGTTAGCATGCGCTCTTGCTCAATCTGAATTCCCTACCTAAGATGATACCTTTTAATATCAATTCATGAATCAATCCATTGTTGTCACATCGCCCCCATCGGAAACTGGTGACTCACGCCTAGCGATTGGTCGGCGCCTATTGGATGGAGTTTTAGCCCCACTCAAGTCCAGTTTTGTAGGGAAAGACGTGATCATCGATCTTATGGGGATTTGTCTAGTCGCAGGCGAAAATCTTTTCATTCTAGGTCCTCCAGGCACTGCAAAAAGCGCTCTTGTTCATGAGCTTGGTCGCAGGCTGCAGATCAATACATTTGAGTATTTGCTGACGCGATTCACTGAGCCAAACGAACTTTTTGGGCCGTTCGACATTCGCAGACTTCGCGAAGGCGACTTGGTTACGAACACCGAGGGGATGTTGCCAGAAGCGAATTTGGTGTTTCTAGACGAATTGCTGAATGCGAACAGCGCTATCCTCAACAGCCTCCTAACCGTCCTGAACGAGCGCAAATTGCGACGTGGGCGTGAAATCATGGAGCTGCCACTATTGATGGGGGTAGGTGCCAGTAATCACCTGCCGGAAGAAGAGGCGCTGCAGGCTTTATTTGACCGTTTCATTCTCCGAGTGGTCAGCGATAACGTTGATAGTGAACATCTTGGGGCGGTGCTTGAAGCCGGTTGGAAGCTCGATGCTGCGCAAAAAAACATGCCTGAGAGGGCGGTGAGCTTGGAAGAGATTATTGATTTACGCTCTCTTGTCACAGAGGTGTCACTGGAGCCAGTGATTTCAGTTTATATTGATCTCGTCAAGCGGTTGCGTTCTGTGGGGGTTGAGATATCTGATCGTCGAGCAGTTAAATTGCAAAGGCTGATAGCTGCGAGTGCGTTGCTGTGCGGCAGGATGCAGGCGCAGGTGAGTGACCTCTGGATCATGCAGCATATTTGGGATTTGGATGAGCAACGAGAGCTGCTGAGCTCTGCCGTTACCGAGACGATGGAAGCGGCTGCAGAGGAAGGGGAGAGGAGCGAACGTCATCCGCAGGCAGCTGCCAATGATGAACCTGATGCGGAACAAATCAGCAGTGATTTGGACCAGATCGGGGAAGAACTCGATAGAGATGAACCTCATGTTTCTTCGATACGAGATCGTCTAGCTTTGCTCGAAGGTCGTAGTCAATTTGTGAAAAATGATGAACAGCGAAGCGCTATAGCCGAAAAAATTGTCTACTTATGGTCTCAAATCAAACCGTGAAAAAAGCTCCGTTTGGCCTGGTGGAAGTTCGCCCATGGATGGCTCTTGTAGATGAGAGGTGCCTCGTCGCGACGGTAGGGTTGCGGGGGGATACTGCTGTGGAGATTGGGCGGGACGCAAATCATCCAAGTTGCCGATGGCTGCGAGGACCGGAAATCAGTCCCTGCGTGCTCGCTTTGCCTTTTGAGCAATTGTATCAAGTGGATGAGTCGGAAAGTAAATTAATTCCACTGGGTGCAAGCTTGCCAGTGCGATCCGTTCCAGACATCGAATGGGAAACTTTATCTATCGCCTTGATTCCGGGAAAACTGCCGAGCAAACTTCCTATCACAAGTATTCAAGGGGTTGCGGTCACCCGGGTTCGAGCGAGGGAGTTAGTTGACGCAAATTTGATTCGAGTTTCAGCTGAAGCGTGGTGTGATTTTGCCAACGCTGCTGCTGACATCCGACTGAAGCCACTGAGTTTTGCCGCTTCAATAGAGGGGGATGTTATTGTCAGAGGAAGTCCGCTTCCTTCGATAACAGGGAATCGTTTGGTGGAGATCAACGGTATAGTCACTGATCTTGGTTATACCTGGTCTCCCGCTATCGCTACAGACATTCTTAGGAAGTATCTAAATCTGGTAGGCAAGGATCTGGCGATATTGTTGCCTAATACTTGTTGGGAAAAAATCGAAGCAGCTAATTTCATCAGCGCTACCCGCTCGGCAGCGCGTCAAACCAAGGAGTTGCTAGCTGCGCTAAAATAGCCCCCAATTCATGGTTCGGATGGAAGAAAGAAATGTCAGTGATTATCTGCGAGCAGAAACCCCGGAGGGATTCTGGTGCTGGAGTGATAGCGTAGATTCGATCACTTGGTATTCCGGAAGTGCTATCGCTTTTCATCAGGAAGTTGAGCGTGTGATTGATCGTTTGAAAGAACATGGTCTTCCGCGTTTCGAGGAGCTGGTGCTGGTATTGTCGGCTTGCCGTCAGAATTGGAACGAGAAAAACACCGGAGGGAAGGCGGTGTTTATGGAATATCTTCGTGAGCTTGAGACGGACCCGATGTCAGATTCTCAAGTTATCATCAATTGGGTGGCGCCCTTGTTGGAAGGGCTGGATGCAGTGCACCGCCTTTATGCTGTCAATCCGTGTTTAGATACCAAGGTAGCTGTATGTGAACGGGTTTTTGAAAAGTCGGGTGATTATTTGAAGCCAGCTTATGCGCATATTCTTGCCAAGATGATGGCAAGAGGGCTTCTTGCGGATGAGGTGAATCCCAAATTGCCTCGTTATATTCGGATTAATGAAGAAGGGCTGCATGTGGTGAAATCTCCTATACCTGGAATCTACCGCAATAAGAATGCTCAGTCTGCTGGGGCTCCATTTGTCACGGTGGGACAAAAAATAAAGCAAGGTTCCATTGTGGCGCGAGTTGAAGGGCTGATCGCCTATGACCTCCAGGCTGGAAGCTCAGGCCGCATTTTGGCTCCTTTGCATGAAGATGGGGATTCGTTGGAAGTGGATGCGACGATTCTTACTTACATGCCGGAGCGGATGGGTTCCAGTGGTTTGGCCCAAAGCGTTAGCAACCTTTTGCAGATTTTACCATCTCTGAAAGATGTGGAATCCGTTGGGCTGCGCCGCCAAACAGGTCTCGATGTAGTACCTGCTTCTGCCAGTGATCAAGTGGATGAGGAGTGGTTACCAGATCAGTTAGTTGTTCGGGATTTGATCAGCTCTCTGATCGAGGGGGATGACCACGAGCTATCCGCTTTGGCGATGCTTGCTAGGGATCTCATGGGCACGATGCACGTGCCTCGTGATCTAGCCAATCCGGATGATCGTCCGCGAGGGGGCTTCAGTGACATAGCCAACCGAGGGAATATCGATCGTTTATTACTCTCTGAACTTGCTCAGGATGATGATGTCCTAGTGACTCGCGTCGCTCTCAATGAAGCTCTTTATTTGCGCCGTGAAACGCCTCCACGACAAGCGCCGCGGAAGCGTTCACTTTTCATCGATACCAGCATTCGGATGTGGGGTATTCCGCGAGTGTTTGCCCATGCTGTGGCGCTAGCACTGGCGGCTACGGTTGATAAAAAAGATCGAGTGGAGGTCTGGTCCATTGATAAGGGTGCATCAGATGAGCAACTGTTGGCGGTCGATTTGAGGAGTCGTGAGGGACTTGTGGAGCAGCTTGCTCGTCTTAGTTCTGTTGAACATCCTGGAGCAAAGGTGGTCGAATTTCTGAATGATATATCTGTTGGAAACTCGAACAGAGAGTCTGTAAGCGAGCCTTTTTTGATCATTCACCCGAATGTATTAGATGATTCAGGCTTCCGTAAAACGCTGGCGAAAATGTCACAAAAATCACTAGCGTTTTTTGTGGTTACGGTAAACGGTGATGGTCAATGCAAGCTTTTAAGCCACAGCGCAGCTGGGTTCAAAGAGCTGCGATCTTTGCGTCTCGATCCAGCGGTCTTGAGTGGGGGTGGAGGGTCGGGGAGGGGTGTTCGACCGGTGAGGTCGGAAAGATCATCTAGCTTGTTGCGCGAAGATGTAGATGTCGATCTGCCTCTTATCCTCAGACTGGACTTTTTTCCTTTGCTGATCTCCTGCAATGCAGATCGATTAAATACGATTTTCCATCCGAAAATAGGCCTCATTACCCGCACCAAAAAACATCAGATATTGCATTTTTATGATCCGGATGAAGGAGCCGTCATTTTGCATGGCAAGTCTTCGGGAGGCTTAACTTTTTTCTGCAGTATGGATCATGAATCACGCCGTTTTATGCAGGTGAGTGCATGCCATGATCTGGTATCAGTGCTTGTGATTGATCTGCAGAGTGGCGGCTGTGAAACCATTAGAATACCGATCCAATCGAAACCGCAATACGCAATAGTATTGAGTGATACCTTGATTTTGATTTGTGATAAGGAGGTGATTTCATACGGTCTCTACGATGGCATAGAGCAGAGGAGAGTCGTTCTGACAGGGAAGCCTCTGTCGGTCAGTGATCGTTTTGTGCGTTGCTCAGATGGGTGGTATGCCATCACGGATGCGCCGTTATCTGCCACCAGACTGCCCTTGACGCACGGTAATTTTTCGGTGGTTGTCGAACATCCAGATTATGATACGCCAGTCGCTGTTGAGTGGAGCGGAAGAGTAGCTCTTGTGGACGGTGAGGATTCGCTTGCTTTTGAATCCTTAGTTAAACCTGGGCTTGCCGTAACGCCAGTTTATACCTCGCAAGATAAGGCGATACTGGTTTTTAAGACAAGAGGTGTTTTTGGAAAAGCTAAAGACTCTTATTATCGTATCAATTTGGGCAATAGAACAGCAGAGACCTATCAGAATGCGACAAGTTTGCTTTCTCGAGATCCTCGTGTGGCACCTTTTCTGGAGAATCCACACACAGTGCGGAAAAAATACCAATCGGTGGTATTGTGGCAGGATACAATAGGCTTGGTCGCATCAAATTGTGGACGCTTCTATCTGGATAATAAATTCTATAAAGGCATCGATGATAGATATTTGTGTTTTTCCCTAGCTCCTGAATCAATGAATGCTGTTGCTCGTAAAGAAGTCAAATTCAGTCAACATTCCACTCGTCAGGAAGGCTACCGTTTGCGTAGTGCCAAATTTGATGACGGCAGTGTCGCCTTGCTGGATTCGCGAGGAATGTTACATTTGAAAAGTATAGATCCCGATATTCCTGAGATCACTCTAGTTCTCAACGATGGACCGCTGTCGGGTTGGATCTCGACTGGAGAATTTTTTGGTGAAGCTTATTTTATTGGCAATCATGAATCCATATCAGCAATGCGGGTTTACGATTATGTTGCCAAATTTTGTGGTAAAATTAGGGAGGTTGAAGGGTGATTGATTTCCCTCTTACATTGCAGGTTGTTACGGATGCGAAGTCTGCTGAATCAGCGGGTCTTTGGATGATCCCTGGGGGTGATCCTGCGGTATGGTTGGCCGAGATTTGTCGCTGGCCTGTTGATCAAACACAGTTGGAACTCTTCATCTTGCCGGCAGCGCATTCTCCTGTTACGCCCGCAGCGTTGTTGGTGGTAACACCTGAGGCACTTATGATTTCAGCGATTCCTCACGCATTACCCTGTCACCGTATTTTCAATAAGCTGGCGATCCTATCATGCACTCAGCTCCGGCACCCCATTATTAAAGCTGACGAGGAAATATTGGTGCCTCATGACTTTGCTTTCCTGCATCCAAGCTTGGGCTTGATTTCTTTTGAAAAAGAGGACGCGCTGACGTTAGAGGATTTACTCAAAAGTCCAGAAATTAGTAGCAGGAATTGGTCTATGGCTCATCCCGGAGAACCGTTGTCATTAGGGCTTCAGGGGGTCAGTGTGATTTTGCCAGACGATCCAGAAAGCATGATCGAGCAAGGCCAGGAGGACATCGGGTCAGAAAATCCAGATGATCTGCCTAAGCGTGCTGGAGAAAGTTTATTAAGCAATACGCTTGCTGATCTCGTAAACTTACCTAAGGATACTTTTTTTAAAGGGGTGCAGAAATTCACCAACTTTTTCCCGCAAACTTCCCTTACACCAACTTGGGTCAACCACCTCGAAGACTGGGCAGGGCGTCACATTTCTAAATTGTCTTCATCGCAGAATCGGGAAATCACTCGTCTGCTCGATCTGCTAAAAAACGATCCCGAGAAGGGTTTGAAGTTTGCCCTGCCGCTCGGGGATCATGGGCCGCAAAGTCGTGGCAGCGCAGGGGCGGGAGGGGGACTGGGGATGCGTAATGTGAATTTCAATTTGAGTAGCTTGTTTAATAGCGGTGGAGCCATTGCCTCTTGGATGCTTGATCCTGTCGATTATGCTCAACTCACTGGTGCGTATCGAAGTGCCGCGAACCGTGAAATCCAACTCGGGCGTTTTCGGCGGGCGGCTTATATTTTTGCCAATCTGTTAGGGGATTTTTATTCGGCTGCCAACGCTTTGCGGCAAGGGGGGCTTTTCCGAGAGGCTGCCGTGCTGTATGAGAAAAAGCTAAAAGACCCTCACGCGGCTGCGGGTTGTTTTCGTGAGGCGGGATTGACTGAGGATGCCATTCGGCTGTATGAAGAGATCGAGGATTTTGAAGCGCTTGGGGATTTGTATGCCAAATTAAATCGGTCTGAGGAAAGTAGGCAGTCTTATGAAGATGCGATTAGCCACTATTTGAAGTCTAACCATCCGAAGGAAGCCGCCCGGTTGGCAAGACAGCAGTTCGATGATGATCAACGGGCTTTGACCATTTATCGAGATGCTTGGCCTAACAGTGGAGAGGCAGCTGCCTGTCTTCGTGAGGAATTTAAGTTATTGGAAGAGCTTGAGAGGCATGCGGAAGCCTATCGTCGTATCGTGAGTCTGCGAGACAGTCCGCTTCCAGCGCCCAAATCAGTAGTTTTGTGTGACCAGTTGACGTCGCTCAGTCGTTCCTATCCTGCCCAGTCAGTGGTCGAACTAGCCGCTGACACCGTGCGAGTGGTGGTATCCAGAAATACAGGTGGGGGACGAAGCCACTCGGTAGAATTACTGAATAAATTGCCCAAAGTAGAACCTAACGACCTGTTGTTGTTACGCGATGCAAGGCGTTTCAGTGAGCGATTGACGCCTGCGCGCGCGCCAGCGGCGCCAGGTTTGACCGGTAAAGGGAAGGTTAAATTTGTCCAGAGTGATGCCGGTTCTTTTTCGGGAGGATTTAGTTGCTTCAAGGCAATCTCTGGAGCAGGAGGCATAGCTTGCATCGGGGGAGGGGCAGACAAAAGCACCTTCCGTTTGGTTTTTGCTGATTACGCAGACGGTTCTCACCCCGGTTATTTTCACTGTGAAGATTGGCCAGATTATCCTGAGCCTAATCAGAAAGTGCCCTTTATTTTTAATAAGAGCAAAAATTCAGGCCAGCCGTCGAGGTTTATTCTTTTAGGGGAATGGTCGGTTGAGACGCTTTTTGGGGGAATCGAACCAAGAACTTTTAATACTGCAGGCAGCGGTTCATGCGTGATTGAAAATACGATGAGTCAGGATGGCACAGTGATCGGCATGTGCATTGCTGAAGATACCGGGCTTCTGGTGAAGCTAAGTTATGCTGAGGACGAGCTGTATCTTCGCTGGTTCAAAGATGCTGGACAAATGACCAGTAGTCATCATGTGGCAATGCTGCCTAGGGAGGAGATGGATTTGATCCATATTCAGGTGCATATGATCGCCACCAATGAGCAGGTGTTTTTTTCCATAGGGAATCATCTTGGGCGCTTTTATCGCGGTGTGGTTCAATGGTTCGAGTTGCCATCAGCTGTTACGGATTTGGCGGTCACGCCACCGCACACACTGCTTCGTCTGGCGGTAGGAATGGATCGGGGGGCGGCGCTGGTGATGGGGGATGCTCACTGGGGACAATTTGAGGTATTCGATGATGAACTAGAACAGGCTAGAGTCACGTTTACTAAAAGCGCAAAGCTCATAGCCGTTGGCTTGGGACGAATCGAATGTGTTTCGGTAAAAAATATGTCAGTGGTGCCGCAATTTTCCAGCCACGAAAAGCAGTTGATACCAGTGTCGGTGCTGTCAGGTATCAATTGTGACGGCTTTCATATCGTCTCAGCAGATGAGATAGTGACCTACAAGCTGGAGCAGAAGCTTTGATCACGATTCACTCCAGTGGTCTTACTTTTTCCTGCCATTCTTCGCTTTTGGCTTCGCCTCCAGTGTTGTCTTGGTATTTGGTGCGATAGGCAAGGGGAGTGTCCCCTGTCTTACGTTTGAAGATGATGGTGAAATATTTAGATTCGGTATAACCTGATCTTTCACCTATCTCTGCTACGCTTAGTGTCGTGGTGCGTAGTAATTGTTTGGCATTCTCAATCCTCACTCTGATCATTTCTGCTTTGGGCGAGTGTCCGACGATTTTTTTGAAGCGAGCTAACAAGGTATTTCGCGATAGGGGAATGCTGCTTAAAAGTTGCTCGATGCTCACATTCTGGCAAGCGTGGCCACGAATGATTTTGATAGCTTCTTTCACATGCACATCACTGATTGATAGGAGATCGCTGGATTGTCGAATAACCACTCTACGTGGTTGCAATAAGTTGAGAGAGGGAGGAGTTTCATGATTTCGAATCATACGAGTGAGTTGGCTAGCTGCTTCGTAGCCGATGTTATCCAGATTGATGTCGATACTAGTGAGTGGAGGTGTGGACAGGTTGCAAAGGAATGGATCGTTATCCACACCGACGATTGCCACATCATCAGGCACAGCTAGTCCTGCTCTCAAGCAGGCATCAAGCAACTGCAGACCACGGTCGTCGTTGCAAGTCATGATGCCGATAGGTTTGGGGAGGGCATTGAGCCATTGAATCAAGTGCGTTTGTTCGGCGTCCCAGGTTTTTTTTCCTTTAGCGTGTTGATAGCTTTCGCAGCTATAGCCATAGTTCTCTATAACTCGAGTAAACTCCACTGCACGCATATCCATATAAACGTATTCCGTCGGCGGGGTTCCATAGAAGGCAAACCGACGATGCCCCTGTGCAATTAAATGGTCTGCTGCCAGCTTTACGATGGCGTAGTTATCGATTCCTACGATGGGTAGCTCAAATTGCTTGAGCGAGATTCTCATGTCGATGATCGGCAGCCCTTTGTTGATGGCTACTTCGGCGGTAAGCGGGTTGTCGGTGCGCAGCAAGATCCCGTCACCTTGCCAGCTTTCAAACTCGGCAGAAGGGGGCGAGTCGAGCGTATGAGTTTTGCAAAATACGGACCAGGGTTCGCATTCTTGTTGGTGGCGAATGACGCCGCGCAGCAAGCCTCTCCCGTATTCTCGTGAAGTTTCGAGTAGTAGTGCGATGCGCAAGAGTGACATGTTTGCGAGTTTATATGGTGTTTGTGCATGAGGGAAGGAAAATAAATGAGGGATTTGAACCACAGCGTAGCGGAGACAGCCGGAGGATACTACCTGAAGGCAAATTTGAAAATACATCGGAAATCGGAGGTCAACAGTCGTTACTCGCCAATCAAGGAGGGGAATGGATTGGCGATTGATGAATAGCGATTGTTGAGCCGAAGAAGTGAATCGGAATGCAATGGAACCGTAACGAAGTGGAACCGTAACGAAGTGGAACCGTAACGAAGTGGAGATAGCCGGAGGCAAATAGCTGGAGGCAAATACTCGAAAATAACACAGCTGGAGAGTAATGTTTGAAAGCAAAGGAGTTAGATTGTCGAAATTTAGTGTAATAAAGTTAACAAAATTTGCGGCGCTGAGGGTTTATATTTTTTATTTGACGGTCAATTAAATTAGCAGTGAAAAATTGGAGTTTTTATGTGAGAAGTTGGGTTGTTTTTATCGGTGGTATTGTAGTAGAAGTGAAACCAGAATATAAAATCATCAAAAAAGAAGAGTTATGAATGTGAAATCAAATTTTATGAGAGCACTCATTTTTTGCAGTTGCCTCTTTATGGCGGCTGTAAGTTTAGAGGCTCAAACCACTTTAGTTAACCCAGAATGGGAGTTCTTTGATGATTTTGAGGGAGCTGTTGATAATAGTTTCTGGTCAGGCTCTGGAGTTTACATGAGTTATGGCGTAGATCGAGCTGATGCAACGAGCAAGGTCTTAGAAGCAAGGTATGTCCCCAACAGCGAGGGGGCTGGCGATTCGTGGTCGGAATATGATTTCCTTCTTGGTATTGATGCCGTGCAGGTTGAGGTCAGCTTTAGGATGTTTACACCTGCAGATTATGTGCCGATTGAATTGAATCATAAATTTTTCTATTTGTATTCTGGAACCTATGGTACCGCTGCGGGAAATGTTGTTGTTAGTGCCGAAGCTACTTCGGGCTATTCATTCATTAATGTAGGAGTAGATGGTATGAATTATGGATGGTCTCGAAATCCAAGTGGCACAGGAGGTCCCCCCTATTTTACAGGAGCAGGTTGGGCAGAGTATCAAATATTTTTTGAATTAGCTACCGAAGAAGGAGATTTTGGTTATTATGAAATATACAAAAATGGAGAATTAATTATATCGACCAATTCAGATTTGGTATCTAGTTGGGAGCATGGAGTACCCTCCAATAGGATGCTTGCCTTTTCTGAAAGAGGCAATTTTTTAAATAAAGGAACCCTTCTAGGCTGGGCAAATGGAGCTACTGGAGGCGGCTTTCTTGTCGATACCAAATTTTTGATAGACGATTTTAGAATACGCGCCAATTCTGTACACGGTCCAACAAGCAACGATTTACCACAAACCAATGAGTTGACCGTTGATATCACCGGCAACGGTAGCGTCTCCGGAGCGGGTGAATACACGGAAGGCGAGGAAGCAACGCTAAGCGCAACACCTGATCCGGGCTGGCAATTTGATGGTTGGAGTGGTGATCTGACGGGGAGTGTGAATCCTACCGCCATCACCATGGATGGTGATAAGACGGTGACGGCTGGGTTCAGTGAAATAGTAACTGGCAATATTTACTGGGTGTCAAAAACTGGTAGCGATGACAATGGCGGCAGCAATGCGACGGATGATGCTTTTTTGACTATTCAAAAAGGCATCAGTATGGCAACACAACCAGGGGATATTGTTAATATCGGAGCTGGAACTTATATCGAAGATACTGAGGCGAGCCCACATACGACAAAAGCTCTCTGGTTCACACCTGACTATGGAAGTTTAGGGCTGGACTATAACGGAACGGCTGAAAACCCTATCACTATACAAGCTGCTCCAGGTGATGAAGGGCAGGTCATTATTGATAGCGAAATGAAGCGTCTCGGATTGGTCACCAGAAATTATGATTATGTGCATATCAAAGGGTTGACCTTTATAAACAACTTTATTATTGGCATAGCATCTTATGGGCAAGTTGAAAACGCAGTAGCCGATGAGTCACGAATGGCTATTGGGATTGTTGTTGAGAACTGTTATATTTATAACACATACGGTCCAGGCGGAAAAAATTGTGCCGCAATCGGCATGTGGGGATCTAAAGATTGGATTGTTAGGAATAACAAACTGGAAAAAATCAAAACTGGTTTTTCACAAAATGCGAACGGCATTCAAGCCTTCGGAGTTATCAATGCTCTTGTAGAACATAATGACATTTCAGATACTCAAAATGGTGTTTATTGGAAAGATCATTATGTTACAGATCTTGCTACACGGGGAAAAGTTTTCACTTCGGAAGTTAGATACAATAAAATAAATGTAACGGGTAGGCCCGTTTGGGTTGGCATTAGGGGAACAAATTCCCCAGAGTCAGGAGACAACTATATACATCACAACATTCTTTATGGGCATGGAGCTAATGAACAAGGCGGTGTGAGTATTGAAATGGGTGGTGCTTATGCGCAAAGTGGCGATATGCGGATTGAGCACAATTTGATAGATGGGGAGGGTATTGCAAATTCTAGGGGAATTAAGGTTGATGCATCCAGGAACATCACGCTAAAAGGAAACATAATTATTCGCACCAGAGTAAACGCGGAATATATAGCTTGGAACTCAGCTTCGGCATTAGGTAAAAAGCCCGTTCTAAATGTTTCAGATTATAATATCTATAACACTTTCAATACGATAGTCGGTGCAGACACTTATGGTAGCGGGTCTCAGAGCTTTTCTACATTAACTCCTTGGCAAGCGGCGCTCAGTGCTCAGTTTGTATCGCTTAATGTCGATAACCCAGATGCTAATAGCATTACTGAAACTCCAGGGAACTTATTCGATAATTTAAACGACAAAAACTATATCTATAAAACAGGATCACCCGCCATTGGCATGATGCCCGACGGTAGCAATGCTGGGCCCTATCAATTTGGAGATGAAGTCATTGGGTTGTTGCCACTATGGCCTGGGGGGGCACCGTCTTTAACTAATGAGTTGACCGTAAACACCACCGGCAACGGCACGGTATCCGGAGCGGGTGATTACGCAGAAGGCACGGAAGCAACGCTAAGCGCCACGCCTGATGCGGGTTGGCAATTTGATGGTTGGAGTGGTGCTCTTACTGGGAATACGAATCCAGCCACTATCACTATGGATAGTGATAAGACGGTGACCGCGACTTTCAGTGTGGTGAGCTATTCGCTCGGAATAAGCACAACAGGCAATGGCAGTGTGACTGGAGCGGGAACTTACGACAGTGGCACCGAAGTGACACTGAGCGCTACGCCCGATGCTGGCTGGGAGTTCAGCGGCTGGAGCGGAAGCCTATCTGGCAATAGTAACCCTGCCACCATCATCATGGACGAGGTTAAATTGGTGACGGCGACTTTTGTCAAAACGCAATACACGCTGACCGCTAACACGGTTGGTAACGGTAGCGTGACTGGAGCAGGCACTTACGATAGTGGCGATTTGGCAAGTCTGAGTGCTACTGCCGATGCTGGCTGGGAATTTAGCGGCTGGAGCGGCGCAGGCCTATCAGGCGCGGCTACGCCTATAAGCATCACTATGGATGCTGATAAATCGGTGACGGCAACTTTCGTCAAAACACAATACACGCTAACGGCTAACACCACTGGCAACGGTAGTGTGAGTGGAGCAGGTGCTTATGATGGTGGCACCGCAGCACCATTGACCGCCACGCCTGATTCAGGTTGGGAGTTCACAGGCTGGAGCGGTGACTTAACGGGGAATA
>JAKISY010000113.1 GCA_021648365.1 Verrucomicrobiales bacterium
ATAGACATGACATACACGGAGTGTGCGCTGGAGGCTGTGTCTAAGTTGTGTGTGGTTTGGGGCACGCTTGTTTGGTGATGTCTAGGTGTGATGAATTTTATACTAAGCTGGCAAAGTTTTGGCAAGAGGAATGTTTGAAAAGTTGCGAAGCTGCGAATTGACGCAGCACACGAAAGTTGTTTTGATTATCTCGCGGCTGGCGAAGAAAGGTGAAATTTGCTAGCTCCGTGGGAAGGTTAATTCATGAGAAGGACAGCTTAAAAAGCTGTTTTACATTGCCGGTCAGTTTTTTTGGGAAATCGTGATCGTTTTCGAATATGCGGGATCGATTACGATGACGACAACGATAGCCGCTTCGCTGACAACGAATTTGAAATAAATGAGGGGCAAGGTGGAATTTGTCCCTCCAAGTGGTCGATCAGCTTTACACTTGGCCGATTTCTTTTAGCATCTCGATGAACCAGGGTTCTTCGGTGTTGAAGGGTTTGCCGCCTTTGATGCGGGGGAATTCGATCACGCGCATTTCATTGCCTTGATCTTCGTCGAGTCCGGCGACTCCACTGGTGCCGGCGAGGGCTCCTTTGGCGGCGACTTCGGCACTCTGTTTGATGAGCTCGAGGTCGGCTTCGTTGGGCGCGGCGGAGCGGGCGAAGTAGCCGCTTTTTTGCACTAGCACTTTTTCTGCGCCGAGGCTTTTTTTCAGTTCTTTGCCGAACCACTGGCCGACGTTGACTTCGTCGAGGCGTACGTGGCCAAAAGCGTCGCGGCGCACTTCGCTGCCTTCGGCTTCCATTTGTTTGACGATGGCATCGACGCCGGCGCCTTCACTGATGAAGATATTGACGCAGTCTTTTTCATCCATGCGTTGACGCAGGCGAGCGGATTCTTTTTCTAAATCCAAAGGCATCTCGGGAATCCAGACGGCGTCGATGTCCCAGCGCTCTTGGGTGAGCAGCACTTCGGGAAAGAAATCCCAGGTGGATAGATCTTTACGGTAAGCGGCGGCGGTGGCGGCGGTCAGCCAACCGCAGTTGCGACCCATCACTTCGTGGATGATGAGCTGGCGTGCGCTGGTGGTGTTTTCGTTGGCGATGTTTTGGAAAAACACTGAGCCTTGCTCGGCGGCGGTCCAAGCTCCGAGGGATTGGGAGATGGGGTAAACGTCGTTATCGACCGTTTTGGGCATACCGACGACGGTGAATTCGTATTCGTGTTGGTGCAGGTAGGCTGCGAGGTCGGCGGCGGTGGTATTGGTATCGTCACCGCCGATGGTGTGGAGGATGTCGATTTTGTCTTTGCGCAGCTGCTCGGCTGCGACGTTGAGCGGGGTTTCGCCTTCTTGCACGAGTCCGCGTGCGACGCAGTCTTTGACGTTGGTGAGCTTGACGCGGCTATTGCCGATGGGGCTGCCGCCGAATTTATAAAAGACTTCGTAATTGCTTTTGGCGGATTCTGGAAAGGTGATGGACTTGCCGAGCAGCAGGCCTTGGTAGCCGTTGAGGTAGCCGACAAATTCAGCGTCGGGGGCGAGCGTCTGGTAGTGTTCGATCAGGGCTCCGATGGAGGAGGAGAGGCAAGGTGCGAGTCCGCCGGCGGTGAGAAATGCGATTTTCATATGTGCTTGTATTTGAGGTCTAGGATCGGGCGATATTAGGATGTCTTGGTCGCCTATGGTTAGAGAGAAAAGGGTGAAGCTCAACTAAAACTTGCTACACTGGATGGTAAAAGAGTTTTTAACCACTGATGGCACTGATTACCACTGATAAAGAGGAAGAAGTAAGTCGTGAAAATATTATATATCAGTCTTTCGGCTGCGGGATCAGTAGTTAAATTTTTCGATTTCAAAAAATGTAGTGGTGGGCGATTTTGTATGTGAGGCAATCGAGGTAGGCGTAGGTTTACTAAGACACACGGGAAGACTCCATGAATAAGAGTTATTTTCCTAATGTGAACTAGTTGAGGTGGATTTTCACGTATTCTTATTACTTAAGTCAAGTGATCGACTTGCATTCCGCTGGACTCGGGTTTTTCGTTTTCTGTGGCGTGCCGATGCACCCAGACGCTTTGTAGCAGTCCTTGAAGAAAGAGCACCATGACCATGAAGGTGCCGCCGTAACTGATGAGGGGGAGTGGGATACCGGTGATGGGCATGAGCAGGACGTTCATGCCGACGTTTTGGAAAATATGAGCAAAGAAGAGGGCGACGACTCCGACAACTAACAATCGACCTATCATGTCTTTTGCGTAAAAAGCTACGAAGAGGCTTTGCAGCAGAAGCAGTAAGAAGGCGGAGAGCATGAGGAAGGATCCGCGAAAACCATGTTCTTCTGCGATCACAGGGAAGATGAAATCGGTGATGGCGGTGTCTTTGGAAATGAAGCCTTTGTAGTTGAGGGTGTCGGGGTTTTTGAAACCTTTGCCGCCCCAACCGCCGCTGCCGATTGCCATCAGGTTGTTGTGGGCGGAGTAGGCTTCGTTGCGGATATCGACTTCTCGACCCATCAGCATGTCGATCTGCACGGTGATGCGTTTTTTCTGATAGTCTTTGAGTCCGAAAAAGTAGGCGAAGGGTAGGATGAGGGTGCCGGAGAGGATGATGACGATGAGGTAGCGAAAGGGGATGGCGCCGATCAGTAACATGGCGCCGATGACGGGTGCCCAGACGAGGGCGGAGCCGAGGTCTCCAGATTTCAGCACTAGCAGGAAGGGCAGTCCGCCGACGGCTCCGGCGACGAATACGCGCAGGAAGTGATTGCGGAAGATGGCGTGGACTTGATGCAAGTGGCTGAGCACGACGGCTAACATGATGATACCGGCTGCGATGGCGACCTGTGAGGGCTGGAAGGTGATGCCTCCGGGAATGCGTAGCCAGCCCTGGGTGCCGTGAACTTCGATGCCTTTGAATTCGGCGACTAGAAGTAGGGTCAGTGCGCCTAGATAAAAGGGGATGGAGGCCCATTTGACCCAGTGGTAGTCGATCAGGGAGACGACAAAAAACACCGCCAAGCCGATGAAGACCCAGTTGAGTTGATCTCGCCATTTGTTGACGAGGGCGGGGTCGGAGCGCATCCAGCTGGCTCCGTAAATGGAGAAGATGCCAAAAACAATCAGCCCGAGCATGGTGAACACCAATACCCAGTTGAGGCCGAGAAATTTTCGCAGAAGAGGAGTCACTTGAAGAAGAATTTAGAATTAGGAATTAGGAATTTTTAGATGGTGGTGGTCGAGGAGACGAGTTTTTGGGTGTAGCTGTGTTTGGGATGGCGGATGATTTCTGCGGGTTGACCGCTTTCGACGATGCTGCCTCGGTGCAGGATCAGCATACGGTCACTCATGTGGTCGGCAATCGCAAGATCATGTGTGACAAATAATAGGCTTAAGTTGAGGGTGTCGCGTAGATCGAGCAGGAGGTTGAGGATTTTTGCTTGCAGGGGGCTGTCTAGGCCGGCGGTGAGGTCATGGCAGATCAATAGGCGTGGCTCGACGATCAGGGCGCGGGCGAGGGCTAGGCGGATGCGTTGATCGGCGCTGAGCTCGTCGGGCCAGAGTTCGAGCAGGTCGCGTGGTGGATCGCTGGATTCAGATTCAGAATTGGGATCGCTCAAGCCGACTAATTGCAGGGCGTAGTCGAGGCGGTGTTTTTTTTCTGCGATGCTGAGCTGGGGGAAATGCACGCTGAGGGGTTCTTGTAGGATTTGGGCTAGGTTGTGCTGTGGGTTGAGTCCGGTGAAGTGGTCGGGGAAGATGGCTTGGATTTGTTGGCGGGTTTGGCGCAGCTGTTGGCGGTTCATGGTGAGGAGGTCTTGTCCTCGATAGTGGATCTGTCCTGAAGAAACGGGGTGCAGGCGCAACAGGGCGAGGCTGAGCGGCATCTTGCCGCTGTGTTGTTCGCCGACGATGGCGAGGCATTGTTTTTCTTCGAGCTCGAAGCTGATTTGGTCGAGTAATTTCTCTGGGGCGGCTTGATAGCGTAGCCAGCGATCGGGTCTGGCTTGGGTGATGCTGAGGTTGTGAACGCTGAGCAGGGGCACGAGGGAATTATGAATTATGAATTATGAAATTTGAGATTTGAGATTTGAAATTAGGACTCGTAGAGGAAGGAGGTGAGGGGGCTGGTGGGGGATGCGGTGGTTTGGGCGGTGGGCAGTCCGGTTTCCCAGGCGATGCGTCCGGCTTGGGTGGCGAGTTTGAAGGCGTGGGCGGTTTTTTGTGGGTCCGGTGAGATGGCGATGGCGGTATTGACGAGCACGGCGTCGGCACCGAGTTCCATCGCAGCGGCGGCGTGGGAGGGTGCCCCGAGTCCAGCATCGATCACGACGGGGACGGTGGCTTGTTCGATGATGATTTCCAACTGACGTTGAGTTTGCAGACCTTGATTGGAGCCGATGGGCGAGGCGAGAGGCATGATCGTGGCGGTGCCGACGTCTTGCAGACGTTTGGCGAGCACGGGGTCGGCGTTGATGTAGGGTAAGACGGTGAAGCCTTCTTTGACTAGGATCTCGGCGGCGGCGAGGGTTTCGATGGGGTCGGGTAGCAGGTAGGTGGGGTCGGGGTGGATTTCGAGCTTGATCCAGTTGGGCAGACCGGCGGCGACTGCGAGACGAGCGAGGCGCACGGCTTCGTCGGCGGTGGCGGCTCCTGAGGTATTGGGCAGCAGTAGGTATTTTTCTGGATCGATGAAATCGAGGATGTCGGCGAAGGGATCACCATCCGCGCTGAGGTCGGCTCGGCGCAGGGCGACGGTGACGACTTCGGTGCCGGAGGCTTCCAGGCCATCGCGCATGGCTTGATTGGAGGAAAATTTCCCAGTGCCTAGAAATAGGCGTGATTGAAAGCTACGGTCGGCGATCTGAAGTAGTGATGACATGGTTGGTAATTTTAGCGGCAGAGACAATAAAAGGATTGCTGCAAAGTGAACCGATACCACGGTTCTTGCCAATGAAATATCCGACAAATGTGCAGGGATTTGTTTTTCTAGATAAAAAGGCGTTGCAAGCTCGTGGAAAACCACTATGATCCATCGAAATTTAAAACAGACGTGATATGGCTGAAGTAGAAGACAAATATACTGATAATGTAGATGGGGAGTTCTTTGTGGACGACCAATGTATTGATTGTGACTTGTGTCGTGAGACCGCGTCTGATAACTTTACCCGCAATGAAGACGGGGGTTACTCATACGTTTACAAACAACCTGAGAATGACGAAGAACGCGCTTTGTGCGAGGAAGCTATGGAAGGCTGCCCAGTTGAAGCGATTGGCGACAATGGATCTGATTGATCTGTTCGCTGATTATTATATTTTGAAAAACCGCACGAGCTGGCCTGGTGCGGTTTTTTTATGTCTAGGTAGGATGGGATTCATCGCTGAGTTAGATAAAAAGGAGGTGAGATGAAGAGGCGACGAGTGAGATCCAAAAAAGATCGCTTGCTGGCCGCGTGGCGTGGGGTGTGGGAGCCAGAGGATTTGTCGAACTACAGTCGTCCAGTGGGCGAGGTGATGGAGACGGCGATGCAGGGACTGGGTCTGGATCGACGCTTGGATCAGGAGGCGATGGTGGAGGCTTGGGCTGAGGTGGTGGGCAGCAACATCGCTAACAATGCGCGTCCGATTGAGGTGCGGCGGAAGGTGTTGATCGTACAGGTGTTGCAGCCGTCGATTCACTATGTGTTGGCGCAGCAGATGAAGGGGGCGATTTTGGCAAAAATGCAGGAGCGTTTTGGCAAAGAGAATATCAGGGACATTGATTTTAGAATTGGTTAGTGAGCAGGGCGATGAAGATGGAAGACGGCGATAAAATCACGATCAAGGGTTTGCAGATTTCATCGCAGGTGGGTGTGCCGGATGAGGAGCGAGCACAGGCGCAGGATCTTACGGTGGACTTGGGGATTTATCCGCAGGCGAGATTGTCGGGTTTGCAGGATGAGATTGAGCGCACGATTGATTATTATCAGGTGAGTTTGGCGGTGCATGAAGTGGCTAGGGCGCAGCAGCGGCGCTTGATCGAGCGATTGGCGGAGGACATTGCTGTGGCGGTGCTGGGTTTTGATGGAGTTGGGAAAGTGGCGGTGGAGGTGAAAAAATATATTTTGCCCGATACCGAGTATGTGTCGGTGTGCTTGGTGATGGATCAAAATGACCTCAAGAGCGCGAGGTGAAATGACTAGTTCTACACGGAATTTTTTCGGAGGAAGAGGGGAACCGCAGATTGCGCAGATGCACGCAGATAATGAAGTAATTGGATTTATGAAAAAGAGAATTTGATAGGGATCGGGTGAATTCTTCTAATACAATCTGGGAAGCATCAGAATATCTACGCTATCCGCAGCTGAAATATTTTTTGTCGTGTAGTGTGAAAATGAAGAGAGCGTGGATTTGGTATTGAGTTTTTGTTGGCTTGTGTGTTGTTTGTTTTATCGCCGTGCTTGATGCAGGGTGGGTCGTCTGAATGAAATCGAAAAAACCTCAGCATAAAAAACGCAAGCCGGATGAGGATAAGGGGCTGGTGTCGCGCGCTCGTGATGGAGATACGGTCGCCTTTGATGAGTTGGTGGTGAAATACACGCCTCGGTTGTATGGCTTGGTGTATCACATGACTTCGAATCATGAAGATACCAATGATGTGCTGCAGGATGTGTTTGCCAAGGCTTACCGCTCGCTGAAGCGTTTTCAGGAGAAATCGACTTTCTATACGTGGATCTATTCGATCTCGGTGAACATGACCTTGAATTTCCTCAAAAAGCGAGGTAGGCGTCGAGCGATGAGCCTGGACGATGTGGATATGGCAATCGAGCGGGATCCTGACTTCATCGAAGCGACGTCAAAAAGCGATCCGGTCAGAGAGGTGAATATCAACGAATTGCAGCAAAGATTGAACGTGGCATTGCAAGAGCTGTCAGATGACCATAGAGCTGTGGTGACGATGTTTGATATCCAAGGGATGCCACACGCGGAAATCAGTAAAATTTTGGGAGTATCAGAAGGAACAGTGAGATCTAGATTGTTTTATGCGCATCGACAATTGCAGAATTATCTGGAAGAGTTTCGCAAATAGAGCATCAATAAAAACAAAGAAAGACTTGGCTGATGAGGCTGAGAAGATAAATTTAATGACAGCAAGCTTGGAAGTTTGCGAGTCTAGTGTCAGAAATCACGTGTAAAAACGACTACTTATCCCGGTTATGAAGTCCAACAATGATCAACAGAACGAGCGGTATGATGAGCTGGAAAAGCTGCTTCATTTGAAACGTTACGAGCACCCTCCCGAAGGTTTTTATGAACGATTCCTAGATGATTTGCACGACCGTCAGCGACTGGAGATCATGCAGCGTTCGTCGTGGAGCTTGTTCTGGGATCGGGTGGAGACTTGGTTCTGGGGCGTAGGTAGTCGCAAGCGTGTGTATCTAGCTGGGATGGCTTATGCTACGGTGATGATAGGGCTTTATTTCCGAGCTGGCGATGGTGATTACCAAGCTAACGTGGCTGATGAGTTCGGCAATTCTACAACGGTGATTTACGATATGGACAAGCAGGGGGATTTGTCTGAGCAGGGGAATCGTGGAGGCAGGGTGCCGCGATTGGATAATGATAAACCTTCGAATGAAAGTATTGTTCCAGCTGGGATCCAATCGTTTTTGCGCGAGTTCTAAGCAAGCGCAGCAGGCTCGCTGGTGGGATTTTTTACTCACCGTTGATGCGGGTTTTGCGGTGATGTTAAGATCGGGAAAAACGTCCCTTTTGTGTGTGGTAGCGCTGCTAGTGAGCGCGCTGGGGATGGACTTGGTAGAAGCGCAGGCTCCTTTGGAAGAGCTTCCCGCCGCTGCGGTAGCTCCCCGTCTAGCTACTCAGGGTAGTGGGGGTTTTGACAGCGCAATCGATGAATCGCTGCGCTTTGGCGTATCGGCGAGGGATTTGTACGAACGCATGGAGCCGGCTTTGGTCGAGGTGCTGTGGGGCGGGCGCCTTTCATCACTGCATACGGTGGGTTTCAAAGCGGCGAAGGGGGGGATTTACGCGACCTTGATTCCGGTAGGGGTGAGCAAGGATGAGGGTTTGATTTTGCGCGGCGGCGGTTTGGAACGTGAAGGCAGGGTTTTGATGGTGGATGCGGGCACGGGTTTGAGTTTGATACAGGTGAGAGATGCGGCGACGGATTCTTTGAGCCCCTTGCCGTTGCGAACTGGCGCGGGGGGGAGCGAAGCGGGCAGTTTGGTGTTCAGTATCAATCAGCCAGGCACGGGCGAGGCGGATGTGTGTGTGGTGGGTCGTATAGCTGGCAGGGACAGTGTTTATAATGGTGTGGAGTTCCCGACTTCCTATTATCGAGTGAACATGCATTTGTTGAGAGCTGCTGCGGGTAGCCCTGTTATGGATGGAAGCGGGGCGGTGATTGGGGTGCTGACGGGGAGGCGCTTGCAAGGTGACTCGGAGCATCATGCTTTGCCAGTCGCGGTGTTGGAGAAATTGCTGCGAGATCATCAACGCGGTGGGCGTAGCGAAAGAGCGTGGATCGGGGCGTCGTTTCATTTGCAGTCCACCACGCCGCAAGTGATGAGTGTGAGGGAGGATTCCCCTGCGCAGCGTTGCGGTTTGCGTTCGGGCGATGTGGTGTTGAGTGTGGGTGGGGTGAAGGTCACTGATTTGAGCGATTTGGTGGATGCTTTTTATGTCGCCAATGTGGGTAAGGGCATCGAGTTGAAAGTTCTGAGGGGGGTGGAGAAGTTGAAAATGAAACTCACGCCTGAGGCGGTGAGACGGAAGCCGAGTTCGCCGAAGGGTGGAGGGGCGAGTTCGCTTAGGAAAAAAACAGCGGGTGGACGTTGATTTTAGATGGCTATTGGCTCCGCCTATCTGCTTTCGCGGGCGAGGGATTCGATTCAGGTTAGCCTAGAAGAGTTTAACCACGGATAACGCGGATGGGCGCGGATAAGAAAAGAAAAAAATAATTTAATTCAAATTTAACAAATAACTCGCCAAACCTTTACGCTCACGAGTTAAAATAGACCATCTCTTGATCTGAAGTATCTTATTTCGGCTGGAGCAGACGTCAATGCTTATCAGATTGAACGGATAGGGACTACGCCATTGGGACTGGTGGCTCAGACTTGTTCATTTGAAGTAGCTGAAATTATCGTTAAGGCTGGCGCAAGTCCCACGATCGACGGCTATGCAGGGTGCTCAGCTTTGGAGAGAGCGGATGAAAGAAAGAAGCCTGATGGTCGGCGTGTGTATGAATTTTCAATTAGTGGCGAGACGAAGCATATTGAAGTTGATTGGAGTAGTG
Organism: Verrucomicrobiales bacterium; assembly: GCA_021648365.1. Taxonomy (GTDB): domain Bacteria; phylum Verrucomicrobiota; class Verrucomicrobiia; order Verrucomicrobiales; family DEV007; genus JAADHD01. The sequence continues at coordinate 9,284 of JAKISY010000113.1, forward strand.
GAGACAAGGGGTTTGATGTGGACGTTGGGGAGTTCGAAGAATTGCCTTGATGGTGAACATTTAGTAGAGTTTGCGTCAAGGGGAGGGGTGAAAAATATTTATCAGACCCTAGCAAGGCGCTTGAAGAGTATAATGAACAGCTATGAGTAAGGGGCCACATCTCATCATTGTCTGGGTGATCACAGTGGTCATTTCGATTGGGTTTTTCCGCTTCGGGCTGAGTGATTGGGTGAACTTCCCACGTAGCCTGCCTGAATATATTGAGCACAATCAAATGCGACCAGTCTTCAGGGTGGTGTTCGGTACCTTTATGGGGATTTTCTGTATTGGAACTGCGCTGGTGGTGACGTTTCGGCGGCGGTGAATCATCATTAAATTCCAAATCCCGTGCAAACTTGGAGTAAACTTCCTTGGCGTTGTTTCATCGCCACGCTACGAAGCTGCGGCTTGATACAAGTGCTCCTGAAAGCCGATGAAGGTTTTGCGGATTTGCTGGATGGCCCCGAGTTCAGTTTTGGCATCGTCGATCGCTCCGTAATTGAGCTTGAGCAGGTCGCCTAGCTTGGCGTCATCGAGTTCGGTGACTCCTTCTTTGACATACTGCGAGAGCACGAAGTTGAGGAAGGCTTGCTGTTTTGGGTCGTAATCTTTGATCTGAATCTTAGCTTGTGTAGCTCGGTCGAGGCGTGGGACCAGATCCTTTTGGTAGGCGACGTAGTTGAGCACGTCAAAGAGGTCGCTGTCTTCACCGTGAACGAGCTGGCGCAGGTCTTCGAGTTGTGAATGAGTGTAGCCTTTTTCGCTGAGTTCTTCGAGTAGCTTTCTGCGAGTGCTTGGCAGGCTCCATATTTTGCGCAGCTCTTCTTCATTTTCGAAAAAACTGGGGAGATCACCAAAAAGCTGTTGGATGAACTCTTCAGCCGAGAGCATGGTGCCATCGGGACTCCAGAAGGTGGTTTGAATCATCGAGTCGATTGCTAGCGTCTTGCTTTTGGATAGCTCGACGATGATGACCTCTCTGGGACCACCTTCACAGGTGCAGGGTAGATTGCCACATTCTGGGCATGGGTCAGGCGCGGGCTTTTCGCAGATGCAGGGACGTTCGCCACAGGTATTGCAGGGTGGTTTTTCGCCTTCGCCATCTCCGCCGCCTTCGGGTGGTTCTGGATCACCGTCCCACTCGGGGTCTTTGAAGTGCTCATGCGCATCTACGAAATCATAGACGGTGAAGTAGTCTTTGCCTTCAAAGAGTCGCGTGCCACGGCCTACGATTTGTTTGAACTCGACCATCGACTTAACGGGGCGCATCAGAATGATGTTACGGATCTCGGGAGCATCGACACCCGTGCTGAGCTTCTGGGAGGTCGTGAGAATGGTAGGGACGCTTTTTTCGTTGTCTTGGAAATCGCGCAGGTGGGCTTCGCCGATACCACCGTCATCTGCTGTGACACGGTGGCAGTAGTTCGGGCTCTTGCTCTCAGAGTGTTGATTGATCAGATCGCGGACGATGGCTGCGTGGCGCTGGGTAGCGCAAAAAACGAGAGACTTGTGGTTTTGGTTGATCTCCTTGAGGAAGAGTTTCACCCGGTATTCTTCACGGGCTTTGATCTCGATGATTCGATTGATCTCCGTTTCTGTATATTCCCTGCCCGGCTCGATATCGCCGCGCTTGATCAGGTCTGCCTTGGTGAAGGTGTAGCTGTCAATAGTGGTATCGATCTGCTTCACCTTGAAGGGGGTGAGAAACCCATCATTGATGCCGTCCTTGAGCTTGTAGGTGTAGATTGGCTCCCCAAAATATTCGTAGGTGTCGGCATTGACATCGCGCTTGGGGGTGGCGGTGAGTCCGAGCTGCACGGCTGGAGAAAAATGATGCATGATCGCTCTCCATGTGCTTTCGTCATTCGCTCCTCCACGGTGGCATTCGTCAATGATGATGAAGTCGAAGAAATCTGGCTCATACTGGCCAAAGTAAGCCTCGGCTTCTTTAGAGCTCTTACTCACAGCCTTGAATACGCCCGGCGCCTCGGCAGCTCTAGGCAGTTCTACTCCTTGCTCTTGCTGCTGCTGTTGCTCGCTTTGTTGCTCCTCTTCAGATTCGCTCTGGTCGCTTGCCATGAACGACTGAAAGATGGTGAAGAAGATGCTGCCATTGGTCGGCACCTTGCCTTTCTTTTTGATGTCCTTGGGTTTGATCCGCACCAAGGCATCGTCCTCAAACTCCCCGAAGGAGTTGAACGCTTGATCGGCGAGAAGATTCCGATCCGCAAGAAACAAGATCCTCGGGCTGCGCTTGCCGTCGCGTTTCAGATTCCATCGGGCGTGAAAAAGTTTCCAACAAATGTGAAAAGCAGTGGCAGTTTTTCCAGTGCCGGTCGCCATGGTGAGTAAGATTCGCTTCTTCTTGGCGGCGATGGCATCCAGTGTTTTTTCTATCGCGACATGCTGGAAGTAACGTGGCTGATACTGCCCCTTGAACAAAGCAAAAGGAACCGCCTCGAAACGGGATTTCCACGCTTCAATCTCCACCTTGTAGGCTTCCTTCGGTGTCGGGAAAGTCATTTCCCAGAGTTCATCGGGTGTGGGATAACAATCCACATCACCCTCGGATCCTTCCTGCATGTCGATGCCGTAAATTTGCAGCCCGTTAGTCGCGTAGGTGAAGCGGATATTAAGCCGTCCGGCGTAGTCTTTTGCCTGCCCCACTCCCTCGGTGTAGTTGAGATCTCGTGCCTTCGCCTCCACTATTGCCAAGCGTTTGTTGCGGTATTCCAGCACATAGTCAGCTAGAAGCGGCTGCTTGCGCCTGCCCTGGCCAATGAGGCGACCCTCGGTGATGGCGAACTCCACACGGATACGACTGCCATCGACTTCACCCCAGCCCGCCGCCTTCAGTGCGGGGTCAATGAAGTCGAGTCTGGTTTGAGCTTCGTTCATGTAAGTCGTTGCAAGGTGAGATTAATTAATTTATCAGAGAAAATCCTCTGCTTGCGTGCCCCAGATGAACTACCTCCTGGCCAGCCAGCTAAACCTTCCCGTATCGCTTCCAAGGTGGGTTCTTTTTTTTCGCGAACAAGTAACCAGTCAATCGTTGCAAGAGCCTCTAATCCCAGCGGAGACTGAAAACCGTCAATCAATTGATCGGTCGCTTCAAGTGCTGGCAACAGTTCCTTGCACTGCGTGCTCAGGTAAAGAGTCACTTTCTCCTGCATCGCAACATTCAATCCGATTGTATCTGTCGGCTTCGCATCAGGAATGCGCTTGTCACATCTGAGATAACTTCCATCCAAGCTATTGAGAAGGTGGGAGAGCCGAGGAGCATACGGGCCATAGATATCCGCCTGAAATTGAAGATTGAGGACTTTTTCCTGCTTAATTTTTGCCAATTCCCTTTCCAGAAACCAAGCTAATTTCTGCACCTCAAGAATGGTGCAGTCGATCCCTAGCACCCAATATCGGCGAATCAGTTCCACGATGAGGGCACGGGCTGGGGTGAGCTTTTCCACACCTTGTTTCTTCGCCACGTTTTGATATTTTTTTGTGGGTTCGTAAATAAGAATACGGGTCTCAGAAAGACCTTCAAGAGCGGTTAAGATCTCTTGCTTGACCATATCCCATCCTAATCCGCCATTACCACAGCCAAGAGGTGGTAATGCTATGGATTTGATATTTTCTTTCAGGATAAAAGCTCGCAGATCCTGCAAACCATCCTGCACCCACTTGAGCTGGGTCGGGCTGCGCCAGTGTTGTTTGGTGGGAAAGTTGATGATCCAGCGTGGTCCATCCAGCTCCACGCCAGCAGTGATGTGCATACGTCCCACCTCAACTTGTTGCTCTTTACAGGCAGCGGCGTAGGTCTGGTAGTTCTCAGGAAACCGCTCTTTAAACATCAGCGCAATACCTTTGCCCATGACTCCCACGGTATTGACCGTGTTGACCAGAGCCTCTACGGGAGCTTCAAGTAAATTGCCTTGGGTGAATTCAATCATCTTAAAAGTAATATTTGGGTTGTGCGATGACTTTGACGCCAAGCTGGCGCTTTTTAAGTTCCGTCTTCATCTTAGACGCTCTCGTCTCATCATAGCAAGCAATACCGAGCAACGCCGTGAGCGGCATATGATCATGGATCAACGCCTCCGCCTGATAGCGGTCTTTTTTGCCGGGATCATCGGGATCGTTTTGAAAATCTCGGCGCTGAAGAAGATCCCAGTCAATTTCACTGAGCTTGTCTAGATCATTGAAATACTCTGCATAAATGGGATAGGAGTGACCACTGGTGAACGCATAGCAAATCCTCAGTTCAAGCACCTTTCGGAGGGAGCTGACCATGATCACGATATCACGATTCGGCACCCTCGTCATCCCCCCATAACCCGTGTGGATATTGTAGAGCATGATGGAATAGGGCGTAAAGTAGAACGGCACATAGTCGCTCAGCGTTCCACCTGGCTCCACAGGAACCTCCCTGCGATTCCGCCTATCCATTAAATCGGGGTTCCCTATGTTTTTGAAATTCGGATCCTGATCGCTGGAATTACGACAATGCAATCCGTGCTCCAAAATCCACGGGAGATTATCCACATGCGTGATGCGGAAAATCAGAGCCTTGTCTGGATTGAGGTTTTTGGAGAGCATGAAATTGGGCATTTAAGTGAGTTCACCCGCAAAGGCTTTTTGCAGGATGGATTTCTTGAGCTCGGTGAGGGAGGTGAGTTTGGTTTGGTAGTGGGTTTGAAGTTGATTAGTTTTGGTGGTGAGGGCATTAAGATGGGACACTATATCTTTCTGCTGAGAGAGGTGAGGCAATGGAATTCGTAATTTTCTCAAATCACGGATATTGATCTGCATCAAAGCAGCCCCATAAGTTTTCGCCTTAATTTGTTTTTGCACTACTGGGGATATCAGAGAGTAGTATCCAAAATTTTGTGAAGATTGAAGTGGGTCAAATGAAACAGGGACAATTCCACGAGTAACATTGGCACCTTTTAATACACTGGAAGCTATAGCGATTGTTCCTGTTGTGCCACGCACGCAAATGAGTAATTCTCCACCTGATAGGCTGGTTCGCTTATAACTATCCGCTTTTACAGGATCAAGAAGCTTGAGACCATCAGTATTGATGATTTTTTTTGAC
>JAKISY010000013.1 GCA_021648365.1 Verrucomicrobiales bacterium
GATAATGCTCTTGATCGAGTGCCTTGCGCAGCACTGCGATTTCTTCTTTTGTGCGGGCGACCCTTACGCTCAGCTTGCCAATCTGTGGGTCAACCCAGTCCGTGGAGTATTGTTTGCCTTTCATCACGCCCTATTGTCACAAAAGCGGAGCGAAATGTTTAGAAAAAATGCAATACTCCTTGGGCTACAAGGAGTTATTACCAGCTGTAAGAGTGCCCTGACCCCTAGATTAACAGTCCCGCGCGCGCAATGGAAAGCCGACATAGACATAACAGCTTAACTAAGTGCCATTGAGGGCTGCCCCTTAACCGAGACAAGTCGCGCGCCTTAACAGCTCAGTTTCGCTTTTCAAGCTCCAAGTAAACCCAGTTCACAAAAACTCATCTCACTCTGCTCTGTAAGGAACCCCTATACTCGCACGGTAATAAGCCAGAGCCACAAAATGCTCCACAATCGTATTGATGAGCGCAGCCGCCGCGGCTGCCGTTTGCTGCTCCCTGAGATTCACTCGAAACAAGTCACTGTCTCCTTCCGTGAGCTTTTCTCGCTCAGCTTTTTCGATTTCCACTGCTAATTCCAAATTTTTACGTGATTGAGAAATCCGTAGCCATGTCTGGCGCAGCGCTGACGATGAATCTCTGATTTCAGCAACCACTTGATCCACTGCAAATTGTTTTTTTCTGATAACTTGGGCCATTTGAGCCGAGAGCACTTTTGCTCGCCCTTTGGCAGCTCTTCGCTGCAGAGGCACTTCAAATTGCAAATAAACACCCGCTTCTAGTGGACCTTTAATATCAGGGTTATAAACAGGAGAACCTACATCTTTTGAAAGCGCAGCGATTAGGTCAAGCCGCGGTAAAGTATCATTCCTTGCTTTTTGCGCCTTAAGGTCAATCTCTTTGAGTTTGAGATCAAAAATTTTGATTTCAGGTCGCTTGCGCATCGCAAATGAAACATCTTCGCTTCGAATAATTTTGTCTGGATTTAGAGGCTTAGCTAAATTAGCAGGTAGCATTCGCAATGTGGGCACCTTGGGGACACCTTCCTCCCCCCTCCAATAAAGCGAGAGCGCGATAGCCGCTTGTTCTACTAGGCGAGAGCTACTGATGAGAATGGATTGCCTTTCGACGATCAGGCGACTATTCTCAGTAATGGCTAAACGAGGAACTTCGCCCTCCTTATGAGATGACTCAAGTGTCGCATGACGATTTTCAGCCAAAAATAGAAGCCTTTTTGCTATTTCTATTTTTTTTCCAGCAGCTACCCATTTCCAGTAAGCCGAAGCCGCCTTTTTGGAAACTTCGAGTTTTTTCTGCAATACGATCGGTTGCGCTCGATCTTGTGAGATTCGAGCCTGCCACAACGCTAATCGGCGCTTGTCGATCACCCGCCCAGAGAGCAAAGGAAGTTTGATACCCGAGCTGATTTCGCCACCTGAATTGGTTCGCAAACCTCCGTCCCACACTGCAAAGTTTCCACTCCCCAATTTATAGCCACCAAAAAGACTCGCCCCAAATTTTTCCAGTGGCTGCTCAAGCTTGACCCCCGCCATCTCATTTTGATAATACCCTAGGGCATTAACTCCTGCGCTTGTATTGAGCTTCAAATCAAAACCTCCCTTAGCTGCCAGCATTTCACCTGATGCAATTTCTCCGGCCTCTAACGCAGCTAAAATAAGAGGGAAATCTGCTTCGACAGCCTGCATCAGTTGATTAAACAACAAAGGCTTCCGAGCTTTTTTGAGCGGGGTTTCCGTTTTTTGATCCACCAATGGCAAAGGGAATGGATAGTGCAGCGATTCATTCACATACAAACGACTATGCATAGCTCCTCCTCGACTATCCCCCTTGCGCGTAGGGGTCTCTTGCTGTTCCGCATATACGAAACTAGGTGAAAACCACAGTGCTAATATTAGTAAGGCTGCGATGGGCATAATAGATATTATCATTTTCCTGATTTAACATCGCCTGACTTCTTCTTTTGAAGTGGTGCACTTGGCGATGAGCTAGGTTTTCTGGAGACTGATTGGGGGAAAGCGTTTAATTGACGCCAAATTTCATAACCTATACTAACGGTGTCGAGTAGTATGAAACCATTCGCTCGCACTCCCTGTCTCAGAAAAGGTTGCTTGGGCCAAGGCTCATCCTCTGGATCAGGAACGATGAGGACTCGAACTCGACCATCAGCTAGAGCTAAGGCGTCACTACGATAAACGATCCCTCCGAAGGTGCCTTTAGCGACCGATGGCCAACCTGAAATTTGGATGGCTGGCCAACCTTCAAATTGTATTCTCACTGCCCTCCCCTCACTAACTAAAGGGGCGTCATTACCTTTAATCCATAACTCCAGAGCAAATTCATCTATATCAGGAACGATGTCAAAAAGGCTTTGGCCTCGGGCAATCAAATCTGTGGCAGCGCCATGAATGCGCAATATCGAGCCATTGCGCGGAGCTGTGATGAGTTGGGTTGATTGCCGTTTCATCTTGGTCTCTGCCTCCGCGACCTTTTTCCGGACTTGTTGAAGTTTTTGTTCGTAGCCTTTTCTGTCAGCGCGCAACTTATCAATTTTAGCCGTTTTTTCAGCTTCCACTTTTTTGACCGTAGCTGCTTTGGTTTCAACCATATGAAGAATTTCAGTGATCTTTGATTCACTGGCGCTGGCTTTCGATTGCGCCCCCTTGAAGGAACTTTCGGCTTCTTGGAAGTCGAGTTCAGATTTTGCACCCAATTTGTAAAGCCTTCCCTTTCTAAGGAAATCTTTTTGTTTTTGATCTAAATCCGCTTTGATACCGACAAGGACAGCGCGCTCGACTTTCACTTTTTCGATCGCTGCTAGCAATTCGTTTTTGGCTTCCTTTATAGAGAAGTCTCGCTCATCTTGGAGTTGGATCAGTTGTTTGTCCAAAGATTCAAGAGCACTATGGGCAGCCTCAAGCTCAGTTCTCGCAAAAACCACCATACTTCCTAGGCGAGCACTGTATTCTGGGTCTAAATCTTCCACCACCGCAAGGACATCTCCCTTATTGACATGGGAACCTTCCTGAACACGAAGATCTACGAGGCGCCCACTTACAGGTGCAGGGATGACCCTGATTCGATCCAATGGATCCAAAGCAGATACATTACCATTGCCTGGCACGTTTTGCTGCCACGGCACAAAAAATAGAATGAACGGTAGCATAAAAAAAATCAGAACTAGCGAGTACGCGAGGAATCGGGAAATTTTCAAACTACTAATCTTGCCGTAAGCAGACAGATTTAGCGGAATGATCTTGTGCGTTTTGATAGCGGTCATTCTGAAGTTTCTTTATTAGGTGATAAATTTAAGCATATCTCAAGCTAGATTGACAATGAACTAAACCGTGGTCTCAATAGTTCCAATTCCAGTTTAAGTAGAAGTCGAGGCAATACTAACAGACTCTAACTGGAGCATACGGTCACAAGCTTCTATCACCTTTGCTTGGTCTGTAGCGATGATCACAGTAAAAGGTGTTTCTTTCTTGAGCAAAGAATTAAATATAATGTTCTGAACATCTTGGGAGGATCGATCAAACACATCATCTATCACAACGACAGTAGGATCACCTGCAATCGCTCTTGCTAACATGAGCCGACATAGCTCGTCCTCTGAAAGTGTTTTACCATAAGGGTGCATCACCGTGTCAAGTCTGCCTGGTAGTGATGCCACCACATCATCTAGCCCAGCAGTAGTGATCGCTCGCCGAATATCATCTCTAGAGACAAAACTGCGATGCAAACTCACATTATCACGCAGAGTACCTCTGACCACTTCTACTTGTGATACAATGGCCACCCGCTCACGCAGTGAATGAACCTCAAGATCACGAATATCTACTCCGTCTAGCTGTATTGTTCCTGATGCCGGATCTCGTAGTCGCCAGAGTAAATCGATCATAGAAGACCTCTCAGATTCGCAATTACTCATAATAGCAATTTTTTCACCAGGTTTAATAGCAAAATCTAATTTGGGATAAATTTCTTTCCCACGCGCCCCTGCCCAAGAAACATTTATAAAAGTAATCGCTGAGCCAGTGTCGTTTGTTGCTAGCGGTTGATCACCACCCGCCCTTTGGGTGTTCACTTCTAGCAATTGGCTGACTTTGTAAGTGGCAGCCATCAGGTCATACCAGGTCTCTAAATAGTTTCCGCTTTTTGACACCGAATAAACAATGCCACTGACGATAATCTCAGCAGCGATCAATTGTCCGAGAGACAAACTCCCTTGAATCACTAACCACCCACCTAATCCTAATAGAACGACGCTCGAAAGAATATAAAGGAACTGAACGCTAATGATTTGATTGAACAGCACCCGGAAATGCAATTTACGCCTCTGTAACCACGATTTTGTGATGCTATCGGTTTTATCAAAAATCCATTGCTGCGCCCCTCCATTCTTAAAGGTGTAAGGACATCGAACGATTTCTTCGAGCCATGCTGCGATTTCGTATTTAGCCGAACTTTCATCAATCGCTGTGCTTTGCCCCTTCTTGAGCGGCAATAAAAAAATCATGATGATACTCAGTATAAGAAAAATATCAAAAACTAGTAAGAGCGGATGATAAGCCGCAAGGATCGAAAGACCAACGACCACAGTGAGGCAAGTCCCTAATGCGTCAATGAGAAGCTTAGGAGCAGATTTTTGAATAGTCACAATATCAAAAATCCTATTAACCAGCTCAGGGTCGTGACCCGTATGATAAGCTTCTATTTTCACCATCGGGAGTCTGGCTCCCAGATCTGCGATCAGCCTGATAAAAACCCGCTGCTGAAGATGCTCCACGGCGAGGCTTTGAATACAATAAAGCGTAGCTGCAAAGGTTAATGCCAACAACAGCAACATCGAAATTACAATCAGAGCCTGCATTTGCCCACCAAAAGTTATGGTATTTACGATAGCTTGCACTGCAATAGGCGTAGCGAGTTGTAGCAGCCCTATCGCAACAGCGAAAGCTACGATGGCTAACAAATCGCTTTTCTCAGGCTTCAATAATGAGCGAAGTCGTTGGAACGAGCTTAACGATTGCCCGATCCCCTCAATAGGCGGTGGTGATTTAGCTGAACTGGAAGGCATACGAATGTAGTGTGAACTGATAAGTAAAACAGGCTTTACATCAATATTTGTAAATAAGGTTTTTTCTATGTATTCGCATATTTACCATTATATATTTCTTTGTAATAGCAACATAATCATTGCTAGAGTCGAATTTCACTTATGGTTCAAATGATTTTACCCTCTCATTCTTGTCGCGCCGATTCGTAACACGAACTTCTCTCAGAATTTCTCCTGCCAGCTTTTTTGCGCGTATTTTTCCTCTGCCAACTTCTCCGCCTGCTGCTGCCAAGCCTCTGGCGGTTGCCAAGCGATCACTTCACCGCCTGCGCCACTCAGGCCTTGCGCCAAAGCCGCCTGCCACGCCTCCCTGTTTTCTGCTAAACCTGGCTCCACCACACTGCCTTGATGCAACAAGCCCCAGCGAGTCCGCCGCTGCGCTGCCCCTGCCAATTTCTCTCCACTAGCATCCACCACATCAAACTGCACAGGATGCTCAAAACAAAGTGCGGAATGATCCCCGCGTGGCGAAAACGACTGCTGCGTATCACTCACTACAGCCTGCGCCCCCCATTGACTCAAAGCCTGTACCACGCAGCGATGCACCCAGCGATAATTTTCCGCTGGAGTCAGATAGAATAAAGGATGATCTCGAGTCAGCACCAAAGTATAAGTCTGATCCACCCGATGATCCACTCTGCCTCCCCCAGTCCAACGGCGAACCCAATCCAATTCTGCTCGCTCAACCTCAGACACCGTATCCTGCCAACGCTGGAAATACCCGATCGATATCGCAGGCCGCGCCCAATCGTAAAAACGCAATATAGGCAACTGCGATGATGATTCATTCATTTCGCGCAGCATCACTTCGTCCAGCGCCATGTTCATGGCAGCACAACGCGCTTGATCATCACGCCATACTCGTAAAATACCCAAACCTGCCGGTTCGGAGGAATGTTCATCTTCTTTTTCCATCAGACACACCTTAACACACCTGTCATGAAATCACTCATTTTCAGCAAATCCCATACCTTTATATTCTACTAGCTATACTACTTATAGAAATTTAAGAAAAGTTTACTTTTTACTTTTATTTATTAAAATTATAGCATACAATCAGGTCGTTCCCGTTATTCACTGAATTCGGGAACACTTTTTTCCCTTGTGTTGAAGGGGTTAGGGGCGGTGTTGGTTAATGGGGGCATCTTGAAACCAACACCGTCCCTTTTTGTTTTCTCAAATCTCGGTCTTTTTCAACCTAAGAGCGTTCACGATCACTGAAACCGAACTGAAGCTCATCGCCGCCGCTGCGATCATCGGACTGAGCAGTAAGCCTGTCAGCGGATACAGCACTCCAGCAGCAATCGGCACTCCCAGAGCGTTGTAACCGAAGGCGAACAGCAGGTTCTGCCGTATATTACGCATCGTCGCCTGACTCAGACGCCGCGCCCGCACGATGCCGCGCAAATCTCCCCGCACCAAAGTGATGCCCGCACTCTCAATCGCCACATCGGTGCCCGTTCCCATGGCGATGCCCACCTGCGCTTGCGCCAAGGCAGGCGCATCATTGATTCCATCCCCTGCCATTGCTACGATCCGCCCTTCGCTTTGATACTTTTTCACCGCGTCCGCCTTTCCGTCTGGCAACACCCCAGCCACCACCTCATCAATGCCCAACTTCCCAGCCACCGCTTTGGCAGTCCCTTCATGATCCCCTGTCAGCATCACCACTCGCAAACCCTCTTTTTGCAATTCTTCAACCGCCTCCTTGGCGCCCTCTTTGATTGGATCAGCCACCGCCAGCAGGCCTGCATAACGACCGTCCACGACCGTCAATACCACCGTCTGTCCTTCTTTGCGTAACTTCTCCGCCTCACCAGGAAAACCGCCAGGCTCTATACCTAACTCTTCCAGTAAATCTGCATTTCCCACCGCCACACTGCGCCCCGCCACCACGCCCTTGACGCCTTTACCAGTTAGTGATTCAAAGTCCGCCACTTTCTGCAAAACCAAGCCGCGATCTTCCGCCGCCGCCACCACTGCTTCCGCTAGAGGATGTTCACTATTTTTTTCTAAGCTAGCCAACAACATCAGCAACTCCTGCTCTTCTATAAATTTAGCGGCTTGTATCAATGCCAACTTAGGCTGCCCCTCAGTCAGCGTGCCCGTTTTATCCACCACCAAAGTATCCACACTACGCATCACTTCGATTGCTTCCGCATTTTTGAACAATACTCCATTCAAAGCCCCTTTGCCAGTAGCCACCATGATCGACATCGGGGTCGCCAAGCCCAACGCACATGGGCAAGCAATGATCAAAACCGCCACGGCTGCCAACAAGGCATGCGCAAAACGAGGGTCAGGACCAAAAATAGCCCACGCGCCAAAAGCAATGATGGCACAAGCGATCACCACTGGCACAAACCAGCCCGCCACCTGATCCACCAGTTTCTGAATCGGAGCCCGACTGCGCTGTGCCTCAGCCACCATGTGCACGATCTGCGATAACAGCGTATCGCCACCCACCTTGTCAGCTACCACGATCAGAGAACCAGTGCCATTGATCGTCGCACCCGTCACGTGATCGCCCGCCTTCTTTTTCACTGGCATCGGTTCACCTGTCATCATCGACTCATCTACCGTGCTCTGCCCTTCCACCACTTTGCCATCGACGGGCAATTTTTCACCAGGCTTCACCCGCAAGCGATCCCCCACTTTCACTTGATCAAGTGGAACCTCCTGCTCACTACCGTCCTCAGCTAAGCGCCGTGCCGTCTTAGGAGCTAAATCCAACAGTGCCTTGATCGCTGCACCCGTCTGACTCCGCGCCCTCAGCTCCAATACCTGCCCTAACAAAACCAAAGTCACAATCACCGCTGCCGCTTCAAAATAAACAGCAACCTCGCCACTTTCTCCGCGAAAGGATGGAGGGAAAATACTCGGCAACAACGTAGCGATCAAACTGTACCCCCAAGCCACACTCACCCCGATAGCAATCAAAGTGAACATATTCAAACTGCGATGACGCACCGAATCCACTCCACGTTTCAACAAAGGCCAACCCGCCCACCACACCGCCGGAGCGCTCAAAACCAACATCACCCAATTCCAGATATGTGGTGATGCCACAGCCGACAAGGGGCGACCCGGCAGCATGTCCCCCATCGCGATGAAAAAAACGGGCAGGCTGAAAATCAAAGAGAACTTAAACCTCCGCTGCATATCCGTGAGCTCGGCATTGTCCTCTTCCATTTCGATGCTCTTCGCTTCCAACGCCATGCCACATTTGGGACAGTCCCCTGGCTCATCCCGCTCGATCTCTGGATGCATCGGACAGGTGTAGATCGTTTTACTGCTAGCTTGAGGCAAACCCGCAGACTCCAAAGCCATACCGCACATCTTACACGTCCCCGGCTTATCACTCTCCTGCCCAGGACACATCGGACAAAAATAAGCGGCTCCAGCTGACGGCTTCACCGTCCCATGTTGATGCCCCTCCCCGCCACCACAACAAGACTTTGCCGGCTCAGGTTCTGGACTTGACTCTGCCTTAGACGAGCAACAGTCACTCTTTGCTGGTTCGGCAACCTGCTCTTTTTTCTCCCCCGAACAGCACTCTTGCTGCGGCACTTGCTGCTCTGCTCCCCCGCCAGAGCAACAGCTCTCTTTTTCCACTTCTTTCTTAACCACCTCATCGTGGCCACAACAGGCTTTTTTTTCTTCTTTCATAAGCGGCGCAGGGTCAATCCCTCCATTAAAACGACAAGCTCAGAGAATTCCCTCACTTGCTCGTTGTCATATTAACCCAGTCTGCGATTTGTTTCAAAGCCGAAGGCGAAAAAGTCTGCTCTATCAAAGCGTATTCACTTGGCAACCCAGTATCAGATTTCTGGAAAAGGTGATTCAGATTTTTCACCGTCTTGATCTCAACCGAATCGTTTCCAGCAGCCAGCAAATGTCGCTTCAGCGCTGGGGCATGAATCGCCGCAGGCACCTGCAAATCCTTGCTGCCATACAAGGCCAATACCGGCACCTTTACTTTCTCTAGAGCAGCACCCGAATCATAGGACAAAAAAAACGAAAACCAAGGTGACTGCGCTTGAATCTGCCCAAACTGCCATTCAAGCTGACCTCCTATTTTGACCAACTTCGCTCCCTCACTAGCCGGCAAGGTTTTGATTTTCGCCTCAAATTGCTCACCCAACTTCTCCGCCCTCGCCAAGTCCGGAGGGCTCTGCGTCACCAATTTGTAAACCGAACTCATCAAACGGCGGATCAAATCCACCATTTCATCATCCAAACCCGCCGCACGAGCCAGTGCCTCGTTTTGCATCAACAACATCTGATCCCCCCTCACCGCAGGCGCAGCCAACAACAACAAAAAGGCGACTCCCTTTCGTTTATCCGCCACGATCGGCGCGATCAAAGCCCCCTCACCATGTCCCAACAAACCAACTTTATCAGCATCGATACCAGGCTGCTTTTTGAGAAATTCAAAAGCCGCAGCCGCATCGGTTGCCAAATCCATCGTCGTAGCAAATTCATAAGTGCCACTCGACGCCCCCACTCCACGGTCATCATAGCGAAGCGTAGCGATACCCTTCTTTGCCAAATAATCCGCTATCACCCATAGCGGTTTGTGATCATGCCGCGTGCCATCGCGATCCTGACGACCAAAATTCGATACCAAAACCACCGCAGCAAACGGCCCACGCCCCTTAGGCAATGTCAAAACTCCAGCCAACTCATTTTTACCAAGTTTATTGCCAAATTTCACCTGCCTCACTTCATAAACAAAGGGCTTCTTCGGTGTCTGTGGGCGATTGTAGCTCCACTTTTTCTCCGAACGCTGCAAATCCATCTTCCACTTATTGCCCTCTTTGCCATACCAATCACCCGCCATGCGCCCGCTCTTGATTGACACCTTCCCTCGATACTCACCCACACCCTTTATTTGAATATAAATATTCCGCCCCTTCAAAACCACGTTATTCATTGGCATCGGCTCAGGTGTCTGGTCAGGACTCTTAAACACCCCTTCGACTCTCCCCGAAGGACTTTGTTTCAACTGAAACAGCACGCGTAGCTGCTCGCCGCCAAAACTCAACTTCCCCACCCAATCCCCTTCAATCGTCTTTTCTTGATCCTGCTCTGCACCGCCCGCCACCTGCCCCCCCATCAATAACAGCCCCAAGCCTATACAAACCCCTATCCAATCACTGACTTTTAATACGTTCATATCTAAGTCAGTCGCAAGCCCTCCTCCACGGGTTACAAAAAAGTTCCAGCCACCATCCAATAAATAGCAAACCCAGCGCAAATAACAGAGACTGGCACCACCACCGCACGTCGATACCAAGGACGACTCCAAAAAGCCCCAACCAATAAACTGCACAGTAGTAACACCGCCAATTGAGCTAATCCTAAGCCCAAGTAAAAACCTCCAAAAGCCACCGCCACCGATTCAGCTGACATGCCCGACATGCTCAGAGTCACAGAGAACACCGTGCCTAATAAAAACCCCGTCACCGCGATGAGCGCCTGCCTCCACCACTTCAATTCATCCGTGAACAAATTTTCAATCGCCAGCACCATAATCCCCAGCGGAATCCCCCACATCAGCAGCATCTCCGATACCCCCAACATGCCTGACAAACTCTTGATCCCAAACACCGCCAACAACAAAGCCAACGAATACGCAACCGTGAACACCACCACCTGTCTAACGATCAAAATTGATTTCTTACTAAAGAAGAACAGACACAGCACCAAGATCACCCCTTCATACCTACCAGAGAAAAAACTGCGAGCACCGATAAAAGCATACTGTTTCAACGAATGCAGGTCCTGATCCGTGTCAGCATGAGCCACCTTCTTGCCCTTACCCCACATCCTCGCTTTGATCTTATCCCACATCCCCATACCTTCGCGATCCGTGGAACCCAAGCCCTTTCTACTGCCTTGGATTTCCTCTAGATTCCCCATGATATCGTCACCATCCAACGCCCCGCCCATCAACCCCTTGTCCTCTTTCTCGGCGCCTTTAGCCACCACTCCAGCAAACGGATCAGCCTTCACTACCGTCGCTAGGCTCAAAGGAGAACTGAACTCTCCAGGATAAAGCACCTCCGCCCGCCTCCCAGGTTTTCCATTTTTAAAGGTCACCATCACCACCGCAGCCGTCGTCTCTGGTGAGACTCGCAGACTAAAAAACTCCGCATCTTTTGGTATAACTCCAAACAAGGTCACCATCACCTTCACCTTTTCCTCCTCGATCGTAGGATCAGCATCTGGATCTTTGATCAACTCCGTCTTGGACTCGGGCTTCTCTGGCTTATCTCCAAAAAATAGCTGCAAAGCCTCATTCGAGAAAAAATCCGCCGCCTGTTGCGGAGACACCTTGTCATTCATCGCCGCATCCTCCGACGGATAAATATCCATCGCCAACTCAATTCTGTATTTGTACGCCTTGGTATTAAATCGCGACACCACCGATACCGCAGTCACTTTGTGCGCCTGCACTTCATTCACATACGCGAGCGTCATGGCTAACATCAACATGACCAACGCTGCTTTTTTTATTATAAAATTCATATTATCGATTCACTTGCAGCCTACACCAGTAATTCAATCTTCGACTAAATCAATGTCAGCCATCAACTGCTTCGCCATCACACGCTCCTGCTCACTTGGTCGTGGAACCATACCCCCTTCAGGAAAAAGCGTCTCCGAAGAAATCCCCGTCAAATTACCATCCAATATCTCAAAATGATCTGGCGTGATCAAAGACGGATGCTCCACCCCGCAGGTATGCGAGAGCTTGATCACCTCCTGTCGTAAAGTCACCACATAGTTCGCCATCCTCACCGACTTCAAAGTCGGATCCAACCCACGAACCAACCAGCGATTGTGAGTCGCCACCCCCGCAGGGCAATGCCCAGAATGGCAGCGTTGCGCCTGAATGCAACCAATCGAAAGCATCGCCTCACGCGCCACATTCACCATGTCGCAGCCCATCGCAAAAGCCAACAAAGCTGGCACTGGGAAACCTAACTTGGCAGAGCCTATGAAAACCACCTGCTCCTGGATACCCCGTTTGACAAACTCCCCATACACCCGTGGAAATCCCAATTTAAAAGGTAATGCCACGTGATCCGTATAAGCCAAAGGTCCCGCCCCTGTGCCACCCTCACCTCCATCTATGCAAATATAATCCACCCCGCGATCCGTCTCCGCCATCTGCTTCGCTAGATCCTGCCAGAACTGCAACTCGCCCACTGCCGATTTGACCCCTACCGGCAAACCTGTTGCGTCGGCTATTTTTTCCACAAAATCCAACAAACCGCTCACGTCATCAAACTCCGTATGCGAAGCAGGACTGATACAATCCTCCCCCATCGGTATGCCGCGAGCATCAGCGATCTCAGCCGTCACTTTCTCCTTAGGCAGCAAACCACCAAGCCCCGGCTTAGCTCCCTGGCTCAACTTGATCTCCAGCGCCTTGATCTCAGGATGTTTCTCCACCGTCTCAATCAATGCCTCCATGCTGAACTTCCCCTCAGCATCGCGACAGGCAAAGTAGGCCGTGCCAATCTGTAAAACCAAATCCGCCCCATGCAAGTGATGCTTAGACACCCCTCCCTCCCCCGTATTATGCAAACACCCTGCCAGATCACATCCCCGGTTCATCGCCTCTACCGCCGTGCGCCCCAAGGAGCCAAAACTCATCCCTGAGACATTGATCACCGAGCGCGGACGAAAAGCCTTTTTCCGTTTCCTCTCCCCACCCAAAACCTTGGCACAAGGAATCTGATAATCTGCATCGTAGCCAGACTCACCAGCATGAGCCGTATCCAACGGAAAGGCACTGTGTTTAACAATTAAGTAATTCGGCGACGTCTCCAGATCGTTATCCGTGCCAAAGCCGAAATAATTATTCTCTTTCTTAGAAGACGCGTAAACCCAACGCCGTTGGTCACGATTGAAAGGTCGCTCCGAATCATTATCCGTCACGATGTATTGACGCAACTCCGGTCCCACCATCTCCAGTAAATAACGCAAATGCCCCAGCAAAGGAAAATTCCGCAAAATAGCATGCTTGCGCTGAGTAAGATCATAGATCAACAATCCCAACAACAACACCCCAAGAAAAACTATCAATATAATCCAAAACATCCTTATCTTAATTCTTAATTCCTAATTGCCTTCGTGCAGTAAACTCCGGCTGTCTCGCTACGCTCGGCTCCTAATTCCTAATTCTAACTCTAAATTCTCAAGCTACCTTAATCAACGCTTCACACCACTGACGCAAATCTAACCCCTCACTCTTGATATCCGTCGTCACCACATGCACCCCCGGCTTGATCCCCTGCGCCAGCTCTCTCGATCGACACCGAATTAATCCTACCGGCAGTGACTTTCACACTCTTGGGCAATTCACCATCTGCTGCCAAAAGTCCCAAGGGGGAAATAAGCAGCGCAACAAAACAAGTAGCTAGAATGGCGGGTTTCATAGCTCAGAACTTGCCGCATCTCTGCCTCTAATCAAACCTAAAACGCAATCCCTTCAATCTTGCAAAGAAGGCTTCCTGATCGCTTGTTGAGTGATCTCCACCATCCGCTGCACCACCGTCTTCAAACCTTCGTAACTCCAGTGGTTTTTATCCACCAACTTCGCCCCAGTGGAATCCACCGCATAAACGCCTTTTTCATCTGCAGCGATGCGCGCAATCGCCGCATCGGTTTCTGGGTAAATACCTTTCTTTTTCCCACTGCTCAATCGGTTTTTTATCAATCGCATCATTGATGCCTAAACTGAACCACACCACCCACTGCGCCTTCTTCGGCACCTGCTTTTTCCCCGCCTCGATCCGCTGCAGAAATTTCTTCCAATAGCCAGAGCTAGCGCCCGTTTGCCATTTGCGCCACTCTCGATCTCCCATGCCCTGTTTTGATCAGATACACCTGCTTGCGTCCAGAGAAATCACCCCGCTCCATCGCGTTCGCCAACTCATTCTCAAAGCCATGCCAAAGCTTTGAAAATCCTGCGCGATGGTATCCGAGTAAAAGGTAACGACAACTTCTGGCCTAGCATCCACGCCTGCGAAGCACTGACCCTGGCAGGTCACGGAGACGAAGTTACTAAATTCCTCACCCCCAAACTCAAAACCGAAAAAGACGACCAACACCGCGTTGGTCTAGCTCGCGAACTGGTTCGCGCCGGCGACCGTAGCAAAGCCGCCATCATGTTCGACATCCTCGCCGGCAAAGACCCACACGGTCACGTGCACGCTTGCGAGAGTCTTTATAAAGTCAATGAAATCGGCGATGGCACTCTCATGCTCGCCGCGCTCAACAGCAAAAACATCAAACAAGCTCTGATGGCAGCAGCCGCACTCGGTCGCCAAGGCAACGCACAAGCGATGAAATTCCTGCGCGACCGACTCGATCATGAAAATCAAGACATCGTGCGAATCGTCGCTTGGGTGCTCGGCCGCATCGGCGATGCCCGCACCGACATCCCAGGTCTGCGCGCTGGACTCACCCAGCAAAAAGATCCGCTCATCCGCGCCTACTTCGAGAACTCACTCGCCCTACTCGGCGACCCACGCGGCATCACTGGCGTATTGCGCAATCTCCGCTCTGACGATCCCGCCATTCGCACCTACTCCGCCACCTTCGCTGGAGAAGCTCGCATCACCTCCGCCAAGGATCGTCTGATCCACCTACTCGACGATGACAACATCGATGCCCGCGTGCGCGCCGCACAAGCCTTGTTTGTGCTCTCCCTGCCCGCGCCTGCAGCTAGCGATGAAGACATCTCGGTTGACGTTTTCCCTGCCACCAAAGAAAATCCACGCTACAGCGAAGGCTCGATCCTTCCCTTAGCCAACGGCGACCTACTCTACAGCACCACCGAATTTGTCGGCAGTGGCTCCGATCACGTCGAAGCCCGCATCATCGCCCGTATTTCCTCCGACGGTGGTCGCACTTGGGGTGACAGCCAAATCCTACAGGCTCCAGACAAAGGAAAGAACATCAAATCCTACTGTCTATTCTCAGACGATCAGGGCAAAACCTGGCAAAAAAGCAAAACCATCGTCGACTACAGCAAACGCGGCGCGATGGAACCCGAACTGATCGAATTCAAGGACGGCAGTATCGGCATGCTGATCCGCACCCAGTCTGGGCATATCGCCATCAGCTACAGCAAAGACCGAGGCGAGACCTGGTCCGAGGCCAAATCTTGGGGCGTGCGTGCACCAGAAGCCCCTGCCACCATTCGCCGAGTCCCTTCCACCGGCGATCTATTGCTGATCTGGAATGACAACTATGAAAAAGGAGCTGGTCACAGCGGCAAACGCAGCCCACTCACCGCCGCCATCTCCACCGACGAAGGTAAAACGTGGAGCCACAAATTCAATCTCGAAACCAGCAAACAGCATACCTACTCCTACATCAGCCTAACTTTTATGCACGGTTGCGCCATCATGAGCTACTACGTGAGCGACGAAAAAAACAAACAAATCTCCTCCCGCTTCCGCTCCCTGCCCATCGCCGCCTTTTATCAATAAACTTCCCTCCTCTTATCTTATCCGTGCCATCCGTGCATCCGTGCCATCCGTGCCATCCGTGGTTTAATTCTCTGTCATATATCGTAAACCTATACTGACGTTCCCCCTTACAGTCCATGCTCGCCAATACCCCACCACCATCAGGTCTCGCCATCATCGACTGGGTGATCGTCGCGGTTTACGCTACCTCCACCATTGTGCTTGGTTGGTGGTTCGGGCGCAAACAGGAAAGCACCAAGGAGTATTTCACCGGTAGTGGCAACATGAACTGGATGCTGATCGGCGTCTCGCTCTTTGCGACGCTACTCAGCACTATCAGCTATTTGTCTATGCCTGGAGAGATCCTCGGCAAAGGCCCTATTTATCTAACCAACCTGATCGCCTATCCTTTTATTTTCCTGTTTGTAGGTTATGTCATCATCCCCACCTACATGAAATACCGGGTAACCAGTGCTTATGAGTTACTGGAAGACAAACTCGGTCTAGGCATCCGCCTGCTCGGTGTCACCATGTTCCTCGTCCTACGCCTGACGTGGATGTCGCTGCTTGTCTATCTCGCTGCCAAAGCCATGATCGTGATGATCGGAGTTGATGAATCTTGGATTCCCTACATCGTACTCACCACAGGCTTAGTCTCAGTGATCTACACCACCCTCGGTGGACTGCGCGCCGTGGTCGTCACAGATCTGATCCAAACAATTTTATTATTTGGGGGAGCCTTGACGGTCATCGCCATGATCACCATTGATTTCGGAGGCTTCGGTTGGTTCCCCACCGAGTGGCATCAAAATTGGGACAAACAACCTATCCTCAGCTTCGATCCCTCCACCCGCATCACCGTGATCGGCACCATCCTTTGTGTTTTCATCTGGTATGCCTGCACCTCTGGCGGAGACCAAGTTTCCATCCAGCGCTTCATGGCAACCAAAGATGCCAGCTCCGCGCGCAAAGCTTTAGCCACCCAGTTAGTAGTCGGCGCCTTTGTAGGTGTCACCCTTGGTCTGGTCGGCATGGCTCTGCTCGGATTTTTCCAAGCTCACCCCGAGTCTTTACCAAATGGCATGAGCCTCAAGGAAAATTCTGACGCCATTTTTCCGCGCTATATCGCTTTCCATCTACCCCCGGGCGTATCCGGCATTGTCATCGCTGCGATGTTCGCCGCTGCGATGTCCAGCATTGACTCCGGGGTCAACTCCATCACCGCCGTTGTCACCACTGATATATTCGACCGCTTTGGTTACAGCCCGAAAACTGAAAAAGGCCACATCCGTTTAGCTCGCATTCTTGCTTTTTCCATCGGTGCTTTCATCGTCTTTTTCAGCCCCGTGATGGGAAAGATCTCAGGCAACATCACCACCATGGCTGGAAAAACCGTCAATCTCTTCGTGCCGCTCATCTTCTGCCTCTTCTTCTTCGCCCTGTTTGTGAAATTCTCCAAACCCGCAGGCGTTTGGGCAGGCTGGCTCTGCGGTCTGATCACCGCCATCCTGATTGCCTTCTCTGGCTCTATTTTTGGAGTCGATCCAGAGACTGGCTACGACCCCATCAGTTTCCAATGGACCGGCCCCGCCGCGCTACTCGTCAACCTCACCGTAGGACTCGGCGTGAGTTACCTTTTATCCCGCTCCGACAAAACCGCCAACGAGTAAACAAACTTACTCCAGATCGATTCGAGTAGCAGCCCTAAACCCCAATGGCACTATTCAGGTTATTCTAGAAACAGCTTATACCATTTGAACAGTTAGATTGTCGGAATGCCGGAGAGATTTGCCTTCAAATCAAGGCGTCGCGACGGAGTGTAGCGGGCTACACGACTGAGCGAGAACGCTGATTTGACGGCAAAGATCCCGGTTTCTCCCAATTGGCGCGAAGCGCGTCTTTCAAAACCCTATAGACATCCATTACGATGATATAACTGTGAAAATGGTATTACACGATTTACCGGTGATTTTTTTCACACGAAGTCACGAAGACACGAAGCCCATCTAAATGAATTCTTTTCTTCACTTCGTGCTTTGCCTCCGGGTAATATCCTCCGGCTGTCTCGCTGCGCTCGGCTCGTGTCTTCGTGTGAGCCTTCTTATCAGCTTTTCCAACAGATACTAAATAGTAGAAAATCCTGTAACTAAATGCCATTGCCCTAAACTCCTAATAGGCTAAACCCCTCACTTCCGCTGCGCCAACACCTTCACCTCACTTCTTCTCCGCATCAGCAGCAACGGACTTTTCTGGTCGCGGCTCCAACTCGATCACCACCGGATCTCCCATTTTTACCGGCTGCGTTCCAAACACATAAAGATCCAATACCACCAGCACCCGTGCTAGATACTCTCGTGCCCGAGTTTTGAAAGAATGTCTCAAGCCCACCGGTTGACTACTGAAAGCTATCGCGTCCAATCCTGCCTTACGTGCAATGAACAAAGCGCGGTTCACATGAAAGCCATCAGAAATGATCGTGACTTTCTGCAACTGATAGATTTTTTTTGCCCGAATGATCGAATCCAAGGTGCGCAAGCCAGAATCATCCGACGTCAACGCCGATACCGGCACCTTCAGGCTCACCAACTTAGCCGTCATATCGCGAGGTTCATTGTAGTATTTTCCCCCGCCGTCTCCGCTCACCAACAAGTGGCGCACCTTCCCCTTATGATACAATTTCGCTGCCGCCGCCATGCGATGTTCAAAATAAGAGTTGGGACTGTTCGGCGCCACATTCTTAGCGGTTCCCAAAACCAGACCAAAGGTATTTTTCTCTACCTTATCAATTGAATCAAATACCCTGCCGCGCGTCGAAAGAATCACCCAAGCATTGCAAAAGATGACAAAAGCCCCTACTAACAACAAAGCCAGAGCTGTCAATTTGATCAAAATTAAGCCTTTTCTCTTGAGTGACATCTTTATCTTCTAAACTTCCTGCACCATGAATCCGTTTGAGCGGGGAAATCCAACTCTTGCAATCCCGGCACCATCATCCACTGCTGAAACTACACAATTCCTGCCAAATTTCATTCATTCCTTTCTATGAATACCACCTTTCGAGTTTTTGCCTACCTGCGCCGCTACCCGCTACTCGGTTCAGCACAGATGTTCTGCGCCGTGCTGATGACCCTGCTGATGCTGGTTTTCCCCCAAGTCACCAAACACATCGTCGGCGACGTCATCCCCAACGGCAATAGCGGCGACCTGATCACCGCTGGCTTGATCGCCCTGGCAGCCTTCGCTGGCACCAACCTCTTCAACTCCCTGCGCATCGTCATCAACAACACCTTCGAACAACGCGTGATCTACGACATCCGCTCCGACCTCTACCAGAAACTCCAACGCCTGCCGATGCGCTGGTTCGACAACAAACGCACCGGCGACGTCATGACCCGCGTCACCGAAGACGTCACCGCCATGGAACGCGTACTGATCGACGGCATCGAACAAGGTGTGGTTGCCATTTTGCAAATCATCGCCTTCGGCATCTGGATGGCATGGCAAAGCCCCGCACTAGCCGGCATCGCCCTGATCCCACTGCCCTTGCTCATCGTCGGAGCCTTCATCTACACCCTGACCGCTCCCCAGCGCTACCGCCAAGTCCGCAGCACCACCTCAGACATGAACTCCCTGCTACACGACAACCTCGACGGCATGCAGCAAATCAAAACCTTCACTCGCGAAAAAGTCGAACTCGGAAATTTCAACCAATCCAGCGACCTCGTTCGGCGAGCCTCGCTCCGCGTGATGAAAGTCTGGGCGATCTACAGCCCCGGCATGGAACTCTGCCGTAATCTCGGCTACGTGCTGGTGTTGGGTTTCGGTGGCTACTGGATGATCACCAGCGAGCACGGATTCACCCCCAGCAGCATCGGCACCCTAACTGGATTCCTAGTATCTCTATCTCTTTTCTACGAACCCATCACCCGCCTGCATCAACTCAACCAGATCATCCAACAAGGGCGAGCTGCCGGTGAGCGCGTCTTCGAAATCATCGACGCCGAAGAAGAGCTCGGACTTGATGACGGCGTCCAACTGCAACAACCCGTCAAAGGGCATGTGTGCCTTAAAAATGTTGGTTTTTCTTACGACCACGATTTGCCCACTCTTAGTGAAGTCTCGATCGAAGCCAAACCTGGTCAGACCATTGCCCTCGTCGGCCATACTGGCGCAGGCAAATCGACCATCATCAACCTGCTCAACCGCTTTTACGAATACGACTCAGGTAGCATCAGCATCGACGGCATCGACATCCACACTGTGAACAAAGCCTCGCTACGTGCTGCCATCGGTTACGTCACGCAAGAATCCTTCCTCTTCAACGACTCGATACGGCACAACCTCGAACTCGCCATGCCTGGAGCCAGTGATGAAAAACTGTGGGCAGCACTCGACGTCGCCAACGCCCGCGGTTTTGTCGAACGCCTACCTCAAGGACTAGAAACCAAGGTCGGCGAACGCGGAGTCAAACTCTCCGTCGGCGAAAAACAACGCATCTCCATCGCCCGCGTCGTTCTCAAAGCCCCACCCATCCTACTGCTCGACGAAGCCACCGCCAGCGTCGATACCGAAACCGAAAAACTCATCCAAGAAGCCCTAGAGAAGCTGATGGCAGACCGCACCAGTTTCGTCATCGCCCACCGCCTCTCCACTGTGCGCAATGCCGACCGCATCTACGTCATGGATCGCGGTCGGGCGATCGAACAAGGCACCCACGAAGAACTGCTACAACTCGATGGCCACTATGCCACCCTCGCCCGCACCTCACTGATCGCCGAGCAGAAGGATTGAACTCAATCAACAAGCGTGAACCTACTGCAGCAAATCCCTCTCTCCCTGAGAGTCTATATGCTTTTCTATAGTCTCTTGCTGATCACTGCCGGACTACTTATTCTGAAAAACCACCGACGCTACCATTTGTTCACCCCTGATTACTGGAGCTTCATATTCACTCCGCTCAAAGTAGCCATCTACCTCGCAGGAACCCTCGCACTCGTTCTTCCAGTCCCTTATCTCAAATTGCATTCATGGGACTACCCCATTGCTCTATTCCAACCTGCTATCACCTATCTCACCGCACCGTGGGCAGTGGCCGTTTTTTATCGCAGCATCAAACGACGATCCCCCTGGGATGAAACTTTCGTAGCCAGCATTCTGTGTTTATTTTGTGGTTCCTGGTCAGTAGAGCTCTACCTCTTGTATCGAGATGGTTATTACATGCCCGACTGGCTCTTCAACATCCCCGTTGGCATCGTCTGCTACATCACAGCAGGTCTAGTCTGGAACATCGAATGGAACAATGGGCACAGGCGCTACACCTTCACCAAGGAACCATAAAAAAACTCTGCGTCTCTGCGCCTCTGCGTGAGCCATTCTTCCTCCCCTTCCCAGCCCACATTCTCCTTACAACAAACAATTCTTTTCCCATAGCCAAACTCCACAAAGATTTTCTCACGCAGAGACGCGGAGACGCAGAGATCTAATAATTATTTTTCAAAACCGCACTTCAGTCTTTCACCCCATTCGCAATGCGATAAATTCCATCTTTGAGCAAAGATTCACCAAAATTCAGCAACAACCCTAACCTGATATCTGCAAGCTTCAGATAAGTAAAAGTTTGTTTTTTATGAACGGGAAGGATCTTTCCAACTGACTTCAACTCAATAAGAATCACCCCGCCTACAATCATATCCGCGCGGAAACTTTCACTGATCACATGCCCGTCCCATTCAATCGGAATTGGCACTTCAGTCTCAACAGCAAGACCACTTTTCCTAAGTTCATAAGACAATACCCTCTGATAAACTGATTCCAACAGCCCCGGTCCCAATGCTTTGTGTATCCTTACCGACCGATCCACAATCATTCCAGATACGTCATTTATATTCATAACGTATTCATATTCATCATTCCACGAGATTTAATCAATCCAAAAAAACGATCAAGCTCTGACATTTCTCCACCGACCCTTCCCCCGCTCTGCGTCTCTGCGCCTCTGCGTGAGCCATTCTTCCTCCCTTCCCAGCGCAGCGCATGCCTTGCCTTAGCGCAAGCGCCCACTTAAAACTGACCATAATTTCTATTTTCACTATAATTGTTATAATTACTATAAAAAGATCTTGCTTTATTATGGAAATTATATAAAATACAAATCCCTTCGTTTTTGAAGGTCTAATAAAACCACTTACCGAGCTCCTGTCATGATAGATAAAACTCACTTTCGCATCCCTACTGCCACCACAGAGAATTTGCATGCCTCTCCTGTGCCGCCCCCCTCTGGCGAACGACTCGAAGATGTCGAAAAGCGTCTCGCTCTTTTTGAAGAACTGCTCTTTGACTGCGCAATGACCCTCAAGGACAAAGTCTCCGACCGACTAGACCAACTCGAAGACCTCTGCCACCATCAAACCGCACAGTTGCGCCAAGAACAGCAACAAAGCGAACAGGACCGCAAAAAGCAGCTCAATCTGCTCACCTTGAAGATCTCAGAAGCCATCGACCGTGTCGCGGCAGAAAAAAAACGCGCTTCACAAAGCGAAACGGTAGAAGCCTCCCGTTTTGAAAAAGTCAACAAGCTGCCCGCCAACCGTCAGAACAACAACTGAAATCCTCCAGCAGGTAGCCAAAGGTGAAAGTGTGGTTCTTGAGAAAGAGCGGCGTCATGAAAAAGTGGCCGTCCTCAGTCCCTATATAGAAGAGCACAACGAGCCAAGGCAACTTGGCATCTTCTTACAACGCGGCAAAGTCCAATTCAAGCAGTGGGAAATGAATACTGATGAGTTTTTAGGCAACGGTTAGCATGAGTATTTACAACCTTTGAATCATGACCAGAAACATCATCAAGGCGCTAGCTGTTTTAGCCCTACTCATGCTCCTCCTGTTTTTTTTATCGCCCTTTCTTTCCACCCCACCATCCGGACATAACGCGCCAAAGCCTCTTCAATACGCTAGAGAAACTTTGCTAGCATGCCGCTGCTATGCTTTAGACCATAACGGCGATTTTCCCAAACAACTGAACGACTTAATACCCAATTACCTAGATTCAGAATCTCACCTAGTAGATACTTCCTCTAAAAAACCAATGTGGAATTATCATCCAGGCAATAAGCTTCTGATTAATATCAAAGCCGATAGAAAACTTGTCATCGAATCAAACTTCTGGATCAAAAAAGGAGTCGTCGTGCCCTTAAGCGTTAAAAACGCCAAAAAAATATACGGCTTTACCGATGGAAGCACCCTAATATCCACTGATAAAGCGTTTAGCTTACGCTTCCCTTCTAATGTAGTGTTACTATTCGTGATCCCTCCTCCTTTTTCATAGTTTTATCGATCCCTCCACATAATTGAATGTTGCCCCCTACTTTGTTCTCTGGAAGCCTGAGCCATTGACTCAGCGCCAGCCTTGCCTAATGTCTGCTAGGCAGAGATCTCTCGCAAAAACGCTTGCACAAAAAGCGCGATACGACGACCGATCACTTGTTTGATAGAAATCACGATCATGGCTGAAAATACGGAACGCAAAACACTAAAAGAAAGAGAACAGATGTCGGATCTCGAGCGTCTGCGTCACTCCTGCGCTCATGTGATGGCAAGCGCCATCGCTAGACTCTGGCCCGATGCGGAATTTGCCTACGGCCCGCCAGTCGAAAATGGCTTTTATTACGACGTCGATCTCAAACATCGCATCACGCCTGAGGATTTCCCTAAGATCGAAAAGGAAATGAAAGCGGTAGTGAAAGCCAATCAAACTTTCGAAAAAGAGCTACTCTCCCGTGCAGACGCCATGGCCCTGGCAAAAAGCGGACGCCTCGGATCACTCGCAGAACGCGATACGCCCAGCCGTTTCAAAATCGATTTACTCAACGACATCCCTGAAGATGAAGAGATCTCCATCTACAAAAATGGTGACTTCTGGGATCTCTGTGCCGGCCCTCACGTGGGTCGCACGGGCAACTGCAAAGCTCACAAGATCATGTCAGTTGCTTCGGCTTTTTATAAAGGTGATGCCGACAACCCACAGTTGCAGCGTGTTTACGGCACTTGTTTCAAAAACCGCACCCTGCTCGACGAACATCTCGAACAACTCGAAGAGGCAAAAAAACGCGATCACCGCCGCATCGGCAAAGACCTCAAACTTTTCCACATCGACGAAGCCGTCGGTCAGGGACTGATCCTGTGGCTACCCAATGGCGCTATCATACGTCAAGAACTGCAAAATTTCATCGGCGAGCAACTGAACCGTCAAGGTTATCAGCAGGTCTTCACTCCGCACATCGGCAAACTGGATCTCTACCGCACCAGCGGTCATTTCCCCTTTTACTCCGATTCACAGTTTCCTCCAGTGATCGAGCGTGATGCGCTCAACCAGCTCGCTGACGAAGGCTGTGCCTGCGGCGAGTTATCCAATCGACTCAACGACGGCACCATCGACGGTTTTTTACTGAAACCGATGAACTGCCCTCATCACATCAAAATTTTCCAAAGCCAGCACCACTCCTACCGCGACATGCCAGTTCGTTTGGCGGAGTTCGGCACGGTCTATCGCTGGGAACAAAGCGGTGAACTCAACGGCATGACTCGAGTGCGCGGATTCACTCAGGATGACGCCCACCTTTTTTGCATCGAAGATCAGGTGCAGGAAGAAATCGCCGGTTGCTTAGAGCTTGTAAAGATCGTCTTGGATACCCTCGGCATGAATGACTACCGGGTGCGCATCGGCCTGCGCGATCCGGCTTCAGACAAATACGTCGGCGACCCTGCCAACTGGGATCGCGCCGAAGCCGCACTGCGCCAAGCTGCTGAGGGCTTAGGTCGTCCCTTCACCGAAGAACAGGGTGAAGCTGCCTTTTACGGTCCCAAAATCGACTTCGTGGTGAAAGATGTGATCGGTCGCGAATGGCAACTCGGCACCGTGCAGGTCGATTACAACCTGCCCGAGCGTTTTGGACTGTCCTACATCGGCTCCGATAACAAACCCCACACTCCAGTGATGATTCACCGCGCCCCTTTTGGTTCGATGGAGCGATTTGTCGGTGTTTTGATCGAACATTTTGCTGGAAAATTCCCAACTTGGCTTGCTCCAGAGCAAGTTCGCATCTTGCCGATCTCAGAAAAATTCCTCGATTACGCCTGCGAAGTGGAAGCCGAACTCAAAACCAAAGGCGTTCGAGCCTCTGTCGACCGCAACAATGAAAAGGTCGGAGCGAAAATTCGCCTTGCTCAACTGGCAAAAGTTTCTTATATGTTGGTTATCGGAGAGCGCGAACAAGAGTCCAAGCAAATTTCCATTCGTCACCGCGATCGTGGGGACGAAGGCTCGATGGATGTTTCCACCTTCACAAATCGCATCGTAGAAGAAATCCAATCGCGGTCGCTATGATGATTTATGGCAGTTCATCCGAGTCCTTGCTCACTTCATACCCGAGTATGAATCGATACAAGCAGCATTCGCAGCACATTTTTTTACTAAAGCAGCAGAAAGATCATTGATTTTCTGCTAAGAAATGAACAAAGTTACCTTGCAGGCATCAAAATGATGCCGACTAAGATATAAACCAACCAGGAGGACCTACCTATCGCCAAGAAGAAAAAACGCAGATTCACCCGTGTTCCCAGAATACGAATCAACCATCATATCCGAGTTCCAGAAATCCGTGTGATTTATAAGGAAGTCAACATCGTGATGCAGACCCGAGACGCCCTTGGCAAAGCCAAAGCATTGGGACTCGATCTAGTGGAGGTGGCACCGAATGTACGCCCGCCCGTTTGCCGCATTGTCGATTACGGTAAGTGGAAGTACGAGCAAAAGAAGCAGAAAAAAGAGAACACACGGAACCGAACCAAAGAAAAAGAGGTCAAATTCCGCGTGCGCATCGAGTCACACGATTACGAAATCAAATTGCGCCGTGCCGAAGACTTTCTTTCTGGCGGCAACAAGCTACGCCTACAACTGCAATTCCGCGGACGCGAAAATGCTTTCAAACAACTGGGTGTCGAACTGATGCACCGAGTGAAAGAGGATCTCTTAGGCATGGCAACCTGTGATCTCGAACCCAAGCTCAGTGGCCGCAGCGTATTGATGATGATGTCTCCTCTGCCAGCTGAACAACAGGTGCGCAAATGGCGTCTCGAAGAACATGGCGACGAAGACCTCGATCTCGAAGCTCATGAAGCAGCCGAAGCAGCCGAAGCTGAAGCTGAAGAGAAACTTGACGCTGCTGAAGAATCTGATGCAGAACAAGCCGAAGCTGAGGGAAACAACGAAGATGCGACTGCTGAAAAGCAGTAAGCCTCCTGATCCTATAGGAGTCAGAATCCTATCGATTACATTCTGACTCCTGTTTGCAGAATTAGCATGAGCACTGAGCGCCGCAGGCTGTTGTTATTCGACATCGACGGCACCTTGTTGCATACCGGCGGCGCTGGTATCTCGTCCATCTACGAAGGGCTTCAACAAGCCTTCAATCTGCAAAACCAAGCAGATCAAATGCCTGCACTCAATCTGGCAGGAGCCACCGACGCGGGGCTCGTAATCTTTCTATTCAAACACTTCGAGATCGAGCATACTGCCTCCAACGAAGAAGCCTTTTATCATGCTTATCACCAAAGCCTAGAGCGTAATTTGGCACAGCACGCGCAAGAGCACGGCGGCCACTTACTACTAGGCATCACAGCATTACTTGAGCGCCTCCACGGCCACGAGCAAATCTCCCTCGGACTGCTCACTGGCAATATCCGACGTGGTGCGTGGACCAAATTAGAGCAATTTGAAATCCGCCATTTTTTTGATACCGGGGCTTTTGGAGACGATCATCACGACCGCAATCAACTCGGCCCCATCGCCATTGACCGCGCACGCCTACATTTTGATCACGATTTTGCCCCTGCCGACACCGTCATCATCGGCGATACCCCCAAGGACATCGCCTGCGCACGAGCTTGTGGCGCCTGTGCGATTGCTGTTGCTACGGGCACCTTTTCCCACCACGAACTCGCAGCTTTCCAGCCCGACCATCTGTTTGAGAATTTCTCCGACGAGCATTCCCTACTACGCGCCTTAAAGATCTAATCCCCGCGCCAGACAAGCTCTCTGGATGAGTTTTTCTGCCGAAAAATAGCCTATGAATATCGCAAACAGCCGCTTCCCGATGACGAAGCTCGTGCTTGCGTTCAACTGGCACTTTTTTCTTATCGCCTCATTCGCCTGTGGCATAGGCGTGCTGGCTATTCTGTTCTTAGAGCCTACTTGGCTGCGAGCGCTTCTCGCCCTCGGTGTTGCTGCCGGCATCTACTTCATGCTTGCATCAATCATCGCCTCCTATTTCATCTACGACCATTCCGACCTCTACCGGCTCACTTGGTGGCCCAAACGCGTCATCCCAGACGGCGCTAAAAACGCGGTTTTGATTCATGCCGGTTTTGATCCAGCTTCATCAATCCTTACACAAAAACACCCTGAACTGAATCTGCAAATCTTAGATTTTTTTGACCCAGACACCACCACCGAGACTTCGATCCGCACCGCTCGCAAGCTTTTCCCGCCACTGGAAAATGAGACCCAAATCCAACTCGAGGCCTGGCCTTTACCCGATCAATCCCAAGACCTCGTCTTCGCCATCAGCGCCGCGCACGAAATACGCGACGATGCACAACGCACGACATTCTTCCGCGAGGCAAAGCGCGTGCTACGAGCGGGTGGCAAACTCATCGTGATCGAACAACTGCGTGACTGGAGAAATTTGCTAGTATTTGGTGGTGCCGTCTTTCACTTTTTATCCTATGCCACCTGGCTTCGATCCTTCAAAGCCGGAGGCTTCACTACACCCGAGGAATTCTGGATTTCCCCTTGGATGAAAGCCTTTGTTCTTTCTGTTCCTGAATAAGCATCTGATCTGGACAGCCCCGCTAGAAGCATGTTGAATGACACTTGCTATACGCTTGCTTTTTTGTGAATCTACCCAAGCACTCAGCCATCATGCCTACCGCTAATAACATCCACGCTATTCTGGGAACCGACGAAGGACGGGTCAAGGAAGCCGCCTTGGTCTTATCTAAAAAATTGGCTCCAGCGGACGCTGGCGACTTCGGCTTGGAAATCATTTCTGGTCAAGCCGACAACACCGACCACGCGACACAAATCGTCGGCAGCACGGTCGAAGCGCTGCAAACCTTGCCTTTTTTTGGCGGCGAAAAAGTCGTCTGGTTGCAAGGTGCTAATTTTTTCGGCGATAGCCAAACCGGCAAATCACAAGGAACTCTGGAAGCCACTGACAACCTGATGGCGCTGCTTGAAGGAGGCGTTCCCGGCGATGTTCAATTCATTCTTTCCGCGAGTGAAATCGACAAACGCCGCTCTTTTTACAAAAAACTCAACAAACTCACTAAAATCACCATTTTCGACAAAGTCGATATCTCCCGCGATGGATGGGAGCGACAGGTCGGTAGCGATGTCAATCGTCGCGCCCAGCAAATAGGGCTCCACTTTGCTCCTGGAGCTTCCGAACAATTTGTGCTCAACGTGGGTGCCGATACCCGCCAACTGACCTCTGAGATGGAAAAACTCTCCCTCTACGTCGGCGATCGACCCGCCACCGTCGAAGACGTACGCGCCGTCGTCGCGTCCACCCACGCTGGAGTGATTTGGGAAATCGGTGACGCCCTCACACGACGCAACCTACCGCGCACTCTCCAGCTCATCGATACCCAGTTAAGGCGCGGAGAGAATGCTATCGGTCTGCTACTTGCCGCCATCGTGCCTCGCATCCGCCAGCTACTCTACATCCGCGACCTGCTCGATCGGCATCGTTTACCTACAGCTAATTACAAATCCTTCGAAGGCGCTATCAATAACTTACCCGCTTCGGAAACCCTCCACTTCCCACGCAAAAAAGATGGCAACATCAGCTGTTACCCGCACTTTCTCTCGGTGCAAGCCTGCCGGAATTTCACGGTCAGTGAACTCAAAACTGCGCTCAATGAATGCCTCAACGCAAACCTCAGATTGATCTCATCCCCACTCGATCCCGCTACGGTTCTCAGCCAATTAGTCACACGGATCCTGATGAAAAAGAATCAAGTGCGCTCCATTGCCTGATCGAAAAACTCACTCACCACCATGCAAGCACTCATCATCCCTCTATTAATTGGCTGTCTCGGCGGCACCATTGCTGCCCTCTGCGGAGTCGGCGGAGGCATCGTCATGGTGCCTGCTTTTGTCTTGCTGATGGGCATGGAGCAAAAACAAGCCATCGCCACCTCCCTTGCAGTGATCGCCCCCACCGCCATCGTTGCCATCGCCCGTATCAGTGCAGGTCCAGGATCGCTGGTGCAATGGAAAATTTTTCTTCCCACCGCCATCGGCGCCTGTCTGGTCGCTTATTTTGCCTCCGACTGGATGA
Source organism: Verrucomicrobiales bacterium (assembly GCA_021648365.1). Lineage (GTDB taxonomy): Bacteria > Verrucomicrobiota > Verrucomicrobiia > Verrucomicrobiales > DEV007 > JAADHD01. The sequence goes on from JAKISY010000013.1 coordinate 29,027, forward strand.
AAACCTTTAGCAATCAATCCCTCACCCGCATCTTCGCAGGAGTGCTGATCACTATCGGTTTTTACATGCTTTTCCAGAAGCCTCGTTGAGAGCAGCGCCCAGCCACTCTCCCACTTCGGTGAGCAGATCATCTGCACCAGGATCATTCAAGGGTTCGTGCAACACACCTGGCAGCAACCGATAAGTTTTATTGCACGAAGGCAGCGAAACAGCTTCAAAAAAATCTCGCGAAAACTGCGCAGGACAAACCTGATCCGCATCTCCTTGAGTGATCAATAATCGAGTCGGCTCTCTGAACGCCCCAGCACATTCTTGCACTTGCAGACTTCGCCTCATCAGGTCCGCCCCGAATGCCAAACTGATTTTGTGATGCTTGAGCTCATCTTCTTTATAAATACCCGTCACTGGGTCGGGCGGATAACAAGAACCTGAACGCACTCCTGTATCGAGCCGCAAGCCTGGCGCTATTTTTGACAGAAACTTCCCTATTTTTATTTTCAAAAAACCCTGCCCATGAGTCGGTTGCAACAGCGGTGAGCTCAACCACACAAAAGAGAAAGCCGCTGGATAGTTGACCCCTTGCTGCCCCAAACCAAGTTGCTGACGAAGAAACTGCAACAAAACAAAACCACCTGCCGAGTGAGCATACAAGCCCACCGGACTTCCTGCTGGAAGGCGAGCGCGCAAATCCGCCAGCGATTCACCAATCAAATCCAGCAGAGAGTCCACTTGGCGAGATGACCCACGCTTCCCAAACGATTGCCCATGCCCTGGCCAATCCACTCCCGCCGCCACCAAACCCTGATCACAAAACATACGCGCCGCCTTTTCATGACAAGCAAGATGATCCCCCAAACCATGCACCAGCAAAACACCACCACGCCAGGCTTCAGGAGCAAGGTCGCGCGGCGTAAAAACACGACGAAAAAGCTTACCTCCCCCACTCTCTGAATGATAATGATCTGTAGCTTGCTGCATCACTGCTCTCAAGCTCAGCGCAAACCTACTAGTGAGCAAGTTCGAGATCTCTCTAGCGAATAATATATCACACAATATTCCTCACAAAAGGCTTGCAGGTTTCGTGTTGTGGGATTTAGTCTGCATCGTCTCCTGCAAGGGAGAATTTAAGCGCGATTAGCTCAGGGGTAGAGCATCACCTTGACATGGTGGGGGTCGCAGGTTCAAATCCTGCATCGCGCACCATCCTTCGCCAAGGCTTCGGCTGGCAAGCCGCTCTTAGCCCAGCGAAGCTCAGAACTGACTCATAAGTTTTGTTTTGCTAAAATCAGTTCCATCACGCAAAGTAGGTAGCGTAAAGTCATGACTACGGAAGCCAGCCAGCGCAGCAATCATCCTAAGAGCATCTGTCTTGCTGTGCTCAATCCTGGAGGCCGAGATACTCCGGTCGACTACAGCGACGGTCCTGGCGAATATCAACCCGGCATTCATCCCCCTATCAATTATCACGCCTACGCCGCTGCCACTCGTGGCAAGTTTTTCGACTCGGTCTCTGAGGTGCTAAAAGAAGATCGCTTCGATGTCGTGCTGGTGCTGATCCGCCGCCGCGTAAAAGTCAGCCTCAAAGCCATACAAGCGCTTAAAAACAAAGGACGCAAGGTCTGGGTCGCGTGGAAAGAAGCTGGCCCTTATCAAATCACCGAGCAACTCAATTCCTCCAAGATTCTCTCCCATTACCAAGAAATCTTAGCTCTCGCCGATGGTGTGCTCTCACCTTGTTCAATTCTACCGCCACGCTGGGGCTGGATCTCTGCTGCGGACTTTTCTCATAAAACCCGTTTCATCCCTACCCCCTATCCTGTCGAATTTCCGCAATGGGACTTTTCCACCCCTGTAGCAGAGCGGCAAGGCGTGATGATTGGCACCCGCGAGTTTTTTGCACCTTTGCGCAATCACCTGAGAACGCTAGCCGAAGCCGCGCGACTCTGCGCCCTGACTGGAGAAAAAGTCACCGTCATCAATGGTGACAAAAGTGCTGGTAGAAAAATCCTCCGCCAGTTGGAAGAGTCTTTTCCGGAATCACGATTACAAATCATCGACCGACCACTCGCCTACGACGACTACTTGCATCTGATGGCCTCTCATCGCCTCGTCTTCCAACTCGATCGAGGCTCCATCCCTGGGCAAGTCGCCGGCGACGCCCTGCTCTGCCGCACTCTCTGCGCTGGGGGCAACTCCGCGATCGAGGAACTCACTTTCCCTGACCTCTGTGATGACAGCCGACTCTCCTTGTCACAGGCACTGGAAAAAATCAACCAAGCCTTGAGCCATAGCTCAAACTACCAGAACGCCGTCGATGCGTCTCAAAGCTTAGCATCCGAGGAAGTCAGCTACACGGCTGTTGCCCAGCAGTTATACGACTTCATGCAGCACCTCGATCAGCACGATTAGGATGCCGACCTAACCGTCTGCTCATCGATACCACGAAGTTGAAACACCTTGAGTATCGTATCTTCAATCAGGTTGTTCGGACAAGAAGCACCCGCCGTAATTCCCACCACCACCGGCTCGTCGCCCAACAAAACCTGCGAATAGCTCGTCACCTCTTCGCGTTGATGTAAATCGAAATGCAACACCTCTTCCAGTGATTTCAAACACTTCGCTTCGCGAATGAAAAATGTAGGCAACTCTTTCTCTCCAATCTCTACCAAATGCGCCGTATTGGAACTGTTGTAACCTCCGACGACCAACAGCAGATCGGGCTGATCTTCCAACATTTCAAACAACGCGTCCTGTCGCTCTTGCGTCGCTCCACATATCGTATCAAACACCTGGAAATTATCTCCACCTGAGTCACCTGCCGCTTCGTCTCGCTCACGTATAGCAGTCGCCAAACGGCGCTGCATTTCTTCCGTCTCCGATTTCAACATCGTCGTCTGATTGGCAACTCCTATTCGAAACAAATGCACATCGGGATCAAAGCCCTGCGAACACCCGCCATCGAATCGTTGCAAAAAGTCTGCTTTATCTTTTTTACTGCCGCGAACGTAATCACAAACATAATCGCAATCCTCCAAGGTCAATATCACCAGATAATTGCCTTTACCGTCTTTGCCCTCCGCCCGAGAAGCAGTCGCCCGTGTCTCTTCATGAGAAGACTTGCCATGTATGATCGACGTGCGCCCGTCTTTAGCATACTTGCGCACCCGCTTCCATACGCTCATCACATCTCCGCAGGTAGTATCGATCACATGACAGCCCCGCTCTTTAATCTTATTCATCGTCGGGGTATCGGCACCGAAAGCTGGCACGATCACCACATCGTCAGGACCTAATTTTTCAATTTCATCCACCGCGCTATCTCCTGGCAAAGGACAAACGCCCATATCTGCTAGTTGCCGGTTGACCTCCTGGTTGTGTATGATCTCGCCAATCAGATAAATATCATTGTCAGTAAAAACATCCCTAGCCGCATAAGCCAGATCAATCGCTCGCTCAACCCCATAACAAAATCCAAATTGTTTGGTCAAACGAACGGTGGTTTTGCCGATCGTCAAGCCATCCTCACGCGCCCTTAGCTTATCGACCACTTCACTGCGATAATGCTCCGCCACTTCCGCCTGCACTCGTTCCATCACATCCGGCGTGCGCACGTTGACACGGCGATTGCGAACTGGAGAAATTGTTTTACTATCCATGACGTCTTTCTAGGCTAGAGACTCCTCACCGACTAGCTGCTCCACCACCAGCAAAAATAGCACTTTTAGGTCGAGGGAAAGCAGCGGGTGAAACCATCACCGGCTTAGGTGGATCCGGATCTGCAAAGTCGGTCGGACGACGCACATTTCTCCCCAAAGTCATATCTTCCGGCTGAGTATGCGCGATGTTGATCTTCGTGCCCGCAGGCACCAAAGCGAAAAACTTAGGCGCTACATTCGGGTGCAACCTCAGGCAGCCATGCGAACGCGGCACTGGCCACACGGACCCCGCATGGAAACCGTAACCCGACTTGAACTCCACCCAATAAGGCATCGGAAATCCAACATAACGAAAACCCCTAGGAGTTTTTGAACTCTTGCCAGGTATGATCTGACCGCCCTTGACGTAATAGCCGTAAGTATTAGAACGCTTTTTTTCAATACGATTAAACGCACGGAAATTTCCCAGCGGAGTTTCATGACCAGGTTTCCCAATCGCCGTAGGAGTCACCAACAAAGCGCGATTCCCCTCCATCACGTAAACCATGCGATTTTGCAGACTCACTTTGACCCGCACATTTTTTTGATTGTTCGGACGATAAGCAGGAGCATCATACTCCCCCATTTCCGTAGTCGCACAACTCACCCCCATCACAGCCAGCGTCAGCAACAACAAGCCCCGATAACAAGCACTCAACGTAGCCCGCCTGCCAGATTTAGGTGATTTTTTCATAATCTTCATTTTCATACAATCGTCCTACACACTACACGACAAAAAGTATATTCAAACTTAGTAAAACACAGAAAAGAAAATGAGAAGTTTTCTTCCTCCGCGCCTCCGCTTGAGTCGCTCTTCGCTCGCCCTCAAGCATCTTCCCAATTCTTGATCACCTTAAGGAAATCATCAAGGTAGCGCTCCGCCTTCACTTCACCCACCCCCCGTATATTCAATCCCTGCTCCCTAGTCTTCGGTCTCAAACGGGTAAAAAACTCCAAAGTCTGATTCGAAAAAATCACATAAGCAGGCACATTGCCCGCATCCGCCGCCATTTGTGTGCGCTTATCTAACAACTTTTTATACAAAGTCTCATCAAAATCCAACTCCCCTAACTGCACCCCCCCCGCCGGGCCTGCTGCCGTAGATCCTCCCCTGCTCGTACTAGCAGAAGAAACCCCGCCCGGATCTGGCCAGAGCAACTTCAAGCCATCGCTATCTCCCTTGCCTCTCATGAAAGCATCCCCGCGCTGTGTCAAAGTAGTCAGCGGAAATTGATCACGACGTTCCGTTTTGACAAACCCCACTCGCTCCATCTCTTTCATCAGCGCGTTCACATACGCTGAACCCTCAGCTTTGAGAATACCATACGTGCTCAACTGATCGAGCCGCGCACTGATCACCCCCTGCGATCGGCTACCCGTCAGCATCGCAGCGATCTTACCCTTACCAAATCTCGCTCTCCACTCCACCCCCTTACCACCATACGACATGCGCGCCACCCCGCTCAACAACTTGCGCACGGTGAGCAACTCTTGTTCACTACCTACTCGCAATCCTTTTCCACCCTCAGCGCCAAAACCTCGACACTGATCACAAGCTCCACAAGGCTCCGCCCCCTGCTCGCCAAAATAGCGAACGACCCACTGCTGACGGCATTCGTTAGCATACGAAAATGATACCACCCCCTCCAACTTAGCCCGGTCTCGCCGCTCTTTTTCTTCCAAAGCTTTTCGATCAATATCAAGATCATCCGCCGCCACGTCTGGACGCAATAAGCGCGTCCCTTTGGCACGACTACCCGCCACATCGTAACGCTCTATATAACCAGCTCGCACCAAAGTCGAAATCGCCGAACCCACTCCCATATCATTTTTTGCCGCCAAAGCCGTTGCCAGCTCCTTGATGGTCATGTTCAACTCCCCCCGCTCATCCGCAAACCGTTGCAGCAACAAATACAAATCATGGATCAAAGTATAACCAGGGTTATTGCCCTCAATGAAAAACTCCTGCGTTCGTGTATCCGCATAATTGAACAACAACTCACACACTGCCGGCTCACCATCACGCCCCGCGCGTCCAGCCTCCTGATAATAGGCCTCGATGCTACCCGGCAACTCGAAATGGACCACAAAACGCACATCCGAACGATCGATCCCCATACCAAAGGCATTGGTCGCCACCACCACATCACAAGTGCCATCGAGGAATTGATCCTGAGCCTGCGACCTAGCTTTGTCATCCATGCCTCCGTGATAAGCGATCACATTGACGCCCATCGCAGCTAGGGACGCCGATACTTCATCCACTTTTTTGCGTGTCGCACAATAAACAATACCCGTGCCTTGTTCATCCACCACAGCTTTCAGCCGCGCATATTTTTCCTTATTACCCGAACATTGCCTGACCCGCAGGCTCAAATTAGGGCGCTCAAAACCACTGACTATGACCATTGGGTCATTCAGCTTCAGATGATCCAAAATATCCTGGCGCACCTCAGCCGTCGCCGTCGCCGTGAACGCCGCCGTCTGGGGATGACCCAATTTTTCCAAAGCATATTTCAGGCGCAAATAATCTGGACGAAAATCATGCCCCCATGCCGACAGGCAATGTGCCTCATCCACCGCAAATAAAGCAATCGGAATCTGTTGCAGCGCATGCACAAAGTTCTCACTGCGAAATCGCTCCGGAGCCACATAGACCAGCTTGAACTCCCCCTCTCGCATCCGCCGAATACGATCTCTTTGCTCGTCCAAACTCAGCGTGCTGTTGATCACCGTCACCGCCACCCCCTTTTTTTCCAAAGCATCCACCTGATCCTTCATCAGCGCGATCAAAGGACTTACCACAATCGTGATGCCATCCATCACCAGTGCAGGTAACTGATAACACAGCGACTTACCCCCACCTGTAGGCATCACCACCAGCGCGTCCCTGCCACTTAGCAAAGATGAGACCACCTGCTCCTGCCCATCGAGAAACTCACGGAAACCAAAATGTTTCTCCAGAGCCTCGCGAGGATCATGCGTCACTGTGTTCAAGCCAGTGTCTGTCTGTTCATCCGATTCCACACCACATCATTCCCGAAAAAACAGCCCACCGCAAGCCACAAGACAGCCCGCGAGCCACCGACTCGCAGATCACCGCCTTTTTTTCGGGGGCGGCCCCGAATCGTTGATGTCAGCATACGCCTCTGATGCCTCGATCAATACCTTCAACCATTGTGTGCGTTTCTGCGTCGGCGTATTTTTTTCCTTAACGATTTTCGCCGCCTGCACCACCACATTTCCCAATTCTGCCAATACCATTGTTTTTGAAGCCATACTCAAAATTTACTCTTATTGGCAAATTCAGGTCAATCAAAAAAAACAGATTGCACTCAACCTCCACTACCTGCCATACTCTGTATTCATGAGATTTTCCTTCCAACGCTTACAAAGCCCGCTCCACATAGCTCTTTTATTTCTCATCACAGTTAGCACCGGCTTGTTAGCGGAAGAGTCCAGAACCTGGACAAGTAGCGACGGCAAAGAGATCAAAGGAAGCCTCATCTCTTGTGAAGGAGATCAACTCACCCTTAAGACGACTCGCGGCAACTTCAAGTTTCCGCTCTCACGACTGAGCAAAGAAGACCAAGATTATGTGCAAGCCTGGCAGAAAAAGGCAGCTACTGCTGACAGCCCCAAAGAGGCAACTAAAACTGATAACAAAAACTCCATCGGCAATTTCGAAAACCTCAAACTTGGCGAGTGGCCAAAATCCGTCTCCGCCGAATTCGAAATAGATCAAATCCAAGTCGTCAAAGAAGACAAAAGTGGAGAATACATCTACCGCAGTCCCCACTTTGAGTTTCGCAGTAATGTCAGACTCTCCAAAAGTGTCGTGCGCGAGTTTTCCCGCATCTTCGAAGCCACCTTCGCGTTAGTCAATGCCATCCCCGTAGGTCTCAATGCCCAACCCTCGGGCGAAGGCTATTACGTCACCAAACTCTACGAAAGAAAAGAACAATACTTCTCCGACGGTGGAATGCCCGGCAGCGGTGGCATGTTCACCCAACGCGGTGGCAAAGGCATGATCAAAATTCCCCTGCCCAATCTCGGAGTTAAAAATACCGGCACCCGTTTTATCGTCGATAGCAGCAAGCGCAGTAGTACTTTGACCCACGAGATCACCCATCAAGTCATGATGCGCTGGGCATTCCTGATGCCCGTCTGGATAAGAGAAGGTTTCGCCGAAGTCACCTCATCACAGATCTACAGCAAAGGACGATTCCGCCTGACCGATACCTCCCGAGCCATCAAAGACGAGGTCACTCGTTACCGCTCTTCTCAGCGTGATTTCACCATGATCAATCTCAAAGACCTTATGACCATGTCCCATCAGCAATGGGCTTCAGATCTTGCTAGTCGAAGAGGATCGATCAACTATGCCTCCGCCAATCTCTTGCTTTATTATTTTTTACGAATCGATGGCGAAGGCAAGGGCGAGAAACTAGTCGACTATCTGAAAGCCCGTATCGCAGGCATCGACGGAGATGAGGCATCCACAGAGATCCTGCTCGCAGGTCGTAGCTATGAAGAGCTAGCCCAAGACGTGGTCAAAGGCTGGAAAAGCGAAGGACTTAGAATCACCTTTATCAACTAATCACATGACCACTCGAACCCGCCCCACCTCCGTCTCGCCCCTGCTATACATCACCCTGCTCAGCTTGTTTTTGCCCTCACTGAGTTTTGCGCAAGACGTTCGCACTTGGATCACCCGCGACGGCATCAAACACCAAGGCAGTATCATGTTCATGTCCAGCAAGAGCGTCACCATCAAAGGCCCCAAAGGTATGATCTCTCTCCCCATCGCTAAACTCAGCGAAGAAGATTTGCGTTTCATTCAACAGCGTAAATCACAAACCAAAAAACAACAGAAACTCGGTCCAGCACAGTCTCCATTCCCGCCAGGTATGAGCAAAAAAGGCATGCCTCCCCGTGTCATCCAAAAAACCGTATCTCCTACCACCACTCCCCCGATCCCCAAGCAAGCGCTGCCAGCAACCACCGCTTTTGTGCCAGGCAAATGGCCGAGCACGGTCAAAACCACCTTTTCTCCAGCTGATATCCAAACAGTTAGCGAAACCAAACGCGAAGGCTACATCTATCGCAGCCCTCACTTCGAATTTCGCAGCCCATTTCGCTTACCTCATCGCGCGGTGAGATCATTCTCCCTAGTTTTCGAAGCCACCTACGACCTCGCCAAAGCCATGCCCATCGGACTCAATCCCCAAGCTAGAGGAAACGGATACTACATCACCGAACTCTTTGTGAACAACGAAGACTACTTTGCCGCAGGCGGCCCTCCAGGCAGCGCAGGTTCATTTTTTCCAAACACCGGAAAAATCCTCGTACCCTTGCCCAGCTTAGGTGTCACCCGAAAATCCAACAACATCTTAGTCAACCGTGGAGCTGTAGGCAGAACCCTCATTCATGAAGTCACTCACCAAGTGATGATGCGCTGGCTGCCCCTCATCCCCATCTGGATGGGCGAAGGTTTCGCAGAAATCACCTCCGCCCTACCCTACGAAGCTGGCTACTTTCGTTTGTCGAGAATGTCAAAAGCCATACGCCTCAGCACTGGCAGCGGACCAGGCGCTGGACGCTCCTTTGAAATGGTTCCGCTGCAGCGCTTAATGAGCATCTCCCCACAAGCGTGGAGCACTGCCGTCTCGCAAAACAAAGGACAACAGAATTACCGCTCAGCCTGTATCCTGACTTATTACTTCCTCCGTCTCGACGGACAAGGGCAAGGCAAACGACTGATCAACTACATCACCGCCAAACAAAAAGGCGTCAACGACAGCGAAGCTCTGAACACCTATTTGCTCGATGGACGAAGCTATGAGCAATTACAAAAAGGTTTCACTCGAGCTTGGCGAGAAGAAGGGCTGAAAATCACCTTTTCAAAATGATATGAAACTCAACATCCCCCGTTGACAGCGCAGTAAAATCCGCGATAATTGCCATCGTTCACTCGTAGCGCATTCCTTGCACTCACGAACGGAACGGCGAGGTCGCCAAGTGGTAAGGCCATGGTTTGCAAAACCATTATCGCGGGTTCGATTCCCGCCCTCGCCTCCACTTCAAATCGCATCTACATCTTTTACGTAATGGTTTGATCGGCTTGCTGGGGTCAAACCCCTCATCCATAGGAAGACAATGACGTAGGGATGGAGAACGGCCTTCCAGTATCTTGCTATAGCGTATCAAGGTATCCCAACGGGTTCTGCCCACTTTTTGTTTTTCGCAAATATGAGATTTTTCTTTCTTTTCTTTAAGAGAACTGTAATATCCTATCATCTTTATATCTTTCCATTCAATCCAACACCACATTTTTCATGGCTAACATCTTAATCATCGACGACGAAACTGGCATCCTTCAGCTCATGAGCAAGGTCTGTAAGCGTCAGGGGCACACCACTTACACCTGCTTGACGGGCAAAGAAGGCATGGAAAAACTCGATGCTATTTCCCCAGAACTGATGATCGTAGATCTGAAAATCGGCGACATGCTTGGTCTCGACATCATCGAACATAGTCAGAAAAACCACCCCAACACCCGCGTGATCATGGTGACAGGTCACGGCAGTGTTGACTCTGCTGTGCAGGCGATGAAGCTTGGAGCTTTCGATTATCTCACCAAACCCTTTGAACTTGCAGATCTGCAGCGCACTATCAACTTGGCGCTCAAAAACAAAGCCCCTGGAGAAGTATCCAACCCCTCTTACCCCACCATCACCGATGCCAATGAGCTGGAGTTGCAGCTATCGCACACCCAGCTGGTCGGAGAGAGCGAAAAAATAAAAGAAATTCTGACTTTGGTCGAAAAAATTGCCAATCACCACAGCCCCGTTTTGATCGAAGGAGAATTCGGCTCTGGCAAACAAATGGTGGCGCGCCACCTGCACAACATCAGCGATAGAAACCCAGCTCCTTTCAAAGTGCTGCAATGCAGCTCACTCCCCGAAGACCTACTAGAAGTCGAACTATTCGGTCATCCATCAAGTGAATCACCATCTATTTTCCAACGCGCAGCGGGCGGAACCGTAGTACTAGAGGAGATCAATGTGCTACCACTGCGCTTACAAGCTCAACTGGAATCCTACCTTGAGCAGTCCGCCGCACGACGCATGCAATCCCCCGCCTCCAGCCAGCAAGAAGCTCGCCTGATCACCACCTCGACCCTTTGTTTGGAAAAAGCTATCGCAGACGGTAGCTTCCGCGAGGATCTTTACTACAAATTATCTATCATCCCTGTGCCCGTGCCCGCCTTGCGAGAACGCCAAGAAGATATTTCCCTACTGATCCAATACTTTCTAGAGCGTCATTCTAAAGCCACGCAGAATAAAGCTTACCAGATCGATACTTACGCCAGAAAACTTCTCGAGCACTACCGCTGGCCCGGCAATGTCGGCGAACTGCAAAACGCCATCGAGCGTGCTTGCTGTCTTTGCGAAAAAAATCAAATCCGGCCAGCAGATCTGCCACCAAAGGTCACCCAGAACCTCGAACTGCCCACCCAACAAAGCTCGGTCACACAAAACATTCCGCTTGGCGAATCCCTCTCTGATTACATCCGCAAACAAGAACGGCTATTCATTCGTGAAACACTCAAATTTAATGGAGGTTCCCGCGAAAAAACTGCCGGCATGTTAGGCGTCAGCATCGCTACCCTCTATCGCAAAATGGGTCTGAAAATAGAACGCGAAAAAGCTTTAACTGAGAGCTGATTTACGCTCCAAGCCCACCCCCATGGGTTTACCCTCTCATTCCGATGCATCCGCAAATAACAAATCCCGTTGCCATTTGAGCAGCAAATCTTCGGCAGTGTCTTGTGCCGCATCTGCGGTCAAGCGCTCTAAGATCGAGCGCGATGCCATCAAAGTGGCATCGATTCCCAGCGAACTCGCTATCCCATTTCTTTTATCTCGCAAAGATTGGAAGGCAGCTTCATTCAGTTTGAGCCGCTTATTCGAACGCTCAGGACGTTTTTCTGGCCACTCTGATTGATCTAGCACCTTGGCAGCATCGATCGCCTGCTGCAACCGGCGCGCAGCTCCAGAGCGAATGTAGTGCGGTATATCTACCGACTGCCCCTGCCCTAGCTGATTCACCATCTGCGTCAGCTGGGCATTGCCCAGAAATTTGAACGCCGGGCGATCGAGAAGTCGACATTCTTCATCCCTCCACTTCCACAACTCTCTCAAGTAAACCAGCTCCTGAGCAGACAGCTTGCCCCATCCATTGATCCTCCACGCATCCTCTTTACTTCGTCCCTCGCGTTGCAAAACATCCCGCCGCGCAGAGTGGCAACTCTCTTCGAACCAAGCTAAGCGATCCGCTTTTTTCAAACGTTCGATCAAGCGCGCGCCCATCGTCAGTAGATAGCGCACATCATTGTAAGCATAGGTCACCATCTTGTCGCTAAGAGGACGACGCCCCCAATCCGCTTTCTGAGACTGTTTAGACAATACCACACCAAACTCGGCTTCGATCAAACTACCTAAGCCAAATTTTTCTGCACCCGTGAGTCTCGCAGCCGTCTGTGTGTCCCAAATGTTTTTTGGCACAAATCCAAAGGTCTGCAAAAACAAGGCCATGTCATAATCCGCCCCATGCATCCAAACGCCTTCCGCTTCGTCTAGATAGTGCATCAAGGGCAACAGATCCTTGCGCTCCATCGCCAGCGGATCGATCAACGCCATCTCCTGAGTCGTAGCAAACTGGATCAGGCACAACTTATTGCCATACGAATGCATGCTGTCAGCCTCGGTATCCACCGTGCACCAAGTCTCACCCCGCTCGCGTAAGCGGTTTACCAAATCGACCAGCTGCTCGGGACGATCAATGTAGCTTTCTGGCAATTCCGGAATGGTCTTCAAATCCGCAGAGCCCAGCCATTTTAATAAACTGTTTTCTCCACGTTCCATCTTTGCCTCTCCGTCTTTAACTATCGCCATACGCCGCTCCGATTTGAATTTCTCTTCATTAACGCAAACCGCGCAGCAGCAACTCCGCATTAGTTCCAGTGAGCTTGATGTTTTTGACCAAAGTCTCCATCGCTTCTCCCGCAGGTAATTTCGCCAACTGACGGCGAACTCCATTCACTCGTTTTTGCTCATCCGGATGGTAGAGCAGTTCATCTTTACGCGTGCCTGACTGCAAGGTATGAATAGCTGGGAACACACGTTTCTCTGCCAACTCACGATCTAGGTAAATCTCCATGTTGCCAGTGCCTTTGAACTCTTCAAAAATCACGTCATCCATTCGGCTATCCGTCTCCACTAAACAAGTCGCCAAGATCGTCAAGCTACCACCTTCTTCAACATTACGCGCTGCACCGAAAAACTTTCTCGGTTTTTCCAAGGCTTGTGTGTTGAGGCCTCCGCTACCCGTGCGCCCTTTGCCTGGCATGTTAGCATTATGCCCACGAGACAAACGTGTCAGGCTATCGAGTAAAATCACCACATCCTTGCCCATCTCCACTAAGCGCTTAGCTCGCTGGGCCACCATCTCAGAAACTTGCACATGGCGTTTTGGGCTTTCATCAAATGTCGAAGCGTAAACCCGCGCATTCACCGATTCCTTAAAATCGGTCACCTCTTCAGGACGCTCATCAAGCAATAAAATGATCAATTCCACCTCAGGATGATTTTTCTGAATCGATATCGCGATGTCCTTCAACAGAATAGTTTTACCTGCTCTAGGAGGAGCTACGATCAAGCCACGCTGCCCTTTCCCTAGTGGTGCAACCAAATCCACCACCCTTGGCGAAATAGACTTGATACTCGGGTGTTCCAAAATCAGTCGTTCCGAAGGAAACAGTGCAGTTAGCTTATCAAAAGGCACCGGCACCTTCCAGTCCGCTTCATCCACGCCCTCAATAGTCATCACCGAGTCCAGCGAAAGGAATTTCTCACGATCCTGAGGAGCTCTCACCCAACCTTTAATCAAATTACCTGGCTTCAAGTCATACTGACGAATGAAAGAAGGCGATACATACACATCGTCCACATTAGGCATGAAGCTCAGCTCCGGCCAACGCAGAAAACCATAGTTCTCGCCATTATAATCCAATACTCCCACCGCCTCGATGCGAGTGCCTTGCCTGCCATAGAAAGTCAACACCTCGAAGATCAACTGATGCTTGGAGCGCACTCCAGCCACCCTCAGTCCCAATTCTTGAGCCTTAGCTTGCAATTCTGCTAAAGGGCACTGCAACAAATCGTTCAAGTTGACTTGCTCAGGCACCTCCACCTGAACTTTGTCCACCTTCTGTGCTTGCTCCCTTTTTTTTGGTTTATCCGCCTCATCGGCTGTATCAGCTTCGTCAGTCATTCGCCTACCTTTTTATCGATCCATGCTTTTAATAAATGAGCCTGTTCTATCAGCTCGGCCTCACTGCCATCATTCCATATCACCTGATGCGCACGGGAAATCTTGTCCTCAATGGGTAACTGAGCTTTTAAGATCTGCTCGATCACCTCATCTGACAAGCCCCTATCTTCCCTCAAACGCTTCAGTTGAACTTCCGCAGAAGTTGCTACCACCACATCCGTGTCACGTTGTAGAGAAAAATCAACCTCATATAACAAAGGAACCTCAATCATTACATAATCAAGAGATTCATCCTGACTAGCAGATGATGCGATAAATGCCTCCACTTGTCGCAAAACTCTTGGATGCAGTAAATCCTGCAAAGCGATCCTATCCGCTTCGCTGTTAAAAACCCGCTCACGCAAAGCCTTACGATCGAGCTTCCCTTCATGACTGATAACCGCTTGTCCAAAAATATTTTTGACCCCTTCCAGTATCGTCTCATCGTCCAATAAGGCATGCACCACTTGATCGCAATCAAAACACTTCGTCGCATCTCCGGTGATCTGCGCGAATAAGCGAGTGAACAAAGATTTACCACTGGCCACCCCTCCGGTGATCGCTAAAACAAACATTTTTGCACTACCTTTACCCTCAGTCATCATTCCCATCTACCAACGAAAAAGGGACTGATTGCTCAGCCCCTGAATCATACTCCGCAACATCACAGCCCACTCAATGAGCTGTGTAGTATGCGTCAGCCTATTTGGTGAAACCACCACCCAAACCAACCGGCCCGATCACCTCCACAGGAGCACGAGGCGCCAGTCCAGGAACGGTCATATCAAGCGGAGCATTGCTGTCCTTGTCAGAGACTGGGATATGATATCTAGCTCCAGCAGGGTCCATGATCACCGCTTTCACAAAGATCGTTAGGTTGCGTTTCAAATGTTGCTCAGAACTAGAGCGGAACAGGCGCCCCACCAAAGGCAAGTCGCCAAACAAAGGCACTTTGTCTTCCACATCCTGCACATCTTCGCGCATCAGTCCACCAATCGCCACCGTCTGCCCATCCCAGATCGTTACCTGAGTAGTCACTTTACGGGTTGCAAAGATCGGCATCAGGATTCGGTTAGTCGTCAACAGCTGCGCTTGCCCAAGACCGTTGGTTCCAGCAAAAATCGGTGTGCCATAGTTAATGAAGCCATCGAACTCCACCACTTCAGGAGACAAGCTCAAGTCAATGGTGAACTCATCGGCTCCCAACACAGGGTCTACTTCCAACGTGACTCCCGTATTACGGGTTTCAAAGGCAGTCGGGTTAGCTGGCGTGACAGGGATAGTCCCAGTCGGTCCGCCAAGACCGCCGCCGCCGCCGCCGCCACCACCACCAATCTGATTGGGGATTTCTGGTGGATCATACTCGGTAGGATAGATGAACTCCCGAATCACTTCGATTTTTGCTCGCTGCCCACTACGAGCCATGATGCTCGGTGCAGACATCAGGTCAACGCCTTTTTTCTGCGACAAAGCACGGATAACTACTTGAAATTGCGGATCAGTGAATACCCCCGCAATGCCAAAGATACCCGGTGCTTTTACTATGCCGGTCTGATTGTTATCAACATTATTAGCAGCGGCTATCAAACCATCAATGCTATCGGTTGCCACGGCAAAGCCACCACTTCGATTCCCCGCCGTAAGTGGACTTCCACCCACTGGCGCCGTGCTACCAGGTGCATTGAAAGGAAAATCACCAGGATTAGTTGCCGAGCCGTTACCGTCAGTACCGCCGCTACCGAATACTCTGTTGCCGCCCATGTTGAATCCTCCCATCAACCAATCAAATCCCAGCTCATCGGTATTATCTTGAGCGATTTCAATGAACTTGGAAGTGATATAAATCTGCTTCTCCGCTTTGTCTTTGATCGAATCGATATACGCTTCGACCAACTCAATCTGATCTTGTGTATTACGAATAATCAACTGCGAAGAACCTGGCTGGTAAATTGCGCTAGTTCCCGGTGCAAAAGTCACCCCAGCTTCGATCAAAATACCCTTCGCCGTCTTTCTCTTTCTCGGCCCTGTCCCACCACCACCTGCATCATCTGCAAAAGGATCCGCTGCGGCTCCGCCACCATCGTCATCTCCACCACCGCCAGCTGACAGGAAAGTCGGAGGTACCACATAAACATTGGTGAACAAATCATTATCAGGAGTAGAAATCGGAATCACCAACACTGCGTGTGGCTCGACTTTATACTTCAAGTTAGCCAAAGACACGGTGTATTTAAGCGCAGTGACCAAAGGCACATTCGAGAGCTTCAGGGTGATCGGAGCATCGCCAGCTCCACCGCCGCCTCCGCCACCAAAACCGCCGCCGCCAGCCGCGTCATCAAATCCACCGCCGCCACCATCTGCTGCAGGCGCTGCCGCTGGAGCTGCTCCGCCACCAGAATCTACTTGCAAGATGAAGTTAAGCCCTTTTTTGGTTGGATCCACCTCGCGAATATCTAGCTCTACACTTCTTTCCTGAAGGAACAGCAAAGCGTCCTTCAAGGGAGTGTCCTGAAATTCCACACTTGGAATCATGATATTCTTCAACTTGTCCTCAATGTAGGCAACTTGATCAGCTCCACTATTTGTTTGAGTTGGTCCCATATCTATACCACTCCGAATACGTGATGGCACGGGCAATTCCCAACTAATAGCTACCTGCTGCAAAAACTCAGCACGAGTATGATTGCGCGCCGCCTTAGCATAATTGGTCTTATGCCGAGCATTTTCTTCCAAACCTCGTCTTGCTGCTTCGTTATACTTGTCATCATTCAAGGCAGCAAAATAGTCGGTTTCAGCACGATCATAGTCGCCTAAATCCATCGCGCCTTGCGCTGTCTTCAGCGCCAACTCAACACGTCTCACTCTAGCAAGGTATTCAGGAGTCATCGCTGGTGAAAAATACTCTGGATCATTCAGTTGCTCCAACAGCTTCTTCGCTTCGATGTTGTCTGGATCTACTGTCGGCGCCAAAACGTTCTCCACCAACTGAATCGCATCAGCATAACGTCCCTCTTCTGCACGTTGGCGAGCCAGCTTCACACTCGCATTCGCATAAGATCTGGTATAAGCATCTTTACGATCTTTGGTCATCGGTGCATCTGGCAACAAATCTAAAGCCGCTTTGAACTCACGTATAGCTCCCTCATAGTCCCCATCAGCCAATAACTGCGAACCTCGCAGCGCAGCTTCATCCGCTTTGCGAACCCTTTCTTGCAGACGGATCACATAACGACTGGCTACCCCAGGAGCGCCCATGGCACCTCCCGCAGCTCCACCGCCTGCTTCTGCTCGCAGTTCTGATCCAGAAACCAATACGGAAGCCACCACACCCGATAAGGCGGCAAGCTTCACGCTTTTTCCGATTCCACTATTCCTCTTGCTGTATTTCAACGCACTTTTCATGTTTATAAAAATTCTCGGCCTTTTCTCATCGTTGAGTCTCATAGCCTAGGTTTATCTCAAAAATAGTCACTAATTATCTACTCGCCAAGCTTGATTTCAATCGTTACTTCTTTGCCAGGTTCAGATTCGAAGGAGATTACCGCTTTTTGGGGGTCAATGTCAATGAGTTTATATTCTGTTTCTGGATCGATCGGCAATCTGAAGGTCTCTCCTTTTTTCACATGAAACTTCTCACCACCATTTCTCATCTTCAATTTAAACTCGGCAAAGTAAGTAGGAATAGGGTTTTTCACTCGTCTCACCAGCTTCACCTCACGACCATCCGCCAAATAAGTGATGGTCAATTCCGATGCATCCGCATTAATTCCCAAATTATTAACAGCCTGTTTTTTCTCAAATTTGTCGATACGGAACTTATTATCTGGCGAGGTCTCACCCTTGCGCATGATAAAAGTGCCACGCTTCACCCCACTACTAGGATAACGAATGATCTGAAAACGCGCTTCATCTGGTTGCGCGGCAAACTCTAAAATGTAGTTTTTCTGTCTTCTTGCTAACAATACCAGCTTGTCCGCAAATGGGGGATGGGAAGCCGGGTCACGCGGCAACGTTTTAGCATTCCACTCCTCTAAAGTCGTGAAACCATCCTGATCCGGATCTCGCTCCAAGACACTTGCATTTAGAAAATTCAGCTCATGCTCTAGCAGCCATTGATTGCTCGCTGGCGGGCGAATCTTCTTGGCATCAGGAGCGCTCATGTCGATCAGCTCTCCTTGAATTTCCACGATCGTGATCGATTTGAAAAGAGGGATCGGGCGCGGTGGATTGCCTCGCTCGGGCAAAGTCCAGAAAGATTTCTTCTCGACCAAATTACTCGAAGTCACCACCGTCTCCTTCTCCATTTCCGGCAACTCATTGCTCGGCACCACCGTTTGAATCGCAAACTTACTACCATAAGCCTGGCTTTGCCTGATATAAGATTGCGCAAAGTAAATCGTCACCAAGGCGACCACTACCACAATCAACTTTTCCCACTCTTTGGAGATATCCATCTTACTTTATTATCCTTTAAATTTGCTTCTACGACCAGCCTAGTTTTTTGCCCCCCTGCCCTTACCTCGACCTTTTGCCCCCGCCTTCTTTTTACCCTTCGCTCCACCTTTAACACCTTTTCCTGCAGCATCAGCGAAGCGAACCAAATCCACCACCATGAACACCCGCAAGCTCTCATTACCTAATAGGATGCGCGCATCACTACTCTGCAATTCATAACCCTTTTCTCTCATCCAAGAGATTTGAGCAGGCACTTCCAAATCCCGAGGGATTTGGCTCACCAAATCCATTGGAGCTTTATCACCCGCTGCATTCGTGTAACTAGGGCCAGCATCACCATTATCGCCCCCCCCTTTGAGCAAGCCTTCCTTTTCGCTGTTATCAACTCGTAGAGCACGCAATATAAAAAAGTATTTATCATCGTTGGTGATCTGATTGATCAGTTTTTCAAAAGCTGGGTGCTTCGTTTCAAAAGTCAAACTCACAGGGTATTTCGCCGCCACCGCCGAACCTTCTAGTGGAGCCGCTGCGTTATTCCCATTAGCTGGCATCTCAATAGGTAGCAGCTCCCGATCTAGATCGATCAGTTGAGTGATGCCCGCCTCCGCCAAAATGTTCAGCAAATACTCAATCGCACCCAACTCATAGTCGAGCAATGGCACCGCTTTCGGGTCAGGCAAAGTAGTCCGGTAGGCATCCATCGCCATGTAGAACTTATCTTCCTCATTGATCTTAATACCCTTTTCCTTAGCCAAAGCCTTGAAAGCCTCAATCTTAGACTTCAGGATCTGCGGGAACTGAGTATCATTGACCGTCGTATTCAAGGGCTGCTGAAAACGGTCTAAGATCTTAAACAAGCCCTTGATCTCCCCTTCATACTCCGTGACCTCTTTGGTGATAGCATTCAGATTCTCCTCATTAGGATAAGGCTCGCTGCGCTTCAAGCGTAGCAGTGCTGTGCGACGAGTCTCAAACTCCCCGCCGGCAGCCTTATAGGTGTCGAAGCCCTTGTAACAATAGAAGCCAGCCGCCCCCAACAGGACTACTGCAATGACTCCAAATACGATATAAAATTGATTACCCTTCATCAAATCAAAAAAAATTACCCTGACACTATTTTGTGAAAGAAATCTGCAAGCCTTCTGGCAGTGGCAATATCATCTCCCACTTCCAAGCATACTTACTGCCTCCAGCTCCAGCTTCCAGTTCTATTAAAATATCATTGGTATCGATGCCCTCCAATGCAAAACGCTTGGATTTCATCAGCCTATCCAAGTAGTCTGATACCACCTTAGGCCCGCCATCGTTCTCACGATAGAGACCGCGGATGTGCAAAGTATCGATCATCTTTTTACCCTCCTCGCCCTGCTTGCCAGCCCCGGCTGCCGCCTCAGGCGCCAATTCCGACAACTCATACAAATCCTCGATCACCGGTTGCCCCTCAGCCATCGGCTCGATCATCGTGATCCACATCAGATCACTATCCATGCGGCGACTCAGGTCATTGAACAAACCTACCCAGTAAGTTCTATCATAAACGGCGTCTGTATAAGGGCGTTTAGTCGCCTCAATATCAGAAAGTTTATCCTTCCACACCTGAATCTTGCCATCGTATAAGGTCAACTCCTCTACATCAGAGCGCAGCGCTTCGGTCTGAGCGTTCGCTATTGCCGCAGCTTGATTGAAATAAAATCCTGCCGCGCCAATCAACAAAGTCAAAGCCGCCACAGCTAAATACAAATAGGGTTTGCGCTTGTTCAACGCCTGCTCTTCCACCACCGATTCCGGCACTAAGTCGAGTTGCAAAGGACACTCTCCCGCATCTCTCAGCGCGAGCCCTACCAACTCACCCGACACATGAGCCAACTTGCTCATGGCATCACGATCAACCCCACTAGCAAGCGTCACATTGCGGAAAGCATTGAAATAATCGATCGGAATACGCAGTTTTTCAGCGAAAAATTCACGCAAAAAAGGCAAAGCCGCGCTCGATCCGCATAGCAAACCAATAGCAGGCGCCTCGCCTCCCTGTTGACTACGGTAAAAATTCGTCGTGCGCATGATCTCAGAGTGCAAGCGCGTCAAGGTATTGCGAATCACCTTCGACACTCCCGCTATCACAGGATCTTCGTGGTCAGCATAAGCTCCGCCCAAGGCCACAAAACCATCTGCGATCTTGCGCTGCTCAGCTTCATCATAAGAGATGTTAAACTCCTTAGCAATCGCCTTGGTGATATCCGCCCCACCGATCTTGATGGTTCGCACAAACACCCCCTTAGCACTGCTGTAGATCAGGTTGGTCGTTTTAGAACCGATATCGATCAACAAAGTGGTGCCCTCAAGATCTGAATAATTAAAGCGGTAAGCATTGTAGATCGCCATCGCGGAGACCTCCACTGCCTCAGTCCTCAAACCCGCCGCCGCCACCGATTGATCAATCTCGTCCAAATCCGTGCTCTTAACCGCCGCCAATACCACATTGACCTCAGAACCGCTGTCCTCCCCCATCAACTGGTAACCCCAAGTCACCTCATCAATCGGAAAAGGCACATTCTGCTGAGCTTCAAAACCCACGATCTGATCCACCTGATCCACATCCAATGGCGGAAGCTTCACAAAGCGAATGAAAACTGGCTGACTAGTGATCGTGTAGCGCACTGAGCGCCCCTTGATCTTCAAGCCCTGCACCACGCTCGTCAAGGCTGCCTTGACTTCATCAGGAGAAACCTCCTCACTAGGCGTCTCAGCCGAGCGATACGATTGCAACTGCAAACCTCCGCGCGCCGTCTCAGAGAAAACAGCAGCCGCTACGTTTTGCGAACCTATGGAAACAGCGGTGAGCGCCTTTTTATCAGCCATCGAGTGTAATATATGAAAGTGCTAAAATAGTGAAGAGCCAAGCCTGATCAACTTAACGTCCCTCTTTGACATCTGCGTAACGATCAATCCAGAGCAGCGCGTAAGGCGTCTTATCTTTAGATAACACGCCCTGCTCCGAAGACAAGCTCTCCCACCACCGTCCGCTTCCACCATCTGATTTTCCAGCGATCACTCGCCCATTATAAGAAACCTCTACAGCCACTGCCTTAATCGAACTCATTTGAAAATCTTTATATTTCCCAGTAAGTTTGCCCAAAGTCGCGGGTGACACATAAACTACCGAATACAACTTTTCTCCTTCGATCATGTTCACGTGATTCACATCGCCCATCAACATGCGGGTACCCTCTTTGCCTTCAACCGCGATGTAATAGCGAAACTGCAGACCATCGACAATGCCCTCTTTGTTGCCCGCCTTCACCTCAAACTCGACCTCTACCTCCAACCAAGTTTTCTGCCGGGGAATCTTCTTGGTCTTCACCCCACCACCCGTCTGGAACAGCGGCGTTGGCTGAAGCTCTTTTTCTAACTTCTTCACCTTGACTGCAGGTTGCCCCTTTTGAGCCTGAGCGGCTGAAGTCATCAGAAAAACACCCATCAGGGCTATCACAAATTGCATTCCTCTTTTCATATTATCGCTTAGTTTCTATTTACCGTGCATTCACACAAATACCTACAGGCAATTCAGCTATTTTGAATACACCCAGTCGCGCACACTCCTTTTAATCTAATCTGACCACTTTTGGCAATACTAAACTTTCGCAAAAGGCACTTTTTATTCAATAACCTTGGCAAAACGGTCGATCCCATCACAAACCCGTAGGGTGATCAACAAAATCCCAATCCGCTTTGTATTTCGCCGCCAAATGTTTGGCAAGCGCTTTCACCCCAAAGGTCTCCGTCGCATAATGCCCTGCATAGATCACATTCACCCCCAACTCCTCCGCGGCAGTATAAGACCAGTGCGGCCCCTCTCCAGTGATAAATGTATCGATCCCCTCAGCCGCCGCCGCATAGATCTCCGAACCCGCCCCTCCCGTGATCACTCCCACTTGGCGGATTTTCTCCGGTCCACCAGGGCAAAGGTGAACCGCGCCACCGCCAACAGCCTTTCCAACACGCTCCATCAAAACCTCCCTTGGAATCTGTGTCGATGAGCGCAAACCCAGCTGAATCCCCTTCCACGCGAAAAACGGTTTCAGGTTTTTTAATCCCAAAGCCTTAGCAAACAAAACATTGTTGCCCACCACTGGATGCACATCCAGCGGAATATGCGCACTGTAAATCGCCAGATCGTTCTCTATCGCCAGCTTCAGCTTTTCATACTGACTGCCCTCGATTTTTTGCGCTCCCTGCCAAAACATCCCGTGATGCACCAACAACAGATCAGCGCCCTGCTCCACCGCCTGCCTCACCACGGGCAGGCAAGCATCCACAGCCGCGACGATACGCTTCACATCACCTCCATTCTGCAACTGCAAACCGTTCAAAGCCGTCGGGTAGTCGGGGGTCTCCGCCAACTTTAAATGCTTTTCCAAATAGTTGCAGATAACTTTTAATTTAGCCATGAAAGCAAGCTAACCTCAAATCTCAAATTTTAAATCCCAAATCCGCCCTCATTTGACCACGCGCATTACCGCTGCTCCACTTAGCGAAATGAAACCCATCCCAATCGCCCTCTTTTGCCTCGCACTACTCTTCAACAGCTCTCTACATGCTAAGCCCTGCCCAATAGACGCTTATTTCATCTACGGGCAATCCAAGATAACAATAGCCTGCACAACCAGGGTTCCCACGATGCTAGCGTCACCATTCAGTTCAACCAAGCCGTCACCCAACTGACCATCACCACACCTGGCAACGATGCCACCCAATTCAGCTTTGAACAAACGTCAGAATCACCCGGTCGCCCTTTGAATAGGCGCAAATGAGACAAACCGCAGAACCCCATGCCTCCCCCCCGTCTATTCACCTTCGCGCACCACAGCTCGCACTCCTTACTGAGCATTGCCGGCATCCAATCCCATCTTCTTCAGCTTAGGATGGATCACCATGCGACAGTAACCGTTGCTCAGATTGTTACTATAAAAATCCTGATGCTCCTTCTCAGCCTCCCAAAAAATACTCGCTTTAGCGATCTGAGTCACCGCAGGTTGGGGGTATCGACCTGACTCATTCAACGCCGCCATCGAACTCTCCGCAACCGTGTGCTGTTCGTCCGAGGTATAAAAAATCACCGAGCGGTACTGCGTGCCGTGATCCGCCCCTTGCTGATTCAACGTCGTAGGGTCATGCGCTTGCCAAAAAACATCCAACAACTCTGCAAAACTAATTTTCTCTTTATCAAAAGCTACTTGGATCACCTCCGCATGCCCCGTATTGCCCGCGCAAATTTGCTTGTAAGTCGGATTTTCCACCTCCCCCCCCATGTACCCCGACCTCACATCCAAGACCCCAGTCAATCGCTCCATCACCGCTTCCGTGCACCAAAAACAACCGCCACCAAAAACAGCGAGTTCCACATTGGGATTATTTTCATAGTCATTCATATCGGACTGCGAGCAAGACATCAACAAAACCATCATGCCCGCTACTAGTATCCATCTCAAGCTGTTCATTTATCTAAAATCACTTCACTGCGACAACTCACCATCACCTTCCACTAGCGACGTTTGAGTCTGCTAGGCAGCAAGTAAAGCGAAATCGAAGCAGAAAAAATATCAAAAAAATAGCGCAATATCCTTGACTAACAGCACAACTATAGAATAAGAATGCCATAGTTATTGAGTTTTATCTATGGCACGACCTAAAAATACGCTGGAAACCATCCAGATTACGATCTCGACCACGCAGCAAGTGAAGGACTCCCTTCAGCTGCTGACCGAGACCGGTTTTTATGGCAAAAATGCCGCCGACACGGCTCACGCTCTACTCAAAGAGCGTATCCGAGAACTCATTCAACTAGGTCAATTGCCCAATCCTGCAGAAAAAAAATAACCAGGAGTATCAGCTGATCCAAACCCGAATCAACACAGTTAGCCATGCACCCATATCAACCCGATGCCTCACAAGATCAGCAAAACCTCAGAGTTTTGACCACCGCCACGCTTGCCCCCGATCAAGCTTACCAATCCAATTCAGCGGTGCGCGAAGCCTTTGATAATGAACTGCGTGA
This sequence comes from Verrucomicrobiales bacterium, assembly GCA_021648365.1. Lineage (GTDB taxonomy): Bacteria > Verrucomicrobiota > Verrucomicrobiia > Verrucomicrobiales > DEV007 > JAADHD01. Next base: position 53,609 of record JAKISY010000013.1, read on the forward strand.
ACTAGCAGAGGAAATCGTTCGCTGTCACCCTAGCTTGACACAACTGCTCTTGAGCCTCGGCGAAGCCAATGCTGCCAGCCCAGTGCACGGCAGAAACTAAGGAGTTGCGAAGAAATAAATTGCTTAACTCAGCAAAGAGTTTTGTTTGGATTCAAGGCGAACTTCGACAGAGTTTAGCGGGCTAAATGAGTCGAATTTCAACGCAGAAGCCAGACAAAAATCGAAGCGGAGTTGGGTAAGTTATTTTTGAGCGGCTCCTAACCGTATCTTTTTTTGTAGGACGACCGCCCCGGTTGTCATCCCAATTATAGGGCAAGCGCCTTCAGCGCCAAGACCAAACACCCTCCCCACTGCTGGCTTCTCGAAGCTATGCAGGAAAACTGCATCTAAACCTGTATTGATTTTCCTTTCTTATCCGCGTCCATCCGCGTAATCCGCGGTTAGTTCCTTTCCTCGCTCCGGTCTCGGTGAACTCTGCTCTCTGTGGTAATAATCCGCCTCGCCCTATACCCAGAACCAGCGAGTAAAAATAAAAGCTCCCGTCTTCTGCAGGACTCGCAACGCATTTATTCCTGCTCGCTGCTCCAAGTCGCCATATCTCTGCGGATCTTGGGACGAATGAACCAAATCAGAATAAACACGGGCAATACCATCACCCAAAGCAAACCTGCTACCAAAGCCACGGTAGAGAAAATCTCTGTCGCGCTGCTAACCATGTCAGCCACCTGCTCGGCTCCAGCGGCGCCGCCCGCACCACCAGCTTTTTCCATCGCCTTTTTCTGTTGCTCCATCAACAGCGGCAATTGCTCCTGTTGCATCATGTAATTGAAAAACCCACCCACCACGCCCACTAACATTTTTAACAAAGCCCAAAAAACCAACACATAGATCGCAAAACGCTTGCGGAATAATAACAACATCGCACCTAGGAACAACAAAGCTCCTAGGCAAATATCCACCGCTCCACTACCGAGCATGAACGGCCGCCATTTTCATAAAAATCCGCAGGCATGTTGGCAGCCTTAGCCATCATCTCGCTTAAAAAACTCGAAGCGATCGTCATCGCTCCTTTCAATCCCCCTAGAATACCGAATATCAGCGTGATGATGCCTAGCGTTTTCGGCCACTGCGACTTCCTGACGACGCCCTGCGGGCGAGCTTGATTCTGCTGATGCTCTTGTTCGTTCATGCTCGCAGCCTAGCGAATAAATGCTTCCCAAGCAATGCAATTCCTCTGCGGATTCAGCAAAAAGTAATCACACCACAATAGGTCTCACTCCCCCTGCTTCAGTTTCCTAAGCAACTCCAGCATTCTCTCAGCATCTGATCCTCGCCCCAATTCACGTAGCAGAGTGACTGCCAACTCATGGACTGCAAGCTCTTCGGGACGCTTCTCCATCACTTGTTCGCAAAAATTCAGCGCAGCTACCTTATCTCCCCTCTTGTTATTGGCATAAGCTAAGCGCATCAAAATATCTACCCGCTCAGGTTGCAAGCGATGAGCTTTTAACAAACAAGGCAAACCTAGATGCCAGCAGCCAGCCGAATTGACCGTGCGCGCCACCTGCAACAGCCCCTCAACATTAGCAAGCTGAGCTTCCGCCAACACCACGGCACGCTGCAGCGAGTAATCGCTTTCTACCACATTCATTGCCTTCTGCACCGCAGCGTCATACCGATCCTCCACGACCCGTTTCGCAAAAACTACGGCTAAGCTCGCATGCACAAGATAGTGCCCAGGACGCCAATCAGAAAAATACTCAAGCCAGCCATAAGCCCGATCGAGATCTCCCCGCGCAAAAGCCTCCATGGCGTGCTCCCTTGCGTCACTCAAATCTACAGCTTCCTGTAAGCACTGACCTTGTTGACTTTTTTCTTCGGCTAGCGCAATGACATCCACACTGCCGCCACGCATCCTCTCATATCGAGCCTGCAAGCGCTCTCGTGAGATCTGATAATGAGGCGCGTTCCCCGATCGAATGCTCTCCTGCGTCATACGAGCACGGTAAACTTCATAACGAGCCCAAACGTAATCTGGGCTAAGATGTTTGTAGTGCAACAACATCAAGCCTGGTACCCGAAAATACGCCACCCGTCCCTGCGGATGACACACATGACACCCTATTTCGTAATCAATCTGCTCCACCGCATTCGGATCAAACAACAAACATTTATCGTAAACATGCAAACGCATACCCTCTCGAATACAGTCAAGAAGATCCTCATCACTACCCGGCTCCTGCTCCCCCACCATTTCATAACCTTTTGGCATCAACACCGTCGCTTCACGCCGCTTCATCTCCCGTAGTACTTCGGGCAAATCGGGATGATACAAAAACTCATCCATGTCGCAAACCACCACAAAATCCGCCTGCCCACGGCTTTCTTTCCACACCTCATTTTTGATCTGCAAATAGCTGTGATCATTCAGCTCGCCCTCGGTATCAAAACTTCGCAACTCTGCATTGCCAGCCGCCTCCACTATCTCCTGACTGCCATCATCCGAACCATTATCAAAAACGACAATTTTTTCAGCAAAGGCGTAATGCCTCAAAAAATGAGGCAAGATCACCGCTTCATTCCAACACAGCACATACACATGCACTCGGATTTCTGTATTTGCATTTTTTGCCACAGTTTGCATTCCCCAGCTATCATCCTACAAAATCCACCTTTTGTCGATCCGTAGCTGAACGCATCCAATGCAAGCTAACTACGAGCCGCTGCCATCCTCCCAAATGAAGCTGCCAGCAGCGATCAGTTATGTCATCGGCTTACTAGGGGGGGCCTCTAAAATTAGTATGCATCTATGGTGAGATCGCTACAAGTATAAAATACCTTTGCGCAAACCTACTACAGATAAAGGCTCATGATTCATATTTTCAGCTTCTCACGAGAAAACCAGCCCACCAAATTTTATGGGAAAATCAACGTAATCTTTATTGAAAACGACAGCCTCTCCTGAACCCTTGGATCGCTGCCATCTTCATAGCGGTAATCTTGTAGCCAAAACTACAGAACAATTGTAAGGCGATTACGATGAAACAGCAATTACTGGATCACGTCTGCTTTCAAATCCCGCAGTACCCGCAAATCCCCCCACTGCGCCCCGCGCATTTTCCGACCACCATCCGTCCTCCGCACTCCGAACTGATCTCTCTTGCTCTCAAAAAAATCATCCACATAACGCTGACTCCCCAACACCGCGCCATCGGTAAAATACCTGACCCGGCATCTCAAAGCCTCCGCCAACGGCAAACGCCCCCCGATTCCAGCACCTGCTTAATTTCCTCCTGACTAAATCCCCCTTTAGCTTTATTATGACCATTTTATCTTCGAGCCGCCCAAATTCGCCAAAATTAAGATCCCCGCAGCTATCAGTTATAAAATCAAAAATCACTAGCTAGTTGATTCCAGCGTGATTTGCGATTAGCTCATTTTAAGACCATGAGCGATACGGCTATCAATACAGATCAACTACCCGATTCCCACGGGCATTTCGGAACATTTGGCGGCATGTTTGTGCCAGAGACGCTGATGGAAGCCCTCAAGGAGCTGACCGCAGAATACGAACAAGCCAAAAAAGATCCCGCCTTCCAAGCCGAACTCGATCACCTGCTTCACGACTACGTCGGTCGAGAAACCCCCCTCTACTTCGCCGAAGGGCTAACAAAAAAACTCGGCGGTGCAAAAATTTTCCTCAAACGAGAAGACCTGCTTCACACAGGAGCTCACAAGATCAACAACGCCCTCGGTCAAATCCTACTCGCCAAACGACTCGGCAAAAAACGCATCATCGCAGAAACTGGAGCAGGCCAACACGGCGTCGCCACCGCCACCGTCGCCGCCCGCTTTGGCATGGAGTGCGTGGTCTATATGGGCGCCGTCGATATGGAGCGCCAGCATCTCAACGTCGTGCGCATGCGTCTGCTCGGAGCAGAAGTTCGCGCCGTACACGCCGGCCAAGCCACGCTCAAAGAAGCCGTCAACGAAGCGATGCGTGACTGGGTCACCCATGTGCGCTCGACCCACTACATCCTCGGCAGCGCCCTCGGCTCCCACCCCTACCCGATGATGGTGCGTGATTTCCACCGCGTGATCGGACTCGAAGCCCGCGCCCAGATTCTTGACCGCGAAGATCGCCTACCCGACCTACTGATCGCTTGCGTCGGCGGCGGCAGCAATGCGATGGGCTTGTTCCACCCTTTTTTGAATGACAGCGAAGTCGCCATGATCGGCGTCGAAGCAGGAGGCCACGGCATCAGCGAAGGTCAACACGCCGCCAGATTTCAAGGCGGCAAGCTCGGCGTGCTGCAAGGCACCAAAACCTGGTTACTCGCCGACGACGATGGTCAAATCCAGCTTACCCACTCTATTTCCGCCGGCCTAGACTACGCAGCGGTAGGACCAGAACACGCCTACTTGCAAGACATCGGACGAGTGCAATACACCTACGCCACCGATGACGAAGCCCTTGACGCCTTCCAAGTGCTGTCCCGAACCGAGGGCATCATCCCCGCACTGGAAAGCTCACACGCCATCGCTCAGACTCTGAAAAGTGCCGCAGAAATGAACTCCGATCAGATCATCATCTGCAACCTCTCCGGGCGAGGCGACAAAGACGTAGAACAAGCCGCCAAATTTATTTTTGGAGACGAAGCATAATTGATTTGCTCATTTTCACTTGAGCAGGAACTAAGCTCACTTATGATCGTATCATGACTCATCTCCCTAGACGCCCACTCAGATATTCAGCGATACTGCTCACGCTGACTTTGTTATTCGCTTGCACCCATTCGAGCACCCACGCCACCGAACTCGACTTGCAGAATGTCGAAGGCTCCGTGAGTTCCGTCACAGTGAAAGGTTTTGACCAAGAAAGTCGCAAGATCCAAATCGAAAAAGATGGCAAAGATTTCCAATACGCGCTAAGCGACCTTGCATTCACCAGCAAAATCGCCGTGCTTAGGAGCCCCGAACTTGAGGCGACACTGGCAGAGAAAGCGCAGCGCAAAAAACAGAGCCTGCTACTTTACAGTTACGTCATCCTCACCATTCTTGCACTGGCTTTAGTGATCGGGATTCCCACCTTCCGAGCTTCTGCTTTTTTGATCACCGGACAAGAAGGTCGCATCCATTTCAAAGTATGGATGCAGATCCTCGCTTGGTTCATCCTGATTGCCGTCATCCGCCTCATAGTGCTAGGCGGCATCACTTGGACCGAAGTGCTCGCCAATGGTTACCACATCTTCCGCGCAGAAGACGGGTTAGCGCTACTGTCTGCCCTGCTTGGTGCCATCGGCTTGGTCAAATACCACTACAGCGAAACCCTGCAGCTCGCCATCATCACCATCGCCGTGCACTTTGTCGCGTTCAACTTAGTCATCGGCGGACTCGGCTGGTTGATCTTGAGATGGAACGGAGGCGAATGGACCACCGTTGCAGATGAACTGCTCACTCTACTGATTCTCAAACCCTTCGAGTTGATCTGATTTTTCAATTTTCCTCTTGATTGCAACGCCGCTGGCAATGAATAGGAATGACTATGAAAAGATCTCTCCTTTTGATTCCCCTCATCCTGCTCGCTCTTTGGGCAGGCACTACTTGGATTATTGGCAGCTACACCCAGAGCGGATTCGACATCGCGCTAGAAAAAGTCAATCAACAGCTTGCCGCGACGCCAGCTCAAACCTCCATCTCTCAAGACTCCTACTCACGTGGATTTTTGAGCAGTCAGGCGATCACAAAAATCAGCCATGCCAGCAAAGCTGAAAGCGAAGAAAATGACGTCTTCCTGAAGTTCCAAGCTTGGCACGGCCCGTTGATGTTCACTCCCAAAGGATTGAAATTCGGCAACCAATACGTGATCGTTACTTTAGCGAAAGATCAGCTACCCGAGAAAATCTGTGAAAAAATCGAAGCCGGTTTCAAAGGAAAAGAAGCTTTTGAAATCGCTATTTTTTCTGGCTTCGACGGACAGGTCGATGTCGAAGCCTCCATCTCTCCTTTCTCTTCAGATGAGAAAAGTAATACCACCCTGCAGTTTGAAGGTTTGACAGGACAAATCAGCACCGATCACCAAGGCTCGTTTGCCAAAGGCTCACTCAAGTTTGGAGCTCTCACTTTTGCTGATAAAAAATCAGGGGACACCCTCTCTATCGCAGCTTTAATAGCCTGTAGAAATCCAGGGGTACCACCATCCTCTCTTGCTTCAATGTCAGTGATATAATTATGTTGATCCCATCTGTTTGTCCATACAACGGTACCACCTCCTGGATTATCCGGTATCTGATTGTGGTAAAGTTTTGAATTAAATATTAGTATTCCTGAACTTCCCGGGCCACCCAGGAAGTTGTGCGGTGAGAATACAATACCGTCCAGATATGCCATGGGTCTATCTTCAGGATGCATGTTTATAGAAACGTAGGGAGCAGATGCAGCAAAATCCACAAAACAAATTCCATCAGCTTCATGCATTATTTCTGCTAGTTCCTGATATGGTGTGATAATTCCTGTCACATTTGAAGCAGCAGAAAAAGCTCCAATTTTAAGTTTTCTATCCTTAAATTTTTCTACAAGGCTGCGTAGATTATCTGGATTTACAAGAAGATTTTCATCAGGTTCCATAACAATAACATCGGCTATAGTTTCAAGCCAGGATGTGTGGTTTGAATGGTGTTCCATATGGGTTACAAATACTATTGGTCGCTCTGTATCGTTACTTGGGTTTAACTTTTTCCTAGGTATTCCACAAGAAAGATAACCGGACTTTATTGTTTCAGGAACCCTTAGCTGTAAAATCCTTTGTAGCTTGTTGATAACTGCAGTCATTCCAAAACCGGCAGTAATAAGAATATCATCCTTTCCTGCGTTGACATGCTTTTTAATTATATCATGTGATTTATGATATGCACGGGTCATTATCATCCCAGTTTCACTGGATTCGGAATGGGTGTTAGCTACGAATGGACCAACTTCAAGAAGCATTTTTTCTTCTATTGGTTTATAAAGTCTTCCACTAGCTATCCAGTCAGCATATAGGATTTCTTTGATCCCGGTAGGAGCATTAAAAGTTGCATCAATACCTACTATATTTTGTCTAAAATAATTGAAATATTTTTCAAGTTCATTCATCATTACTTATTCAGTTCCTTTGTAAAATTATTTCTGGATTTACTTATAAAATAAACTCAATCTCACAGGACATTTTTGCAACTGCAGAGAGAGTTTGATATACGGAGCAATACTTTGAGGATAACTCTATTGTCTTTCTAAGACCTCTCTCATTTTTCCCATTTTTTACAATAAATTTAACATTAACCTGTTTTAACAGAGTTGGTAGAGTGTCTCTTTTTTTTCCTGTAACTTCAACTGTCACGGAATCGAATGAAATTTTCTTCTTATTTGCGAATTTGTGAAACTAGAAAAACCTGCAGGATCCAAGAGCTCCAAATATCATGTCATAGGGTAGAATTTTCCCCTCTCCTTTTCCCACCAGACTCTTTCCTGAAGGTGTAATAATCTCTCCATCATATTCTTTTTTCAAATTAACAGTAATTTGATTCAATCCCAAAATTTACCTCCATCTATTTGAATTCATGACATGCAACAAAGTGGCCCTGGGAAATTTCTTCCAAATCAGGTTCAAATTTTCTACAGATATTATTGGCAAAATTACATCGGTCTACAAAGCGACATATCCGGTCAGGTTCTATAGGTGATGTAATTTCACCTTTTAGAATAATTTTTTCTACCTTTTTATCAATACTTGGTCTGGGTATAGCTGAAAGAAGTGCTTTTGTGTACGGGTGAACAGGGTTTTTGAATAGTTCCTCTGCAGGTGCTTTTTCTACAAGTTTTCCTAAATACATAACCGCTATATCATCTGAAAAATGATTAACTACAGATAAATCATGGGTAATAAATATAAGGGTAAGTCCTAATTTAGTTTGAAGATCTTTCAGCAAATTTAATATTTGTGCCTGGATTGATACATCCAGGGCAGAAACTGGTTCATCACATACAATAAATTCCGTATTTAAAGAAAGTGCACGTGCAATTCCTATACGTTGTCTTCTTCCCCCATCCAGTTCATGGGGATAAGTATTCATGAGGCGTCTTGAAAGACCTACCAGATCCATTAATTCCAGAACTTTTTCAAACCGTTGTTTTTTGTCCTTTATCAGCTTATTTAACTTGATAGGTTCTTCAATAATTTCGCTAACCGTCATTCTCGGGTCAAGGGATGAAAAGGGATCCTGGAAAATAATCTGCATTTCTTTTCTGAGTTCACGCATTTTTTTATTATTTAAGCTTCTAATATCGGTACCTTTGTAAAATATTTCCCCGTCGGTTGCTTCTAGGAGCCTTAAAATAACTCTGCCAATTGTAGATTTCCCACAACCTGATTCTCCTACCAGTCCCAGGGTCGTCCCTTTTTTTATTGAAAAACTTATGTCATCTACAGCATGCAGTTTTCCTCTGGGAGTATTAAAATATTTTTTAAGGTTACGCACTTCTAAAAGAACTTCACTCATTGTAATTTCACCTTTAACCTTTTGTGTTTGCTAATTTATATGCCTTATTTTCACTGTACAGGTGGCATTCTGTAAAATGTGTTTCAGAAAAAAATATTTTTTCCGGTTTTTCTGTTTTACATTTTGTTAGTGAATAATCACATCTGTCACAAAATGAACAGCCTTTTGGTAAATTATAAGGATCAGACATAAGCCCGCGGATTGGTTTGAGTTTTGCTTTTCGATCATCAATATTTGGTATGGAACTGAATAACCCTTCAGTATAGGGATGTTTTGTACGTTTAAATATATCTTCCAGTGTCCCTTCCTCAATTATTCTACCTGCATACATTATTGCAACATCATCACAAACTTCTGCAA
>JAKISY010000114.1 GCA_021648365.1 Verrucomicrobiales bacterium
AGCAGTCGCAAAGGGTTTATGAAAAAGATCGCGCGGCGGAGGTGGCCGGCGTGTGGATGCCGGGGGCTTTGGAGCGTAAATATCCTGGGGCGAATACGGAGTGGGCTTGGTTCTGGCTATTTCCATCATAGTTACCTGCCGCACACTTCGCGCACACCCCACTCGCTGGCGCAGCACAATCGGCGCAGCTACAATTAACGAATGCATTGCCTGAATCAATCAAACGATCCAAAGCGCAGCAACTTGCCAACTACTAGTTCTTATTTTACCAGCTCGAAAAGAACCGAACGCGATACTTTTCTGTCAAATGTGATGACGGACTCACACCCCAGCGCTCTTGCCGAATGAGCGATCAACAAATCTGATAGATCATAGTTATTTTCACGAGCCATCCGCGTAAACTCCTGCAAAAGCGATTGACGCTCAAACACCAAAACAGGCATTAAGAGCAAATCACCCATCGCTGCGAGGATTTCCTCTCTGGAAACTTTATAGACCGAATCCAACACCCAAATCGTTTCCAAAACAACCAGTAAAGAAACCAATAATTCATCTTTATCCCGCTCAGTTTGTTTGAAAATAGCATAAACCTTTTTTGCCTGAGCCTCATCATCAGCCATCAAAAAGCGAACCAAAATATTTGTATCGATTCCCTTCATTGAAAATCACGCTTCATCCGCTCAGCAATAGCCTCATCCATCTCCTCAATCGAAACAACCTGCCGAGTCGATTTGTTCCTATCACGAAGTCGTCCAAAAACTTCCTCAGACGTTCTACTAATCGGCCTGATAAGAGCCTCCCCTTCGCTCGTAACAGAAATCTCAATTTTGCAGCCACTCTGCAACTGCAAAGCATCCCTGACGCTTTTAGGAATCGTTACCTGCCCCTTACTGGTGAGTGTAGCCACTGCCATATATTTAATTCCTTACCTATTTTCAAATCCTTACAAAAGTGTAAGAAAAAAATAGGTCGCCGTCAATCCCTAATTCTCCCTTGCAGATCACGGACACTGCAGATTTTTGCACCACCTAAGTATTTGTGAATGAGCGGTTTAATCCCCATCCCGTTCATCCACGTAAATTGAATCCCCCTCCTCCGCGTGCGCCCCTCCGTCTCATCCTCTTCCCATCGACCATCATCAATCGCTACTCGGCACTCGCCAATCCATCTCCCCTTCCCGCCCCACCTTCTACTTAATCGTCTCTTTTTTTACCTCTTCGCCACCCGCCTTAGACTCGTCCTTCACACCGTCCTTAGCACCCTTAGATTTTTCCTCCGTCGCCTTCTCTGTGGATTTTTTTTCAACCTTCTCCACTTTAGTCACCGGCTGGCTCGGCGCCTTCTTAACTTCCACTTTTTTAACCGTCGGCTTTTTCTCCTCCACCTTCTCCACTTTTTTGACCTTAGCCGCCGGTTTCTTCTCTTTCACAGGCGGTTTAGCTAGCGCTTTCTTCACTGGAGGATGACCTCCTGGCATCTGCATACCCGCGGGCATCTTGAATCCTGGCGGCAACTGCATGCCCGCTGGCATTTTGAACCCTGGAGGCAAACCCCCGCCCGCACCACCTGGCAAACCTCCTGGAGCGCCAGCGCCTGGCTTAACATCATCCTTCTTCATCAGATCCGCACGCTTCTTATTGATCGAATCGACCACATACGAGCGCACCTTAAACACCTTGCCCGCCAAACTCTTCTCAAAAGCGAGCTTCTCCCGCTGCACTTTGATCGCCTTCTCAAACTCCTCATCCTGTTTCTTTTTGTCCTCTTCACTCTCCCCCTTCACCGCCGCTCGCTTTTCATCTAGCTTAGCACTGACATCCACGGTCAGAAAATACTCGCCCAGATCGCTCTTTTTACCCACCTTCACCACGTAGTGAAAACCCGCAAAAGTATCGATCAGAAAAGTGATCTTATTCGGCTTCTTAGCGGCCTTCTCACTCACCACCACATCTTCGAAGCGCGGACTCGAAAAAGCATTTTTCATCGCACTAGCTCGAACCGCATCAAACTTTTCATCTTTTTTGACATCAGCCAAAACAAATTCCGCATCGACTTTGTCACGACTCAGTTTCCAGTCCTGTTTTTTATCATCAGTCTTGATCTCGACCGATTTGATGTTTTCAATTTTGAAAAACTTTTCATCCAGCCACTTTGCAGGATCAATGTTCGCCCCATCAAAAGTCTCCGCCACCAAAAATACCCCGTCTTCCCCCTCGATCTTCACATAGCGTCCCACCTTGCTCATGCTCGGGCCACCACCAAAAGGGCTAGTGCTGCTCTCCATCCGCTCATAGATTTTGCCTAAATATAAAGTTCGCAAAGCCTTGCCATCCTTACCCTTGAAATAGACCGTCTTCTCGACCTGCCCCGAGACTTTTTTCTCGCCCTCACTCGCCGCTTGCAAATGCAGACGCCCATACTGCGATTCCCCCACCTGCACATTTTGAGTGACTTTCAGCCCCCAGACCATTCGCAAGAACTTCACCACATCATCCGACTTGGCAGCGTAATTGCCACGCTCCACCACTGCCCACTTTTCACCGTCCTTTTTCAAAGTCACAGCAGCTCCACCAGCCTCTTCGATACGCAACTCCGCTAAATCATTGATCGGAAACTCTGTGAACAACTCATCACGATCATGCACACTCTTCGATTTCTGCGCATCACCCGAGCGCATCACCTTCAAGCCCACCGCCACAACTGCCATGAGCACCAATATAATGAGTAATGATTTGAGCTGTTTTTTAGCCATAATTCTCCTTTGATTGTTTGTGCGTTAAATTTCCAATCCCGCCAGATTTTAGCGTGCAGCGGTGCGAACCCGACGCCACAACCACAACAGAATGCCTGCTAGGATCACCAACAAGGCTACCCCAAAAGTATTCCCCACCTTAATCAACGACTGCAGAGAATCGAATTCACTACGCAAATCTTTACGCACCTGACGCAGTTCTTTATTCGCCTCCACCGCTTTCTTTTGAAAGCTTTCGATCTCCTCTTGCTGTTGCTCGCTCAGGATTGCTTCTTGTCCCTCGGGTTTATTTGCTTGAATCTCGTTCAAGCGAGCTTCCGCTGCCCTGCGCTCGTCTTCCAACGCACGCACCTTTCCCATGTATTTTGCCTCCGCTTTGCGTAGGATCTCATTCAGCTTCGTATAAGGACGACGTGCAGATGAACGACTGCGCACATTGATCAACTCAGGATCACCCGCCATCTGCTCCACCGCATTTTGAAACAAGCTGATGTTTCCATTAGTCATCTGCACAAAAGTCCGCCCCATGATGCTCTGCTTCTGCACGCAGAACTGATCGTAAATCATATCCGCATCTGAGAACAACAATACCACGCCTTCTTTTTCACTCTTTTTCAGCGCAGCCTTTTTTGGCTCTTCTTTTTTATCAGCCTTGTCGCCAGTCTTCTTTTTATCCTCGTCCTTCTTCGCCGCAGGATCTCCTTCAGGGAAAGCTGAAGCAAAGTTCCCACTCAGACGCATGATCAAAGCGCGCTCTTCACCCGATTCTTGATAATTCTCACGCATGTTAGCCACATTGCCGTCTTGAGTCGGATCCGCAGAAAAACTGCTCACCAACTGATTAAGACGGGAAGAACTCAACAGCACCTCCTTTTTGAGTCCCTCTTTCGGCTCACCCAAAAAGGCACCTGGCATGATGCAGAAAATATCGCTCAAATGACTGGTGATCGCATCCTCTTGATTCAGCGCGTCTGCCGAAAATGATAGGATCGTCGGCGCATACTCACCACCGCGTATCTGCGTCTGGTATTTCATGTCCAACAACACATCGTTTGCCTTGAACTCTACACCCCAAGCAGCAAACAATTTGTCCAAAGTCGAAGACGGTGCCGGTCCACCAGGACGTGGCATTTGTGGATTCGGTGGCGGGCTGAGAAAGCGCGCTGCAAATAATTTGGGATCCACCAAAGCCATCACCTTGCCACCTGCCAGCAAGTATTGATCTATCGCATACTGCCCCTCATCCGTGATATCATAAGGATGCAATACGATCAATACATTGGTATCCGCAGGGATCTGCTTGCTACTGATCGGGATCGTCTGCACATCGTAATCCTTGAGCATATCCGAATAGAAAAACCACGGTTCCTCAGGACGTTGCTGCCCCATCATACCACCACCCATCGACATGCCACCAGCTACCTTGAGACTGGTCATCACCACCACCTTAGCTTTTTCTGCATCGAGCACTCGTGCGATCGCCCGTGACAAATCATACTCCATCAAAGTCTCTGGACGCGCCGCCAAGAATGGCAACACCTCCACCTGATCCACACATTCTATCGCTAGACCAAGATAAACCTGATTACCCGTTTCACGCGACATGCCAGGTCCCACTCCATCCAAGCGAGCCGAATCTTCCGCGTCCGTATCAGGCTCTGGGTTGAGCTTTTTGATCGTGATCTGCCCCTTGGCAGCCTTACGGTATTCTTGCAAAAAATCACTGATGCGCAAAGCCTGCGAACGCTCGGCAGGACTCATCACCCCAGCCTCATCCGTCACATAGTAGCGAATCGTGATCGGCGTATCGATACGGGAAAGAATCCGCTTCGTTCCGTCAGACAAAGTGTAGATCTTGTTCTCCGTCAGATCGACTCGCAGATTGACAGACCCCGCGATGTAATTAACCAGCACCACAATCGCAAAAACCACCGCCACACCCACCAAGGTGTAGAACACTCGGTTTTCCCGAGGTTTTGCATTGCCGCTTCCCTTATCTTTTTCGACCACTGTTTGATTGGACTCGCTCATAGCAGATGATGACTACTCTCTCAAATTTTCCTTGGTTATTAAGATCGGTTCAATCTCAAACCCACTGCCGTTCCGAACAGACAGAATGAAATGAAACTCAAAAAGAAGATCAAATCACGACTCACCAAAATCCCCTTGCTCAACTCGTTGAAGTGAGTCAGCACACTCAAGCCAGACACAAAACTCGCGATCCATGGCATCGAAGGAAAAAGCTTAAGCAATGAGTCCGATACCGGCTGCAAGCCTACAAGCCAGACGAACAAACACAGCCCTATCGAAATCAACAAAGCCACGATCTGGCTGCGAGTAAAAGCTGACACCAAGGACGTGATCGATAAAAAACTCAACGCCACCAGTAAACTCGCCACAAAACCTGCCAACATCACCCCGTTATCTGGATCACCGAGGTAGTTCACCGTCAATACAATAGGGAAAGACAAAACCAACATCGAAAACAATACCACGCTGGCTGCTAAATATTTACCCACGATCGCCTGCCAAGGAGCAATCGGCATCGTCAGCATCAACTCCATCGTGCCCAAACGCTGCTCCTCCGACCACAACCGCATCCCCACCGCCGGAGCCACCACGATGAAAAACCATGGCAGGTATTGGAAATAAGACATATACAAATCCGCCTCACCGCGCTCCAATACTCCGCCGAACCAAAACGAAATGCCATTGGATACCAACAAAAAGGTCACCACACAGACATAGGCAATCGGCGACATGAAATAACTGCGCACCTCACGCTTGAAAACCGTGCGCACCGCAGGCGGCACCACAAATTTCAACACAGCCAAAAATATCAGCGCCACCACCAAGGTAGGCAGCGCAAAATCTAACAGAACATTCGTAATCGCGTTTCCCATTTTCCGTAATCAGTTCAAATGAAATACCTATCCAAAATCAAGCATCAGCCTTTTGCTGTATCCGATTGAGTCACCTGACGAAACACATCGTCCAAGCGACCCTGCTCGATTCTGAGTTCCTCCACCGTTAAATTTTTATCCACCGCCATTTTGAAAATCGCTGACGACAGCTCTTCGCTCGTTTTGCCTTTTGCCAAATCCACCCGAGCACAAATATAATCCTCACCCGACTCGCTAACTTCCAGCCCCCTCGCTTCGCTGAGCTTCTCCAACTCCTGCTTGATCCCCGTGCCAGCCAAGCCCCTTAATCTCGCTACCACCACTCCCGCATGCTCCGCCTGGCTTTTCAATTCATCCGGCGTGCCATCCGCCACGATCCGCCCCTCATCAATGATGATTGCCCGTGTACAAGCTGCCTCGACCTCTTCCAAAATATGCGTCGAAAATATAATCGCCTTATCCTCGCCCATGCGCTTGATCAACTCACGAGCTTCGTGTTTCTGATTAGGATCCAAGCCATCCGTAGGCTCGTCCAAGATCAATACGTCGGGATCGTGAATGATCGACTGCGCTAGGCAAGTCCTATGACGATAGCCTTTCGACAAAGTATCGATGCTCTGATGCCGCACCGACTCCAAAAAACAAGTCGCGATCGCTTTATCCACCGCATCCGTGATTTGCCCCGCCGGCACTCGCCGCAGCTCAGCCGCAAAGCGCAAAAAACCATCCACCGACATGTCATTGTATAAAGGCGCATTCTCAGGCAAATAACCAATGCGCGATTTTGCCGTCAGCTCATCCTCCACCACATCCGCACCACCAATACTCACCGATCCCTCTGTCATCGGCAGATAACCCGTGATCATGCGCATCGTCGTGGATTTCCCCGCCCCATTGGGACCGAGAAAACCCAGCACCTCGCCTTTCTTAACAGTGAAGGACAAATTGTCCACTGCCACTTTATCACCAAAGTGTTTACTGAGATTTCGAACTTCGATCATCTTATTTACAAGGTATCATCAGCCCGCCCGCTTCCTTTTGCAGACGAATAGCCGTTACCAGTGCCACACCTCCTCGATGAATCAACATAAATCCATCAAGAACTCATCTTGCCAAGATTTCTCAAATCATCTCTAGAAAATGCAGCACTCCACATTCACAAAACAGTAGCGACAAACTCATTTCAGCTTGTCTAAATTTAATCAATTTTCCATTAATCTGCGCTTCCCCTCTTTCTTCAAAAGAAATGTCGTGTAGTATTTTTTCATGAAACTCATATCCTGGAACGTCAACGGCATCCGCGCTGCCCTCAAAAAGGACTTCGTCGCCTACGCCGAAGCTCAGCAGCCCGACATCCTCTGCGTGCAAGAAACCAAAGCCCATCCAGATCAAGTGGAACACCCCGTGCTCGCTGGCTACCACGACTACTGGAACAGCGCCGAGAAAAAAGGCTACTCCGGCACTGCCGTCTTTTCCAAAACCGAACCGATCAACGTCACCCAGGGCCTCGGCATCCCCGAACATGACAACGAAGGACGCGTCCTCACCCTAGAATACCCCGACTTCTACCTAGTCAACGTTTACACCCCCAACTCCCAAAACGAACTGCGCCGCTTAGCTTACCGACAATCATGGGACGCCGCCTTCCTCGTGCACTTAGTAGCATTAGAAAAAACCAAGCCCGTTATTTTCACCGGTGACCTCAACGTCGCCCACCAAGAAATTGACCTCGCCCGCCCCAAGCAAAACCGCCGCAACCCCGGCTTCTCCGATGAAGAACGTGCCGGATTCGACAACATCCTCGCCGCTGGCTTCATCGACAGCTTCCGCCATCTGCACCCCGACGAAGAAGGCCACTACTCCTGGTGGAGTTACCGCGCCGGAGCCCGTGGCAACAACGTCGGTTGGCGCCTCGATTATTTCGGCATTTCCCCGCAACTACTACCCGCCCTCAGCGACGCCACCATCCACAGCGAAACCCTCGGCTCTGATCACTGCCCCGTAGTGCTAGAGCTTGATCTGTAAAAAAAAATCTTATCTGCGCTCATCGGCGACATCTGCGGTTCCACCTCTGATTCTTCACTCCAACAAATCTGGACGATTCTGCCTCGTCCGTTCCAGCGCCCGCTCTTGCCGCCACTGCACGATCTTCGCGTGATGCCCAGACAACAATACCTCCGGCACCTGCATGCCGCGAAAATCCCTCGGCCTGGTATAATGCGGCCCCTCGATCAACTGGCTATCAGTAAACGACTCCTCCTCCACTGACTGATCATCCCCCAATACTCCAGGAATCAATCTCACCACCGCATCCACCAGCACCGTAGCTGCGATCGCTCCATTAGTGAGCACATAGTCCCCGATCGATAACTCTAGATCCACCAAAGCCTCCACCACCCTATGATCCACCCCCTCATAGTGACCGCATAGAATGATCAAATGCACCTCACTCGACAGAGCCCTCGCCTGAGCTTGATCAAAACGCCTACCCTGTGGAGTCATCAGCACCACCTTGCTATGCTCCGTCCTCAACTCCTCCACCGCAGCAAAAAAAGGCTCCACCTTCATCACCATACCAGGTCCACCACCAAAAGGTTCATCATCCACACGTCGGTGACGATCTTCGCTCCAATCCCGCAAATCATGCACCGCCAAATCCACCGCACCCGCCGCCTGCGCTCGACCCATGATGCTCTCGCTCAAAGGTCCACGACAGATTTCTGGGAATATCGTCAGTATATCAATTTTCATCTGCTGCTCCATTCACTCAAAACGCCCCAAAACGCCCAATCGCCTCGCTCAAAGTCACAATCACCCGATCCTCCCAAGTCGCCTTCTTGGGCTGAAGCGACACCACCCCAGGAGCTTTGACAAGTAGAAAAGGGCGTCCCGATAGCCATTGTTCCTCGCCAGTCTTACTGTTCACTTTACTCGCCCGATAGGGCAAATGCCGTTCCGCATACACATAGCCAGAAACCAACACTCCTCGGTTAGGATCTATAGCATCAAAAACAAACCCAGAGTCCTGCTTGCGCAACTTCGCCGGCACCCGAGTCACCACCACAAAATGATTTTTGCTCGCCTCCCACTGCACCCAACCATCCCCCTCTTTCTCCCTCGACGCAGTGTAAGAACGCAACTGAATGATCGGCGGCACCCCTTCACTCAATGATCGGCGCAAACTCCCATGCACCCGCGCTAAAAAATCCTCATCACCCTCTCCCTCTCGTCGATCCAACTCCAGACGCGTCACTGGCTGCATCTCATGATCCTTGAGCAGATCATTAAAAGCCGCACACAAATCCGCAGCGAACACCCCCTGATGCCCAAAGCGTTTGCTGCGCGGAAATACCCCCGATGTTTTGTTCTTAAAATAACGATCAATCACGAAACGCAGTCGCTTGCTCTCACTCCCACCTAACAATGAATCATAAGCCGCTTGCATCTTCGGCGTGCCACTTCGCAAGACATTGATCAACGCCGTCGGTCCACAGGCGCGCCTAGAGTCCTGATACAACTGTTGCTTCACCACCCGCGACTCATCGACCTCCACCCCAGTGAACGCATCTTCAGCCCACAACAGCAACCCCTGTCCACCGATAGTGAACCAGACTGACAAAGCTACCATGCTAATACTAAAAATACGCATCCCTTTCATTTTATACGGTGACGCCACACTTCAAAAAACAACTACCCCCGAAACAACGGTAGTTGCACCAGCTCGACCACTCGCATCACTACCACCGCACTCAAAACGAGGTGCATACCCGTATAAAGATACGCCACCCAGCGATGTTTTCCATCTCTCATCGTGCGCCGGCGCAGCCTTTCGGCAATCCATACAAAAGTCACCATCAAAGGCAGATAGAGCGAAAGCATGAATCGGTCGCCCTTGCCAATAGGGGAATAAAAACCGTAAGCCATCGCATACAGAACAAAAGCGCCGAGCGCAAACATCAGCATCCATACCCCACTCCAAGGTTGCTTGCGCAGTTCACTCTCCGGCACTCGCCGCATCGCCCACCCATAGATGAGTGCCATCACCGCAGTTATGATGATTAAAGCCAACAGATACCAACCTCGATCGGGCAATAATTGTTTCCACTCCCGGTTACGATTTTTGTTCTGCCTCGTTTTTTCAGGATAAAGCAAACCTCCCACCTTCACCTCCACCCCATCGCGCATGCGCTGCCACATTTCCTCTTTGCTATGAGTTTTCAGATATTTCGACAGTGACGGCTTTTCGTCCGCCGTCATATTTCGTAAGCTCTCACGATCACCGTGAGTCCCCATAAATCGGTAGCAGTCCTCAAAGTTGTCCATCCACAACCAATAACCAGGATACGAATGGAAAGGCGCGCCGAACTGCTGGTTGGCGTAACTCAGGCGTGGACCCGTGACCATCAAAAAGCTCATCACTAGCACCGCCATACCGACAAAATGATTTTGCGGATGCCAGCGCGTATCCGCCTGCTTGCCGCGCCAGCGACGGAAAACTTCCACCACAAAACGCAAAGCCGTCACTCCGAAAAATACCAACAACAAAGGCTGCACCGAGGTTTTTGCCAAATACGCCAAACCCGCAAACAAACCCAACAAAGCATACAACCACAATTCATTGTGCCGCATCAACGCCAAACAGCAGACCCAAGTCGCGAAAAAGAAAATGTAATAAAGGATCTCCGGCTGGAAAAAAACCGCCCTTGGCAAAAAAGCCCCAAGCCCGCCTAACAACATCAAGTTGATCGCTCCTGGAATCGAAAAAATACGAGCACATGCCAAACCCAATAAATTTAAAAACACCGCACTGAGCACCACATTGAACCACTTGCCACGCTGAAAAAACGTCTCGTGATCATCGCTCTGAAACCTCGCTGCCACCCACGGCCAAAGCGGGTTGACCACCCCATCGGTGAAGTGTGGCAGTTTGCGCCACATTGAATCCGTGATCCCATCCTCGGGTTTAGATTCTGCTTGCTCTCGTCCTAGAGTGCGCTCCGCCATCGAGATATTGTGCTCCTGATCGTGATTCACTCGATCACGATTGGTCTGATAAAACAACTGCGTAGCTAGAAAGAAATACCCCACATTGAACACCACCAGAAAAAGCACAAAACCCAATCTCGGATAAAGAGATCGGCGCGACTTCCGCCCCGCGACTTGCTTCCCGCTCGCTTTCGAAGAGATCTCACTGTGTTCACCTTCAGTCATTTACTTTCCTCTAATTTACCGTGACCTAATGCGCTTCGAGCCATGATTCTCCCACTCCCGTCTCCACCACAATAGGCACCTTCAGCGGCAGTGCAATTTTCATACTAGACTCCACCACCTGCCTGACCTGCTGCTCTTCAGAACGCAGTAGATCAAAAACCAACTCATCATGCACCTGCAACACCATGCGGGTTTGCAATCCTTGTTCCCGCAAAGTCTTTGCCACTTTCACCATCGCCAGCTTGATCATATCCGCCGCCGTGCCCTGAATCGGCGTATTGATCGCCGTCCGCTCTGCGGCACTGCGCACCAAAGCATTACGATCATTGATCCCCGGCAGCAAACGCCGCCGTCCACTCAGAGTCTCCACATAGCCCAAGTCGCGAGCCGTCTCCACCGTTTGCTCCATGAAGATTTTCACCCCCGCATACTGCTTGAAATACTGCTCAATGATCTCACTCGCCTCGCGCCTCGCTATGCCCAAACGCTGCGACAAACCAAAAGCCGAAATGCCATAAATAATCCCAAAATTCACCATCTTCGCCGTGCGCCGCATCTCGGAATCCACCTCATCCAACTCCACTCCAAAAACGCGAGCTGCCGTTGCCGTGTGAATATCCAATCCTTGCTGAAAAGCTTCCGTCATCGCAGGATCACCACTCAAAGAAGCCATCACTCGCAATTCGATTTGAGAATAATCCGCAGCCAACAAACAATGCTCATCATCGCGCGCGATGAAAGCCCCACGAATCGCCCGCCCTTGTTCTGTGCGAATCGGTATATTCTGCAAGTTGGGATGATTCGAAGACAAGCGCCCCGTCGCCGTCATCATTTGCAAAAAAGTCGTATGCACTCGCCCTGTTTTAACAAAAATCGCCTCAGGCAAAGTATCCACATAAGTATTCTTCAATTTAGTAGCTTCGCGATACTCCAAGATATCCCTGACGATTTCATGATCAGTCGCCAACGAAGACAACACTTTTTCATCCGTTTTGTATTGCCCTGTCTTGGTCTTCTTAGGCTTTTCTAACAACTTCAATTCATCAAACAGAACTTCTCCCAACTGCTTCGGAGAATTCAGATTAAAGTCTCGACCTGCCGCCGTAGAGATTTGCTCGCGCAAACTATCAATCTGCATCCCCAACTGCACCCCTAT
Organism: Verrucomicrobiales bacterium; assembly: GCA_021648365.1. GTDB lineage: Bacteria > Verrucomicrobiota > Verrucomicrobiia > Verrucomicrobiales > DEV007 > JAADHD01. The sequence goes on from JAKISY010000114.1 coordinate 12,023, forward strand.
CTTTTTCAGCACTACCACATCCAAGGCGATGCCCTCTGCCTCCATCGCTACTAACACTGGCGTTAGCGGAGACTCGATCTCATAGAATACCGTCTCTTGACCCGATGACTTCAACCGCTCGCGCAAAATCTCCGCCAGTTGCCACGTCACATCCGCATCCTCCGCTGCATACTCCGCGATCTCCTCCGACTTCTCTTCGACAATATCCAACATACTAAGCTGCCCCCCCTTATCAGCCTTCGCCCCGATCAGCGACTCTATCGACACCGGAGTATAACCCAACAACTGCTCACTGACCTTGTCCATCTGATGCCCCTGATCAGGATCCAGCAAGGTATGCGCCAACATCGTATCAAACAAAGTGCCGGCCACCACCAGCCCCTTCCATTTCAACACCGCTAGATCAAACTTCAAATGATGCCCTATTTTTTCACTAGCTGGGTTCTCGAAAACCTCCCGCAACTCCTGCAATACCTCCGCCATCGCCTGATCCACCAGCGGCATCTCAAGATAGACGCCTTCATGTGCCTTCCAGCTAAAAGCAATGCCCAACAACTGCGTATCCTTGACATTCAAACCAGAGGTCTCCGTATCAAAGCAAAAACTCTTCTGCTGACTCAAGTCCGCAATGAACTCAGCTCGTCCCGACTTGTCGTCCGCAGCGATATTGCGATAGCTGTGCTCCACCTCTTGCAAAGTTTTCAAATTCACCGCTACAACCCCCTCTTCAGACTCATCCTTGCCGTCAGCTTTCGAATCAAACCCTCGCCCCGCTTGGAAGTCTTTGCCAAACAAGCGCCTACCCAGAGTATTAAACTCTAGTTCCACAAACAGCTTCTGCAGCGCGGCATCATCGCGCTCCCGCAAAATCAAATCATCTGGCCCCAGCTCGAGCGGCACATCCACGATGATCGTAGCCAGCTCTCTTGATAACCGAGCTTGCTCAGCAAAATTCACCACATTCTCTTTTTGTTTGCCCTTCAGTTCATCCGTATGAGCCAACAGACCTTCAACCCCTCCATACAAAGCCACTAACTTTTTAGCCGTCTTTTCACCAATGCCCGGCACCCCAGGGATGTTATCCGAGGCATCACCCCACAAACCTAAGATGTCGATCACCTGTGACGGATCCTGTATTTGCCACTGCTCGCATATTTCAGTCACACCCAGCACCTCATCATCACCACCCTTGCGCCCAGGTTTATACATGAAGGTCCTTGGTGCGACCAACTGCGCAAAATCCTTATCCGGAGTCACCATGAACGTTTCAAAATCCCCCGACTTTTCCGCCACCGCCGCCAAGGTGCCAATGATGTCATCTGCCTCGAAGCCGTCGCGCTCGATCACTGGGATATTGAAAGCCTGCAACATCTTTTTGACGATCGGAATCGCCACCTGCAACTCCTCTGGCATCGCATCACGCTGAGCTTTATATGCAGGATACCTCTCATGCCGCACCGTTGGTGCCGAAGTATCAAAAACCACAGCCAAATGCGTAGGTTCTCGCCGCTTGATCAAATAAAGCAAGGTATTGGCAAAACCATGAACAGCAGAAGTATTCAGTCCCGCAGAAGTCACAATGGGATTGCGCATCAAAGCAAAGTGCGCCCGATATACCAAGGCCATGCCATCTAATAAAAATAATCGTTTCATGCTTTATTCCGCTGTTACTTCATCTCACTCACTTAAACTTT
>JAKISY010000014.1 GCA_021648365.1 Verrucomicrobiales bacterium
GGTTCTTTCCGTTGCTTCCCACCCCACCTCGCGGTGACGCAGTTACTTCAAGTTCTCGTCAGCACAACGGCTGCCAACGGCCAAGGTATCTCACCTCGGAAGAGGACGCTGCTTTGCAGCGCACTAGGGCGGGCTTCCAACCCGCCACCCCCCAAAGGCACGCAGGAGCGTGCCCCTCCATTGACTGTCCGCTTTTCGGCAATCTCGCATCCCGCATTCACTTCACCTTCAAGTCAGTGCGGTAGGCATCTTCGAACAATCCGATCTTATCAAAAGGGATCGGCTTAAAGGAGGGCAACTCCTTCAGCAGCCGAGCATTTTTTTTCAGCTGAAAATCCTGAGCCGGAAAATCCGCAAATCCGAGATCCATAGGCTTGTCCGCCGCGCCTGAGAGGACTCGAAAACCTTTGACCTTCACTGCCGTCCCTATCTTTGTCGCGGCACCGGTATTCACCACCAGATTGTTCTCAATCTCCAGTTTATCAATCAGCTTGAGAACCTTGGCATCAAAATTATACACTTTCTGCACACAATCGACAAAAACGTTATTTCTAACCGGATTATAAAGAGGCTCGCGTGGAGAATCTTTCATGATCTTCGCCAGCTTGGGATAACGCTCACTCCAAGGCGGTTTTTGGTAGTTCATATCCATCGCCTTTTTCTCCAACCACCAACCGCCAGAAGGCACGTTCCATTGTTTCCATGTCATGCCACGAGAATCGATATGCAATCCGATGGCGCAATCAATCATCAGATTATTAAGGATCGGATTATTGCGCCCGCCACCGATCATGATCGCCCGTCCGGCTCGATAAAACACGTTGCCCTCGATCCTGTCGCCACTGTCACAGTCATCCAGATACACCCCCATGGTATTGGCATGTTTGGCGTCGCCCTTGCCTAGATCATGAATGTAGTTATGGCGCAACACATTGCCTTGAGAAGTCCAATCTCGCCCGGTATAAAAAGCTCCCGAATCTCCAGTCTCCATCACCACTCGATAGACCTCGTTGAGTTCAAATAGATGCTCGTTTCCACTGTACAAAACCGCGTTATGCGGAGCATCATGAATGACATTGTTACGCACGATATTGCCACAACCCGTGATCCGAACTCCAGCGGCATACGTGCGCTTAAACAAGCCGTAGTGGTGAATCTCATTATTGATCACCAGATTTTCCCCAGGTGTCAGGCTTTTGCGATCACCACCTGATACCGAAATACCATGAGTGCCCAAGTTAAACAAATCGCAGGATCGCACGGTATTATTAGATCCGCTCACTCGCATCCCTCCCCCCGACAAATTGGCGATCTCACAGCCCGCCACCTCCACCTGCTGCGTCCCCGCCAGCGAGATCCCCGAACCCTGACTGTATTCAAAAGCCAAGTTCTCAAACTTCATGTGCTTCGCCGCTTTCACCGCCAACAAATCTTGCGTCATCGTAGCCAGCACGATGGTAGCTTTCTCCAAGGGATTTTGCGGATAAAAATACAAGCGCTGGCGAACGCGGTCGAGGTACCACTCCCCTGGAGCATCCAGCTCCTCCAATACATTCAGCGCAAAAAAGCGTCGTTGTGCTTTGCCCCAAGTGCCACCTTTGATGCCATAATGATGAGGCGCCGCCAGTGAGATCACCTTTTTCTCCTTATCATAAGCGGCGATACGAATGACCTCATCACTCCAGTCATGCGTCCAATAACCCAACAACCAGACTCCCTCTTTTAAGTTCCAGCGAGCCGGTCGAGCATCATCCAAAACAAAAGAACCTGGCCTGAGTTTTTTCAGCTGCGGATCTTTTGCGTCCGCCTTGGGTAAACCGGTATCGATCACCTTGGAGAAACCCGCCCAGCCCTCATTAGCCGCATCTTTGTTCGGCCAACGGGCAAGGGTCATCGGTGCTGCGTCCACATACAGCCAAGGTCCACCAGGCGTGCCGCTGAACGATTTTTTCAGCTCGACTATAGTGCCCAAACCTTGTTTTGACAGGTCACAGACCAGCACCTTAGAACGAACCGCAGGGTCGAGTCGCGCTAGCACTGCCTGATCCGCTAGTGGCGCAAAATCCGCAGGCTTGAGCGTGACCCCACCACGAATGCGCACGGCACCCGGTCTCGCTGCGCGGTAGATCACTGGTGCCTTAGCGGTGCCACCATCATCTTTAGAAAATTCCAGCGTTTGCTGCAAACGGTACACCCCAGCAGCGATCGAAACGGTGACTGCTTCATTTTTTTTCACAAGCCCCGATTTACGCGCCGCCCGAATCCCGTCCCGCGCTTGCTGCAAAGTCTGAAACGGTGCCTTTCCCGAACCATCCCCACCCGCTTTTGCCGAAGCCGATACGTGATACTCCACCGCTGCTTGCATCGCTGTAGGAAAAATCACCAGCGCGCAACAGAAAGACGCGAAACTTAATAAAAAACGATTCATAGCCCTTTTAACAAACGCGCTAGCTTCGCGGGGTAGGTATCCGCGTCCGCACCCGCTGTGCCAGCGCCTTTCATGCTCGCTCCATAAGTGATGCTATCTCCAAAACACACAATGGTTCCCGTATCCCACTTAGCGGCTTTGAGAACTTCAAACACCCCTTGCGCAATCACATCATAACCCTCACTGGTCGGATGCACCCCATCCTTGGATCGGCTATTGGCGACATTTCGTAACAGACTAGACTTTTCAGACCCCGCTCCGCCTTTCTCGAGTAAAGCATGCACATCCACCAAGCGCACCCCGTCCGGCTGAGCCAACTTCTTCACCACTGCATTCACATCCGCGATACGATCATCAGGACTGCGCTCGGCAAAAAATTCTGCTTTGTGACGGCTGAACAATAAGTCATTAATACACGGAGGAATGGTCATCAATACCACCTTCGATCCAGACTTAGTGAAACGCTTCACCAATTGTTTTAGATTCTTCTCATACTCCTTGATCGGCACCGAATTACCTGAGTTCAAAGCATCATTAGTGCCCACCATCATCACCACCACCGCTGGCTTTTTCGCCAGCACATCCACCTCCACCCGCTTCAACAAATTACGCGTCGAGTTGCCCCCAACACCAGCATTGATCACCTCCACCTCAGCTGCACTTGCACTCACTACAACCATCATCATCACAAAAAATAGGATCACTCGTTTCATATACCCCCTTACTTTCTACCTTCTACCTTCTTACTCCTCCCCAAAAGCTCTGCCAAATTATACTTCGTATATCTCGTCGCGCTCGCCACATTTTTCGAGTCCGCATTCGCCACCCAAAAATCCAAATTCCCTGGTGCAAACAACACACTCTGGATATTCGAATTCATGCACACCGGGCGAGTCATCAAGTCCCTCGCCGAATCTTCATCAAACTGACCCCACTGACCCTTCACCCGCTTGACCAACTCCTTATACCTTCCCCCTGCCGACATCAGCACCGTATCCTCCACTGGATCGGACAACTGCTCATGCGCCTCTCCACTCCACACCGTCTCAAACAAATCCGGCGTCGCTTTGATCCCCACCGCGCGTCCACTTTTGGCATCGGAGATCACATAATAATACACACAGGTGCGTGGACTCTGTCGCATGATCTCCACCGCCTGATCGATCGTATCCGCCTTCTCCATCACCTCGCGCATCAACTGCGCCATTGGCTTGCCATCCCAATCCCCCTCACCGCGACCGCCCATCTCACCAATCGCCAGATGTTTTTCATTCATCGCCGTCACTGATCCGATGAAACCCGCATAACCGACATTCACCCAAGCATTGCCATCGTCCGGCCGCATCACCATCACCACCGCATTCTGCTCCAAGCCCAATCCACGCAGGTAATCCAATACCCGCCCGTGATACATGCGACCACCGAGAGTCGCTTTGCCGTGAAGCGCAAATCCCGAGCAATGAAACAGTTCTGGGAAAAAATTCGCCAACCGCGTCTCACGCGGATGCAAGCCAGCCGCCACTGCCAGCGCGTCCATCTCGCGCAGATAGGCTTTTGGAATGAACGGCTCCAGTCGTCTTTGCGCCTCTTCGATTTCGCCAAAAAACCAGCGCCCTTTGGCAATCGAACTACCCACCCCGACGCCATAGACAATGCGATCCACCAGATTTCGCGCCTCTGCACCCAGTAACTTGCCATGCTGCTCTCCCATCTGCTCTGGCGATCCCTGCAAAAACAATACCCGCGTGCCGTCGATGCTCTCCAGCCGACCTTTGCCAAACTCTGCCACCACTTTCCGCTGTCCGAGTGATTCGGACGTCAGTGGCACGATCTTGTTCTCCAAGTTCGCCATCAACACCTCGCCAAACTTTTTCAAATGCGCTAGTGCCACCCGCTCCACCTTCACCCCCTCTGGTGCCGGCACCTTCCACGATTGACTACCCGCCCCCTCTTCGATTTTCAACTCTGAGATCTCCAGCTTCACCACCTTGCCATCCGCCTCCAGCTGCAAACCCGCAATCTCCCCACCTTCAGTAAAAAACAGACTCAACTCCCCCGCCGGCAAATCAAAAGCCTGTCTCGCCCAGTTCTTCGCCCTGACTCGCACCCCCTTCTCGCTACTCTTGACCTCCAACATCGCCGGCGCCAACCACCAATGCCAAGACTTCAGCGGCAGCGAAAAATCCGCCAGCTCCACCGGCTGCACACTGTCCGGCACCCCTGCAAAACGTGGCACATCATTCACCCCCACCACCGCGAATTTTTTCTCGCCTGCCCACGCCCACACCTCGCCCCCATCTCTCCCCACCGCATAATCACTGCCATCCACCTTAGCAGACAAGCGCAAACGATCCGGCCAACGGTAACGAATATCGATCTGTTGCCCCTCCAGCTTGCCCTTCAAAAACTCCGCCTGCACCACCTTTATCCGACCACTCAAAGTCATGGCAGCTGCCGCATCATCAGGCAAAACCAAGTCGTAAACCTCCCGCAATTCCGTCGCCAAACGCCGCGAATCCGCTGTGGTTAAAATCAAAAACCACCAACCCAATACGAGCAAACCCGTCGTGATAAAAAACCGCCTGATCTTTTTCATTTTTCCCGTTCCTTCTCTGGTTTCTCAAAAAACAGCACCCCTTTGCTTTTCGTCTTGCGACGATAAATGGTATCTCCACAAGCCACATACAGATAAGCCAAATCCGCCCCGCCAAAAACCACTGACACCAAACCCGCATCCTGCGGCTTGACGATCACCCCACCCATGCGCCCCGTCGGATCATACATCTGCAAACCCACCGCCGAGGTCACGTAGTATCTGCCCTCCGCATCGGTCGCCATGCCATCCCCTTTGGCAACCTCTGGCTTACCATTTGCAGTCCTCATCGTCATGTAGTTCTGCGGATACGACAGCGTCCCCTCTTTCTCAATGCGAAAGACCCACACATACTTGCCACCATAATCCGACACCGCCAGCGTACCCTGATCCGGAGACAACGTGATGCCATTAGGTTTGACGATCACCCCCTTACTAACCACCGTCATCTTACCCTTGGGATCAATCCGAACAATTTCCTGCTCTGGCGTCTGGGTGAAATACACATTGCCATCATATGTCACCACCAAGTCATTCGGTCGCACCTCCTTGGCAAGAATCTCCATCTTTCCCCCTTGATCAAAACGCACCACCATACGACCACGCGCCAGGCAAGCGTAGAGCTTACCGTCCGCCCCCCACTGCAAACCACTGATACCCGCCGCCTTCTTAACAAACTCCGACACCTTGCCGTCGAGATCGACCTTATAGATCACCTGCCCACTGCGCACATCAGAAAAATACACATTGCCGTCGGCATCACTACACAGCCCATCCGTGAAACCATGCCCCTCGCTGACCACCTGCCAGCCAGCACCCTCGATCAACACCTCCGACAGCGGCATATCCCGAGCCAAAACCCCACCTACGCAAGCAAACCACAACAACAACGTGAGTATTCTAATCATCATTTCATTCAAAGTTCAATCCCCTTCCAATCCCGCCAAATCCAACGCATCGTATCCGGAAAGATCGCCCCGCCATGCCGTCCACTGTGAACCCCTTCACCAAAAACAAACTTATAATCGTATTTCGCAAACTCCAACGCCTTCGCCATCTGTTGATTCGCCAGCGGCCAGTTGCCGTGCAGATTATCTACATCATTTTTCCCGTCCTGCAAAAATACCCGCAACGGTTTTTTATCCGTCTTACGGATCAAAGCCGGATACACATGACCGCCGCGAATGTTAGTGAAACTGCCCACATGGCTGACCACCTTCCTAAAAGCCTCCGGACGTTCCCATGCCACCGTAAAAGCACAAATACCACCCGAACTGTTTCCGCAGATCCCTCGTCCATCCGGGTTTTTAGTGATCTTATATTTTTTTTCCAGTTCAGGGATCATCTCCTCCAGCAAAAACTTCGCATACTGATCACTCAGCGTATCGTATTCATAACTGCGATTTTTGCGCCCCTGCTGCCCCTCCTTCGCCGGCGGCACCACCCCCGGATTGATGAACAAGCCAATGGTCACCGGCATCTCACCAGCCGCGATCAAATTATCAAAAACGGTAGGCGCGCGGAAAGCTCCCTTTTCCCGAACAAAACCTCCGCCATCCTGAAATACCATCAATGCCGCTGGTGTTTTGCCGTCATACTGCGCCGGCACATAGACCCAGTAGTCGCGCACCGTGCTGGGAAAAATCGCACTCTTCCATTGGTATTTTGTCACCACCCCCTTTGGCACCCCCTGCTTAGGCATCGCATCAGGACCAGGTCGGTAAGCATTGTCATCGGCGCGCACAGAACAAGTCAGCAGCACAAACATCAGCAGAGCACCACGCCACAGGAGTTTTTGTATCATGCAAAGACTATGCACGAACACGATCCCCCTGACAACCTCTTTGCAAGCGTTCGAGATCAAACAAGCCCCCCTTTTTTGGAGTGCTCGGGCTCGACCGAGCTTTCGCAGCCCAGCCACCCCCCGATCCACCCCAAGCTCACTCCCGCTCTCATCACCACTCCCCGAAAAAGCTGCGTCAAGCCGCAGCACTCCATATTTCACAGCCTTTGGAGTGCTCGGGCTTGACCGAGCTTTCGCTGCTCTAGCGATTTCCAACCCCCGCCAAGCTCACTCCCACTCTCATCACCACTCCCCGAAAAAGCTGCGTCGAGCCGCAGCACTCCATATATCAGCTTGAAGTTTGGGTGATATTGACTGAAAATAACCTATGATCACAACATCTTTGAAAAAAAGGTCGCACAACTAGCCCCTAAGGATCGACGCCAGTTGATGGGTTACATGGTCGGACTCCAAGTCAAAGATGATGAAAAATACCTACAAACCTTAACGGACCGAATAGATAACGAGGAACCAGAAAAATGGCTAAGTCTTAAACAACTCGATGCCAAACTCAAACAAATAGATGATGCATGACTACCCTATGATTCCCATGCTGGAAAACATAGAAACATCTGCGTAAATCTGCGACATCTGCGGTTAAATCTTCTTATCTTACAGTATGACATCGGACGCACTCTCGACCTCCGCCCTTCCGATCAAATCACCTAAACCATGAGCACCGCCAATACCGACAGCAAAAAATCCACCAACCCAATGGATCGTTTTTCTGTGGAAAACTACCAACGCCCTGTGCTGGAAACACCCAATGGCATGGACAAGATCCTAATGCACTCCTGCTGCGCTCCCTGCGCCTCGGAAGTGATGGACGCCCTGGCAGCATCGGGCATCGAAACCACCATTTATTTCTACAACCCCAACATCCACCCGCGCGACGAATACAACCTGCGCAAAGAAGAAAACATCCGCTACGCAGAAAAACTCGGCATGGCCTTTGTCGATGGCGACTACGATGCCAAAAACTGGTTTGACCGAGTCGAAGGGCTCGAAGACGAACCCGAACGCGGCGCCCGCTGCACGGCTTGTTTCGACATGCGCTTCGAGCGCACCGCCGCCTACGCCGCCAAACATGGCTTCAAGCTGATCTCATCCACCCTCGGCATCTCTCGCTGGAAGGACATGGAGCAAATCAATCGCAGCGGTCAACGCTCCGCCGCCCGCTACCCCGAGATGGAATACTGGACCTTCAATTGGCGCAAACAAGGTGGCAGTCAGCGCATGATCGAGATTTCCAAAAACGAAAGTTTCTACCAGCAAGAATACTGTGGCTGCGTATTCAGCCTACGCGACACCAACGACTGGCGGCTCTCCAAAGGGCGGGAGAAAATCCAGCGCAAAGTGAAATTCTACGGTCGCGACGGCGTCTTACCAGAATTGCATGACACAGAAGATTCCTAGGGCCTGATATCTGCCCTTGCACCACGATGACTCCCCCGCCATAGTGGACTGCAACCACACTGAACCCAGCCTCATCATGGCAGATTCTACTAATAACAGCTCACTCAAAATCGGTCTCGCAGGCTTCGGCAATGTCGGCGCTGGAGTTTATAAAAACTTGCTCAAAAATGGCGAACTACTGCAACAACGCACCGGCAAAAAACTCGAGATTCACCGCATCGTCGTCCGCGATCTAGACAAAAAACGCGAGATTGATTTGCCCAACGAACGAGTCAGCACGGATCTCAATGACCTGATCACTGACGAAGAACTCGACATCGTAGTGGAACTCATCGGCGGAACTGACCTCGCATTTGATCTGGTCAAATCAGCCTTAGAAAAGGGCAAATCCGTCGTCACTGGCAACAAAGCGCTACTCGCCGAACACGGCAAAGAGCTCTTCGCCATCGCCGACCGCGAAAACACCCCCATCTATTTCGAAGCCGCCGTCGCTGGAGGCATCCCCATCATCAAAACGGTGCAAGAATCTCTGGTGGGCAACAACATCGAATCGATGGCAGGCATCATCAACGGCACCAGCAACTACATCCTCGGGCGGATGAGCGATGCTGGGCTCGGCTATGAAGAAGCCCTCGCAGAAGCTCAACAACTCGGTTACGCCGAATCCGATCCCGCACTAGATGTCAATGGTTGGGACGCTGCACACAAAGCCATCATTCTCGCATCTTTATCCTACGGCTCTTGGGTGCGCAGCGAAGATATTTTTGTCGAAGGTATCGAAAAAATCTCTCTAGCAGATATCCGCGTCGCTCGAGATCTTGGCTACGTCATCAAGCTACTCGCCATCATCCAACTCGATGCTGACTCTGGCAACATCGAGGTGCGCGTGCAGCCTTCACTGATTCCCAAGACTCACATCCTTGCCTCTGTGGACGGAGTTTTTAACGCCATCTTTGTCCGCGGAGACATCGTCGGCGAAACTCTATTCTACGGCTCTGGCGCTGGACAAGATCCGACCTCCAGCTCCGTCATCAGCGACCTCGCCGATGCTGCCGCCCATCTCAACGGCGCCGCTGCTAGTCGCACCGGCTTCGTGCCGCACGGTCTCTACGGACAACCACTGCCCGTCGATGACAGCGTCTCCCAATATTACCTGCGCTTGAGCGTCGCTGATCAACCCGGCGTGATGGCTCGTATCTCCAGTATTCTAGGTGAACACCAAATCGGCATCTCATCGATGATCCAACCCGAAGAACACGACGATGGGCTCGCTTCCATTTTCCTGATGCTCTATTTCGCCCCCTTTGGCACGATGAAAAAAGCCGTCGCCCAAATAGCCAAACTCGACTGCATCCAAGGCGAACCCATTCTGATGCGAGTGGAGTCGCTTTGAGCTCGCAATCACCGCGCCACCTGTCACCGTGGCACTATACTGAATGCAAGAAACTGTAAAAACGTCATTCCAAGCCCGCGCAATCAAATTGAGTTTTCGAGGGAAATACGAGAGAAAACTCATCTCGCAGCGAGCTTAGTAATTGCTCCGAATTTTCCAAAGTTCGACTCACAACTTTACCCGTCATATCCCTGTGCTTGAGCTCTCGGTTCAACAAAGTCACGCGCCCGTTTTTACTGGAACGCGCAACCATCAAAGTATTGAAAAATGGAGATTCTGTGTGGGTGCTAACAAACCAATTCCCTAACTCACGATCTATGGGAAACATTTCCTCAAGAGTAAAATCACAGACATCTTCCCAAGTCCCGCCAATAAGCACTTGGTGATAAAGCACCGCATTTGCAGCCCTTTGATCCAAGTCATTCCATTGTCCAGCACTCACAATACGGCGTGGTTCGTGCGGCGTAGGCTGTGCTACGTCGAGCTGCAAGCGCAGCGCACACGTCACTGACATCCCTCCCACCCCTACATCCACCAGCCAGCTTTCACCATCCAACTCCACTCGTAAAAACATATGAGTGCGCGCAGGGACAAAGGAACGTGACATTTGAAACCTTACGCGAGCACTGATCGGCTGCACTTGAAAACCTAAAGCGATTAACACATACAGCATAAGCGTATTCTGCTCAAAACAATAACCTCCACGTTCGTCGAAAACTAACTTCCTCTCGATATTTTCAGGAAACAGCGAAATAGGACGTCCCAAAAACATATCCAAATTCTCAAAAGGAATCGTGCTTACATGCGCCTCAATAATCCTGTTCAAAGTCGCAAGAGTAGGCTCCCGCGTCCCTCGATCTCTGATGCGAACAAAATAAGCATCCAAATCTGGGCTGAAACTTTCATTAATCTTGTGCATATCCTATAACTTCCAACCCTTCAACTCGCTCAAAATGACTAATGTTGTTTGTTAACAGCGGAGCATCTAGGCTCAGTGCCGTTGCCGCTATCCATGTATCATTAGCACCGATACTCTGCCCCCTTCTTCTCAAATCACGTGAAATGCGCGAATATATCATCGCCACTTTTTTATCCATATCAATAATGCGGTGAGCTCGCCGATAATGCTGAACCACAGGATGATCTACGTTCTCAAAACCCTCAGCAAATTCGCCTAAAACAATCGCAGGCAGAACTATTTCCACCGCTTCATGCTGCTGCAACCATAGCAACGCAGCTTGATAGTGTTCATTCCGAGCAGACCTTTGCAGATCGATAAGAAAAGTAGTGTCAACCAGTATCATGCTTGCCATTTACTTTCTGCAACGGAGTCAGCGTCTTGGCTGGCATCCAATTCATTAAGTGTCACCTTATCCAAAGCCTCGCTCCCTTCATTCTTACGCCACGCTAACAAGTCTCCAGCCGTGCCCACTGGTGCCACCCAAATTGCTCGTTTGATCACTTTGGAAAATGACTCCCGTTCACTCGTCCGCGCCGATCTCAAACGCTCATAAGATTCAATGTCCAACGATATAGTCTTTGTTGCCATGCATGCATACATACATGCATTCATGACTATAATCAATAACCCGCCTCATGAAACATGCAATTTTCAGCTTATGCTCCATGCTTCCGGCGAGATCCCTCCTTTTCACTCTTTACTTGCGTTTGAATTCTTTCAAATTGCTGCTTACTATCAGGCTGCCCCCAATGTCACTTAGTTAAGGCTGGCTATCCGCAAAAGAAGCCTTAAAATTAGTCGAATCATTCAATAACAGTTTACAAACTTACCCAATAAAATTTTCACACGAAGCCACGAAGACACGAAATCATCTTACCAGAATCTTTTCTTCCCTTCGTGCTTTCGTGTCTTCGTGTGAGCCTTTTTTTTCAGTTTTTTTGGCCGCTCCGAATAGTAACAAGCCCTTTAACTAAGTGACATTGCAGACCACTCCTTAAACTCCATCCTTTGATTCAGGGACAAACCCAAGAACACTCACACCACTCATGAAATTTCAAAGTACTCGCAACGCTTCACCTAATCTAGGTTTCCGTGACGCCTTCGCCTCGGGTCTAGCTCCCGATGGAGGACTCTACCTACCCGAGTCGCTGCCATGCATGCCCGACACCTTGCTCAACGGCGACACATCATCCTACGCCAGCCTGGCTTTTGAATTCCTACGCCACTTCGATACCGACCACAGTCCCGAAGAACTCAAAGCCTTGATCGACCGCTCCTACGAGGGCACCTTCGATGATCCCGCCACGGCTCCGCTGAAAAAACTCGCAGACAACTTGTTTGTTCTAGAACTATTCCACGGACCCACCCTCGCTTTCAAAGATTTCGGACTGCAACTCGTTGGCAACCTTTTCGAAGATCAGATCCAGCGCAGCGGCCAATCTATCAACGTGCTTGGCGCCACCTCGGGCGATACTGGTTCGGCAGCCATTCATGGCTTGGCAGACAAAAAGGGCGTCAACGTTTTCATCCTCTACCCCAAAGGACGTATCTCCCCTCTGCAGGAGCGCCAGATGACCTGCACCGAAGCTGATAACATTTTTCCCATCCCCATCGAAGGCTCCTTCGATGACGCGCAACTGATCGTCAAAGAACTATTTGGCGACCTCGAGTTCAAAGCACAAGTAGGGCTCTCAGCTATCAACTCCATCAATCTCGCGCGAGTGCTCGCCCAGTCGATCTACTACTTCCACGCCTGGGCGCAACTACCACAATCGGCACGAGCTAATGACCCTACCTTTGTTGTGCCGACTGGTAATTTTGGCAACATCCTCGCTGGTTGGTTGGCGGGCAAAATGGGACTACCTGCCCAACACTTCAGCATCGCCACCAACCGCAACGACATCCTCTACAAGCTCTTCACCACCGGTCGCTACCAAGTGGGAGAAGTCCACTCCAGTTTAGCACCCTCAATGGACATCCAAGTGGCATCCAATTTTGAACGCTTTCTTTTTTACCAGCTCAACGGGGACGGCAAACAAGTCGCTGAGCTGATGCAAAACATCAAACAAGGAGCCGATTTGCAGATTCCAGATTTCGACTGCGATTCCTTCGCCGCCACCCACAGCTCCGATCAAGAGATCACTGCCTTGATCCGTCAGGTTTACGAAAAATACGACTACATCGTCGATCCCCACACCGCTTGCGCCTTCAAAGATCTTGATCCGTCACGCACCAACATCGTGCTCTCCACCGCGCATCCTGCAAAATTCCCCGACACCATCGAACAAGCCATCGCAGTGCATCCCACCCACCCCGCGCTAGAGAAACTCAAAAGCCGCACCCCCGTCTGCTACGAGAAACCCGCTCAAGCTAAGGCCATTCGCGAATTCATCCTCGCCAACCAAGCCTAAGCACTTCCTCACACCGCAAAGAAGTCATTGGACATTCGCCCTACTTTCGGCATAAGTCATGCCGACCATTCTTTATATACCATGAGTTTAATCGTCCAAAAATACGGCGGCACCTCGGTCGGATCTGCAGAGCGGATTCGCAACGTGGCGCGCCGTATCCTAGACTCCCATCAAGCGGGCGACCAAATCGTAGCGGTCGTATCCGCGATGAGCGGAGTCACCAACCGCCTGATCGAACTCTCGGAGCAAGTCACCGGCAAAGCACAAAGCGCCACCGAACGAGAAATGGATGTGCTGCTCTCGACTGGGGAGCAAACCACCATCGCCCTGATCTCCATGGCGATCAACTCGATGGGAGGCAAAGCCGTTTCCCTAACCGGCGCCCAAGCTGGCATCCAAACTGATGGAGTTCACACTCGCGCTCGCATTTCCAATATCGAACCCGACGAAGTCCACCGCCTGCTCGACGATGGCAATATCGTCATCCTAGCAGGCTTCCAAGGACGCAGTCCGAAAGGCTACATCACCACCCTCGGACGTGGCGGGTCCGACCTCACCGCCATCGCCATGGCATCTGCGGTTGGCGCAGAACTTTGCCAGATTTACACCGACGTCAACGGTGTTTACACCTGCGACCCGCGTGTGGTCAAATGTGCCCAAAAAATTGACGAAATCAGCTACGACGAGATGCTGGAAATGGCTAGCTCAGGCTCCAAAGTCATGCAATCTAGATCAGTAGAATTTGCCAAAAAATTCGGCGTGCGCTTTGAAGTCCGCAGCAGCCTCAATCAAGAACCCGGGACCCTAGTCCGCGAAGAAACTATGAGCATGGAATCCGTTGTCATCCGAGGGATCAGCCTAGAGCGTGATCAAGCCAAAGTCACCATAGCAGGAGTTCGGGATCAGCCCGGCACCGCATCCAAGGTATTCACCGCCATCGCAGCAGCGGACATCATCGTCGATATGATCGTGCAAAATGTTTCCAAAACTGGCACCACCGACATCTCCTTCACCGTCGGCCAAGCCGATCTCGCCAAAGCCGAAGAAGTGCTCAACGCTATCCTACCAGAGATCGGCGACGGTGTGCGCCTGCTGTCCCAACCCGACATCGCCAAACTCAGTGTGGTCGGCATCGGCATGCGCTCCCATTCTGGAGTGGCATCGCAGATGTTCGATACCCTGTCAAAAGCTGGCATCAACATCCAAATGATCTCCACCTCAGAGATCAAAATCACCGTCACCGTCGCCAACGATGAGATCGATGACGCTGCCCGTGCGGTGCACACCGCTTTTGGACTCGACGAGGAAGCTGCTAGCTGATATAATTACCAGAATTTCAGTAACTCTTCGATCATGCCCCGAGCCAAAAGCAAAGTCACGGCAAAACGCAAATCTCGCGCCCCAGCCAAATCCAAATCCCCAGCCAAGCGCAAAGCACGCAAGCAAGGTCAGGGGCTCTTCAAGCGCTTTCTGCCAGTAGTCCTATTTATAGGCATTACTTGGGCACTCTTTGCGCCGATCACAGAGTTTGTTAGTGCGCAGGGATTTTTCAAACCCAAGATCGCCCCCGAACCAGGCGAAGATGAATCAGAAGTCGTCACCCGCGTTCAGATTTACCTCGACCGCAAACAATTCGGTCCAGGTGTGATCGATGGTGCCCTCGGCGAATTCACCCGCCTAGCAGTGTCCGCGTATAACACCCGCTACGTTAAAAAACCAGATCCTAACAATTGGTATCAGGTGCTGCGAGACTCGCAACTCGGCATCAAATACGTTTACACCAAATACACCATCAAAAAAGGTGACCTGCGTTACGTCGGCAGGGTTCCGCGCAAACTGGCACAGCAGGAAGGCATGAAATACATGTACTACCGTAGCCTCGCCGAGTTTGTCACCGAACGCTACCACACCAACTGGAAGTTCCTGCACAAACTCAACCCTGGAGTTAATCTCGACCGCTTAAAACCTGGCGACATCCTCAGCGTGCCCAATGTGGTGCCATTCCAGATCGAAGACATCAAAAACCACGACCAATACCCTGAAGAAGCCCTACTAAGCCAACGACACCTGCTCGTCAATACCACTACTAAAATCGTTTCCATCCTAGAAAACGATCAAGTCATCGCCACCTTCCCCATCACCCCCGGCAAAGAAAAATTCATCCCTCGAGGTGAATGGAAAATCATCAACATGGTCGCCACCCCCGAGTTCCGCTACGATCGCAAAATGCTCAACGAAGGCGTGCGCAGCGACCATTATTACACCATCCCGCCCGGCCCCAACAATCCCGTAGGTATCCTCTGGGCAGGCCTGAGTAAATCCGGCATCGGCCTGCACGGCACCAATAATCCCGATACTATCGGACGTGCTAGAAGCGCCGGTTGCATCCGCTTAGCCAACTGGGATGCCATCCGCCTACCCACCCTCGTCCGCCCCGGTGCCACCGTGACGGTCAAATAATAGAGGCTACTGCTGAGACAGCACTTCCTCCAGACAGCGCAACAGCACGTCCAAGTTCACTGGCTTAGGCAATATATTCATCGCCCCCGCTTGCGCCACCGCATCCTGACTGGTCTCCTCCTGAGAGACCAATGCCGTCATCATGATCACCGGGATATGCTGCAACAACGGTTCAGCTTGCATCTGAGCAGCCACGTCACCACCATCCAGACCCGGCATCACAATGTCCAAAAGCACCGCATCTGGCAAAAACTCATGCGCCGCATTCAGCGCCTTCATCGAGTCATTCTCGATCCGCACCTCATACTGCCCCGTCTTCTCCAGATTCATCTTCAACAGCTTGGTGAAACCCGCCTCGTCATCTATAACTAAAATTCTGCGAACCATTATATTACTCCTTTATTTTATTTAACAATACTTGTGATGATTGTGCCTGCATTCCCTCCTTAGTGTCAACCTGTTCCGACTCAGATTTCGGCACTTTCAAGGTGATAGTGATCTGCACCCCACCCAATAAGCGATTCTCCACCTCAATCGCCCCATTGTGCAACTCCACGATTTTCCGCACCACCGACAAACCTAGCCCCGTGCCTACCCCCGTTGCTTTGGTAGTGAAAAATGGATCAAAAACTTTCTGTAAATTCTCAGTAGATATCCCTCCCCCATTATCCTTTATCGTCAACAAAATCACCTCGTCACCATTGCGCAAGTGATCCGCCGTGCGCAAACCTTGATCCCTCTCCAATCCTTGCAGCTTCGACGATGCCAGGATGATTTCCAACTTAGGTTTTAAGGTATCCTCCATAGCATGGATCGCATTGATCAATAGATTCACTAATACTTGCTCAAACTTCGCACTGTCTAACTTGAGATCTGGCAAGCCCTCTGCAAAACGTTTTTCTACCTCCACATTATCCTTTTTCAGCTCGTGTCGAACCAACAACAAGGACCGCTCCACCAGCTCCGATAGCTGCGTCGGCACCATTGCTAACTGACGCTGCGACGAAAAGTCCACCAAGCCTCGAATGATCTTATCCGCACGATCCACCGCCTCGCGCATCTCTGTCAGAATCTCCTCCACATTAGGATCACTCGGGTCAATGCCTCCACTCAAATACTCCACCCCCAATAACAACAGCGCGAGTGGATTCTTCACCTCATGCGCCACCCCCGCAGCCAAACGCCCTACTGACTCCATCTTCTCCGCTTGGATCAACTGCAACTGCGTCGTCTGAAGCTCCTGATTCGCTTCAGTAAGATTATCATTCAAAGCCGCCAACTGTTCACGTGCGTGGACTTGCTCCGTGATATCCTCGCTGATCCCCACGATCAAGGTCCGTTGCCCCTCCACATCCTCAATCGGCACCTTGATCGTATGCAGCCAAACCTCTCCAGATTCTGGTGTGTCCACGATTTCTTCAGACACCTCAAACTTACGTTTTCGGGCTAATACCAGCTCATCCACCTTGCGAAAATACGTCGCAGAATCTGGAGAAAACAACTCAGTGTCATTTTTACCTAAAGCCTGATCACGGGGGATCGAAGTGATCTCCTCCTGCTTTTTGTTCCACAAGACAAAGCGATAGTCATCCGCAGCATCCTTGGCGAACAAGCCCACTGGCAAATTATCGATCACCGCCTCCAAATAAGCCACCTCACGAGAATGCTGACCAAATTCCGCATCGTCCCCCCTCTTGACAGGAGTAGTGACACCAGTTTGCTGTGATTGATCGTTTTTCACCAGGAGAAACCTAAACTTCGATTCGCTTACCCATAACATGGCAATCCTTACCAGCAATGTCGATCACCGATTTGCTTTTTTGCTAATCTTTTTGACGCAAGCACCTACAGAACGAAGCCCAGGTCTCCACCCAAAAAAAACGAAAAAGGATCCAGAGGTAGGTTGCCCTACACCCTGAACCCTAAGATCGCTTTACTACAAAAGCCCTACGAGAGGTTGCTACTGACAAGCTTCGCATTCTTCACCGTTGCGCATCGCTTCGATACTGCATGCCATTTTCTCCTCTTCGCTGTAGGTCTTTTCACCCATCACACCACGCACGTCCTTTTGCACTTTAGTCGTAGCCTTCTCGACATTCGATGCCTGCAAGGTGCGCAAATAATAAGTGGTCTTCAAGCCTTGATGCCACGCTGCACGATACATGTGTGACAGCGTTTTGAGATCTGGCGTATTGAGAAACAAATTCACCGATTGCGATTGATCGATCCATTTTTGACGGCGAGCCGCTGAATCAATGAACCAAGAATACTCGATAGAAAAAGCCGTAGCGTATTTTTTCTTCAAGTGATCGGGAATCTCGTCAATGTCCGCCAGCTCACCATCGTAATACTTCAACCGCTCGACCATTTCTTCTCCCCACAGACCCAGCTCTTTCAAATCGCGAACCAAGTATTGGTTCAGCATGATGAAGTCGCCGGACAAATTGCCCTTCGCGAACAAGTTCTTGAAAGTCGGCTCGATGCATGGCGTGCTGCCCATGATGTTAGAAATAGTCGCCGTTGGCGCAATCGCCAATACATTACTGTTGCGCATGCCTTGCGTAGTGATCTTTTCCCGCAGAGCATCCCAATCCATCTTGCTATCGCGTGGCACATCGATCGTCTGCCCACGCTCTTTTTCCAACAATTCCAAGGTGTCTAGAGGCATCAAACCGCGTTGCCACTTCGATCCCTCAAAAGACGAGTAACTACCCAGCTCTTTAGCCAAATCAGATGAAGCCTCGTAAGCGTAATAAGCAATCGCTTCCATGAATTCATCATTGAACTCAACCGCTTCGGGTGAAGAAAATGAGGTATTACGCTGATAGAGCGCATTCTGCACTCCCATCACTCCAAGCCCGATCGGACGATGACGACTGTTAGCCGTGCGTGCCGCCTCGGTCGGATAAAAATTGATCCCGATCACATTATCCAAAGCACGCACCGCGATCCGCACCGTCTCACGCAACTTCTCATGGTCGAGTTCACCCTTTTCATCGAGATGAGAATCGAGCACCACCGAACCGAGATTGCAAACTGCCGTCTCCTCCTCGTTGGTGTTCAAAGTGATCTCGGTGCACAAATTTGAGCTGTGAATGATCCCGGCGTGATCTTGAGGGCTACGCACATTGCAAGGATCCTTGAAAGTGATCCAGGGATGCCCCGTTTCGAAAAGCATCTTGAGCATCTTTTTCCACAAATCCACCGCTGGAATTTCACGACCAAAGATCTCACCAGCTCTTGCTTTTTCTTCATACTCAGCATAGCGAGTTTCGAAAGCCGCACCATACAGCTCGTGCAAATCGGGTGTTTCATTAGCACGAAACAAAGTCCAGGGCCCCCGTTTTTCCAGACGCTTCATGAACAGATCGGGAATCCAGTTCGCCGTATTCATGTCGTGTGTCCGGCGACGCTCGTCACCCGTGTTTTTACGCAACTCCAAAAAATCTTCGATATCGTTGTGCCAAGTCTCCAAGTAAGCGCAACCAGAACCACGACGTTTGCCACCTTGGTTCACTGCCACCAACTGATCGTTGTGCAACTTCAAAAACGGGATCACCCCTTGGCTTTCACCATTGGTTCCTTTGATGTAACCACCCATTCCACGCACCGCCGTCCAGCTTCCGCCAAGACCACCTGCCCACTTAGAGAGGTAGGCATTTTCTGAAATCCCTCGCTGCATGATCGACTCGATGCTATCCTCCACTTTGTAGAGATAACAGGAGGACAACTGCGAATGCAGAGTGCCTGAATTGAACAAAGTAGGAGTGGACGAGCAAAAGCGACGACTGCGATACAGATTGTAAAGATCGACGATTTTGTCCTCAGCATTCTCCTTCTCTGCGATGAATAAGCCCATCGACACCCGCATCCAGAAAAGCTGGGGAGTTTCGATACGACGATGTTTTTCGCCTGTTTTATCCACCACCAAATAACGGTCATAAAGAGTTTGAATACCGAGGTAATCAAAATCCATATCCGATGTCGAATCGAGCGCAGCGGACAACTTATCCAAATTGTAGTGCGTCAAGCGCTCACTCAAACGCTCAATCTTGATGCCACGCGCCAAATTTGCTTTGAACGCCCGGCGATGAAAAGCAGGGATCTTATCGATACCGTCTTTGAGTATATCCCAACCCAATACTTCCTCGTAAATATATGTGAGTAAAATGCGCCCAGCAAACTTAGCGAAATCCGCATCTTTTTCGATCAAACTCTTAGCATTCAAGACCACCGTATTCTGCAAGTCCTCGGTCGTCATTTCTGGGAACAAAGCCCGTCTCAATTCTTGGTCGATCTCCTCCGCACTCAGACACAAGTCCAAGCCCATCATACCAAACTCAATACGCTTTTTGAGATCTGCTCCATCCCATAAAAAAGTATCTCCGTCAGATTTTTTGACCAAAATCATCGAGTCCTGCGCATCATCATCAAGCTCGTGAGATGGGGAGTCTTGTTCATCTTGCAAACGCTGCGCAAATCGATGAGCGCGGTAAAGAATGAAAGCTTCAGCCACCTTGTAGTGTCCCAACTTCATTAAAGCCTCCTGCACCCGATCCTGCAAATCTTCGATATGGATATACTCCTGACCACTCTTACGAATCTGAGCAGTCAAAGCATTCGCCACCTCCGTAGCTGCACCGGAATCCATCTGCAAAGACAAAAAAGCACTGCGCACCGCAATCTCAATTTTATTGTGATTCCACGCCACCACCTCACCACTGCGACGAATCACCCGCGTCTTCACCTTGCCTCGTTGCTCACTGGAATCTCCTCCAGAAATCGTCAAATCACCGTCCATCCCAATATTAAGACTAGGTTTGCTCTTGCGTCTAATCACCAAGCTTTTAGCCACGTCATGCGCGTTTTGACGAATCAAGGCTCGCTCGATGATCTCCATCATCTCCTCGGCACTGGTCGTATGATCCCCGCCTTTACCCTCCACACTCTGCACCAAATCCCGTGCCACAGACTTCGCGATGCCGGCTACCAACTGCCTGTTCTCATCACTAAAGATATTCTCTTCATTGCGCGACAAAGCCAAATCCGTCAGTGCATTACCCACCGTTTCTGCGATCTCAGCAATATCAAAAGCCTTAGTCTGCCCCCCCACTTTGACCTGCAACTGATTGGTCGAACCATCCTCCAGAGCCCCTGCCACTTCGCCCCATTCAAAACGGGGTTTCTTTTCTTTTGGAGTCGCTGCGTAGCGTTGCAACTCAAGGTCTTCTTCTACAAAATTCCGGGTGATCATGATTTAGATTAGGGTTTACTGATTAGGAGATGAAAATGAAAGGTTGAAATAAAATTTATGCGGGCTGAAAAAATGAATGCTCAAACAAGGCTTACAACTCATCGTCATCCACCATGCCTAGTGACGAGGACTTCTGGTATTCAGTGACGCGTTGTTCGAAGAAGTTAGCCTCTTTCTTGAGGTCCATCGTTTCCGACAACCAAGGGAAGGGGTTTTTCAATCCTGGGTTTAGAACTTTGAGCCCCACCCCCTCTAGACGACGATCTGCATTAAAATCGATATACTGACAAAACTCCTCAGCGTTTAGGCCTACGGACGACACGGGTAAACAATCATTAATAAAATCTTTTTCCAAATTCACCGCTTCGATCATCAGGTTGGTTAATTCTCTTTTGAAGTCCTCCGTCCAAATCTCTTTGTTCTCACCGATCAAATCCATCAGCAAGTTTCTCAACAACTCAATGTGATTGGATTCGTCGCGCAGGGTGTAACGAAACATTTGCCCGATACCTGGGAATTTATTCTGCCGGTAAAGACTCAAAATCATACCAAACAAACCGTAAAACTGCGTCCCCTCCATGCATTGACCAAACACAAAAATATTTTTAGCCAATAAGCGGATATTCTCTGGATCCTTCATATCCAGATCTCTTCGCAAAGCGTGTGAGGTGCGAGTCACAAATTCATTCTTTCTACGAATCGTCTCGATCTGCTCAAACATCGCCTCACATTCATGCGGGTTGATGCCCAGACTGCTGATCATATACAGCAAGCTGTCAGCATGGATATTCTCCTCATGAGCATGACGTCCCAATACCAGCTTCAACTCAGATGCCGTCACCAACTCACGAATCACGTGCAGGACGTTATCGCCAACGATGCCTTCAGCCGCCGAAAAATAGCCAATGCCCATGCGAATGATCCAACGCTCCGCGTCACTCAATTCATCCGATTGCCACTGCTCGATGTCCTTCTGCATCGGAACATCCTCAGGCTCCCAGTGATTAGCCTTCATGTCACAATACAAATCATAAGCCCACTGATACTTCAATGGCAGCAAATTAAAGGTCATCGTCTGACGACCATTGATCACTCGCTTGGCAGCAAAAGCCTCTTCCGCCTTAGTCTGATCCAATACAAAACTCCGGTCGCCAATTGTAAACGTCTTTTCCATGTGAAAATGCTGATTTGAAACTTAACTTTGAACTAATTCTTCGATGATTTTAAGACGGACTATTATTTTCAAAGAAACTACTAATTTCCAGAATATAACACCGCCCAAAACTTCTAATAATTACATTTTTGAGCCTGACTATAGGATTTCGCCCTTCAAGGTCATTTTGACCAAAAATACCACATATAGGTGCTCGGCACGATTTGTAACCCAACATGTAGTGGTTCGACAAGGAAAAAGTGCAACTTTTTTAAACTTTTTCCCACCCAAAGCCGCCAATCCTTATAAGACGGTGATTGTGACTAAGTCATGCTCATAATAAAGGCATCCTAGAATTAAAGGTCTACAAAACAATCACCCTAATTTTCGCTTCATCGGCCGCCTTTTCGAAGGCACGCTACAGCGAGCCCCTCCAGCCATGCTCTCATGCGCAAAAATGCTCAAAGCAGTTCTAGCGTTGGGCTGCCAGTTGCATCCATCGCAGATTTTAGTACAATAACAACCGCATCAGAAGTTGCTCACATTATCCCCCAAGCATTTTTTTTTATTTGTTCAATAAATCCGTACCGACCAGCTCGCGGACTGTGACGCTTTTTTCCCTAGATTCAAAGTGATCAAACTGCGTGCATCCCTCAGGTACAACCTTGAATTAGCTAATACCCAGCGACGGTTCGGGGGGAAAACCGTGCCGCCAACACCGCCTGTACCCACGGCACCCAAAGAGATCCACGCATTCAAGCCTAACATTTCCCCCTCTTTGCCTAAGTTCCAAGGGTGCCGATACAAATAAATCCTCGGAATACGAATCTCCACTTTACGCGAAGTATCACCTTTCGTTTTCAGTAAACTTTTGATACCTGCTGGAGGGATCACTCGATCGTAAGCATCTCCAAACAATCCCATCTTGGTGAGCTTGACCTGCCCAGGCCCGTCCGCCCCTGCAAACATGACTCTCACACGATCCACAAAACCAAACTGCCTGCATTCACCACCTGGACGCCCATCGATGAAAACCTCCGCCAACAGCGATACGCCATTAGGCACCTCCACCAGATTGATCTTTTCAAGATCAAAGGTCAAATACAAGGCATCTTTGTCTGCATCCACCCTCAGCGACACTCCTTCTTTGCCCGCTTCCGCGACTCTAGGCATACGTTTCCCTGGAATGTAAGCTTCGTCATGAGACAAGGCGACTCTCTCCCCCAAGTTCATATCTCTGACCGCTTCCGCTTCTCTATAAAAGACAAACGACTGACCTGCTACCGTCACTTTAAGATGAATATTTTCTTTAAAACTGTTCACTTGCTCTTTTTCATTGATAGGGAATTCAGCGAAAAAGTCTTTCTGCGAATCCGCAGCTAGATCAAATTTTCCCGACGCCTTGCGCTGTCCCATCTTGATTTCATACTCGCCTTGAATAGCCTTTTTCTGTGCATTCTTAAAACGCCAATCTAAGCGAATCCCACTCGTCACCGCCAACTGAACCCCCTCTTTCCATGTCACCGCCACTGGCTCCAACACAGGAGCCGTATCCAGCACGCTCGAACTGTGCGCATCCGCCAACAAAAAACTCACCGGCAACCACGGCTCACCAGGGTCTAGGCTTTTAAGTCGTGCAGGTGCTCCACCTCTGGCAGGCTGTTGCAAGCGCTTATAGGTGAAAGAAAAAGATGCCGATTTACCTGGCTCAATTTGATATGCCTGAAACGCCGTCTCTTGAGTTGGCTCAAACACCTTTTGCATCGTCAAGGCTCCCATGTAACCCTCCCTCACCTCACTGCCTCCATTTTTAATCGTCAGCTCTACCTCCAGCGTCCCTGCATCTTGAAAGGTCGCCCTCGACTGCGCTCGAAAAGCGACTGAGGGCGCGCCGTTGAACAGTTGATCATAAATCGCCTTCCCCATCGCTTGATGCGCTGACAAATTGGGGTGAAGGAACTCTTTGGGAGGAGTGACAAAGTCAAAATGCCTGCCCATTTTATCTGCGACTATGCGAATCGCCTGCGACGCCTCGATGTCATCTTTGCCCTGCGCATCCGTCTCACCCACCCCACTGGTACGCGCGATCACCTGCCCCATGTCAGCAAAAAATACACCATTTTTCAATGCTAACTCCCTAGCTACTATTGCATGCCCACGAGTCATTCCCCACTCAAGCGGACCGGTGGAGGTGCGCACCATCGTCGGGGCTAATAAAATCACATCCACACCCTGCTTACGACATTCATCGATACTGTATTGGATAGCTGTGCGGTAAGTTTCTAGCGATAGCCCGATCTGCGCATCATTGATCCCATACTGGATCATCACCAAGTCGGGTTCATTCAAAAAAGCATCGGTGGTGATGCGCTGCAGCGTATCGATAGCCGTCCTGCCACCAAGTCCAAAATTTTCTAATAAAATCTCGTCGCCCAAATAAGCGTTCGCTTTATCAGGCTTACCTTTAGCAGGATTGAACAAGCGCACTTCCCCTGGATAGAAAAACTCCAGTGCCAACAGTTGCGCAAACTTGGACTGATAGCCATTTAAGTAGTTATGATTGGTATCCACATCAGGAGTGTAGGTCTCGGTAACACTATCTCCCAAAGTGAGGATATGCACTGGCGCATGCTGTTGCAATTTGGCAAAGGTTCGCGGAATCAATTTCTGCAAGCGAGCCTTCTGCGCATCGGTCAAAGGATAAGCGAACGCATTAGGCGCCGCCGTGCAAAAAGCGATAAACAGCATGGCGAAAACCGCCCGTTTGATAGTGATTGCGAATGTCATTTTTACTTTCAAAATAAATAGAAGCTGGCGACCCAAATCATCCGCCCTCTATCTGTTAGTATTTCAGTCACCCGATGTCAAAAGGCAAGTTCATCCTCCGACTTGCTACAAGATTGTGATTGAACTCGCATTTTTCATGATTTCAGGCTTGCACCAGAGCAATAGATCAGCCCACACTCGTCCGTGGCCTCTGAAAAAGAACGCATAGCCGACTTACCGGACGATGAGAAACCGCGGGAAAAACTGCAACAACGCGGTGCCTCCGCGCTATCAGATGCCGAACTGTTAGCACTTTTTTTCGGCACGGGACTACCCGGACTCAACGCCATAGGTATGGGACGCAAGCTGATCCAGCAGTTTGGCTCGCTGCAGGAACTCTCCCGTCGCAGTCTATCCGAACTGATGCAGTTCAAAGGCATCGGTCCCGCCAAAGCCTCGCAGTTAGCCGCTATTTTTGAATTTGGCAAACGCATCGCCATCGAACGCGGCTCTCAATCCCCCCTCGACAGCCCCGAGGCCGTTTACGATCTGCTCGGCCCTACCCTGCAATCCCTCAACCACGAATCCTTGCGGGTTATCCTGCTCAATACCAAATACCACCTGATCCAAGTGCAAGAAATCTCCCACGGAGGGCTCAACGAATGCATCGCCCACCCACGCGAGATCTTACACGCCGTCATCACTCACTCCGCCTACGCGTTTATCCTCGTGCACAACCATCCCAGCGGCGATCCCTCCCCCAGCAGTGCCGACCGCAAGCTCACCCGCCAACTGAAGCTCGCCAGTGAACACCTCAGCATCGAGATGCTCGACCACATCATCATCGGTCTGCCTTCCACCGCTTCCGAGCAAGCCTATTTTAGTTTCAGAGAAATGGGTTTGATGTGATCTTGCTATTCTTCGTCTTTACTTTGCAGCAGTTTCAGATACAGGTTTGCCCGTGCCTTCCAACATTCACCCTACAGCCATCGTCAGTCCGACCGCCGATATCGCCGACGATGTGACCATCGGCGCCTTCACCATTGTCGAAGGCGACGTCACCATCGGCAGTGGCTGCAAGCTCCACAGCCACGTGCATTTGCTCGGCAAAGTCACGCTTGGAGAGAACTGCACCCTCTGGCCAGGCTGCATCATTGGCGGCGCACCCCAATCGGTTGGCTTCGACGAAAACACCTCAAGCGGTATCACCATCGGTATAGGTAATACCATCCGCGAGCACGTCACCATCCACCGCAGCCTAGAAAAAGGTGGACTCACACGCATCGGCGATCACAACTTTTTGATGGTCGGCACCCACATCGGACACGACTGTGTGCTCGGAGATCACAACGTCATCGCCAACAATACCATGCTCGGCGGTCACATCAGCCTTGGGCACCACATCTTCATCGGAGGGGGCACCGGCATCCATCAGTTTGCGCGCATCGGAGATCACGCCATGCTGCAAGGTCACGCCTCCATTTCCCAGGATATCCCCCCCTACGTCACCGCCGCTGGACTGAACAACATCGTCGGGCTCAACTCCATCGGACTGCGCCGAGCAGGTTTCACCCCAGCCACTCGCCGCGAGATCAAACAAATCTACCGACTTTTTTACCGCCAAGAGCTGAATCGACAGCAAGCCCTGCAAGCCGCAGAAGCAACTGAATGGAGCGAAGCAGCAAAACTTTTTATCACTTTTTTGAGTCAAAATTCAAAACTCGGCTACTGTATGCGCACCAGATAAGGCGATCAGCAAGATCAACACACCGAAATTCGCAATAATAATTGTAATTTTTAGTGGTTTTTTACTCAATTTATTGTTAAAAAGCCTGTTTCTATCGTAACGAAGCCATTGGATTCACTGCAAAATTTTACAAATCCTAATAATTAGAATTTCCATAAACTATCATTTTCCCAAATCAGGGAGATGGTGTAGAGTCATTTTTTCTCCATAAAGCCTAATGAGAACCTTATCCAATCAAGTCCTGCCGATCTTATGCGGCGTTATCACTGGAATCAGCAGCCTGCTATTCACTCCTGTGACCTTTGCCCAACTCGACTCGGCGGCAGAAAAAATCGCCGAAGTGAAAGCGGCCAGTGGCGTCGATTCATCTAGCCTAGCTCAAGCAGCCAGCCTCGCTACCAATTTGGAAATCCAAAGTGACGAGACCAGTTTCGATGAAACAATGGGCATCGCCAAAGCCAAGGGTAATGTAGAGATCCAATATCAAGGCACCACGATTCAAGCCGACCAAGCTGAGTATCACCAAGTCACGGGCGATGTGTTTGCCCGCGGCAACGTCGTCATCTACAAAGACGGCAGTTCTTACACCGCCGAAGAAACCATCTACAACATCAACACTGGCGAAATGCAGGCTTCGAGTTTAAGGGGCGGCTTAGTCCCGATCTACTACGATGCCAGCGACATCAAGATTCCGACAAAAGCTACAGACATGATCGAAATGACGGACTCGTGGTTCACCACCGACGACAACTCTGAGCCCACCTTTAGAATCAAAGCCAAACGCATCCGTATGTACCCAGGTGAACGCGTCACTTTTAAAAACCTGAAAGTCTATGCAGGCAATACGCCGATCCTCTGGTTGCCCTACCTGTCTCAGCCCTTAAATGACGAACTCGGTTATTTTTTCACTCCAGGTTACAATAGTGCGTGGGGAGCCTTCCTCTTGAATCAATATGGTTTCATGATCGGCGACCACACTCTCGCCCAAGTGCGGTTCGACCTGCGCAGCACCCGCGGCGTAGCTGGCGGCATCGAGTTCAGATCTCAAAGATACCGCAGCAACCAAAACTTCGGACGTCTCAACCTTTATTACGCCAATGACAGCGCTCCCAATACAAACTTCGGTGGAGGCAATCGAAACACCGACCTAAGCTCCGAACGCTACCGGATCAACCTACAACATCGCGTATATTTCCCTGGACCAGAAAAAAGCACTCTCTACTTGGACATCGACATCAACAAACTCAGTGATGCCTTTCTTTACAACGACTTTTTCCCGCGTGAATTCACGATGGACCCTAATCCGGACAACATCATTAACTTGGTGAAAGCCGACCCACGAGGCACGCTCTCACTAACTGGACGCTTCCAGTTGAATGATTTTTTTCAAACCGATAGCCGCCTGCCAGAATTAGCGCTCGACGTCACCCGTCAACCCATCTTGGGCTCGGGACTCTTCTATCAAGGTTACACCACTTTTGGTGTCATCGAAGAGAACCTCGCTACCGACTTTCGTAATACCACCGAAAGCCGAGTCAACAATCAAACCAACCTGCTCAAAATGCTGGACAACGGAAAAGCCGAAGTCCAGAATGGCGATCTCGTCACCGTGGTGAACACAGACAAAGGCGAAGAGAGTGTCATACTGCAAAGGGATTTCGACGAAACCGCTTCGCGCTCACTGCTCAACAACCTCGATCAACTGCTCGACAACCGCAGCTTCACACGCTTTGACACCTACCACGAAGTTCTTTACCCAGCAGCAATCGGCGGCTGGCTCTCCGTCGTGCCACGTGCTGGTATCGGTTACACCAAATACATGGATGTAGGTGCCCGTAATGTCGGCGACCGCGACCGCACCATCCTCCATGCAGGGATCGACGCTTCGTTCAAAGTTTCCAAAGTATATCCCAACGCCATTTCAGAGGCCATGGGTATCAACGAGTTGCGCCACATCACTCAGCCCTATGTCAATTACTCCTTTGTCAGCGCCGACGCACCCGCAGACGGCTTTGCTACCCGCATCGACCGCCTCACCCCGACCACTCGCCTACGCCCCTTGGATCTGCCACTGTTCACCGCAGTGGATGACATCCAAAGCTGGAACATCGCCCGCGTCGGCATGGTCAACCGCCTGCAAACCAAACGCAACCAAGGCACCTTTGGTTGGCTCGAACTTAATACCTTCTTCGATACTTATATCGATGACCCTGAGTTTGATCGCGATTTTTCCAACCTCTTCAACAATGTCACATGGGCGCCACTGCCTTGGTTGGTCGCTCAGCTGAACTCTCAGATCCCCCTCCTCGATCAAAAAACAGGCTTCACCGAAGTCGTCAGCAACTTCACTTTCATGCCCACCAAAAATTTCCAATTTTCTGTCGGCAATTACTTCCTCGATGACCACCCCTTCTTCGTCGACAGCAATCAGCTTTCAGTCGGAACCTACACCCGACTCGGTGACAACTGGGGGTTCAGCACCATGCACCGTTTCGAAGCCACTGACAGCACTCTGGAAATCCAACAATATCAGATCCACCGTGACCTCGCCGCCTGGACCGCCTCTTTCGGCGGCATCCTGCGAGACAACCGTGGAGGAACCAACGAATGGGGTGTCGTGATGAGCTTCACCCTCAAAGCCTTCCCCACTGTCTCTCTGCCGATTGACTTAATGCCAGGCTCTTTTGTAGGCGGCAATTGATCGGTTGACACTTTTAACTGAAAAGGCGAAACCTACTCGGTTTCGCCTCTTTTTTTCGATCCAACAGCTTTCCGCCCCGCATAAGGATTTTTGCTGGCGAAAGACCTAGTCTGGGTATATAGGCACTGCTTTTACACCTTCTTCATTTACTTATTTTATGAAAATCACCATCATCGGATCTGGTTACGTCGGACTCACCACAGGCGCCTGTTTTGCAGAAGTCGGTCACGAAGTCCTCTGCGTCGATAACAATCAAGCCAAAATCGCCCGCCTGCTCAAAGGCGACATCCCCATCTACGAACCTGGTCTCGAAGAAATCGTACTCAAAAACGTCGCATCAGGCAATCTGCGTTTCACCACCTCCACTGAAGAAGGCGTGCAAAACGGAGAAGTCATTTTCATCGCCGTTCCCACCCCACCCAACGACGACGGCAGCGTCGATCTACGCTTCATCGAAAAAGTCGCCCGCGAAATCTCCCCCGCCATCGACAGCTACAAAGTCATCGTCGATAAAAGCACCGTGCCAGTGAACACCGGCGAAAAAGTCGCCGAAACCATCAAACGCTACGCACCCGATGCCGATTTCGACGTCGTCAGCAACCCCGAATTTCTCCGTGAAGGCTGTGCCGTCAGCGACCTGATGAACCCCGACCGCATTGTCATCGGCGCCAACAGCGATCGCGCTCTCGCGCT
This sequence comes from Verrucomicrobiales bacterium, assembly GCA_021648365.1. Classification (GTDB taxonomy): domain Bacteria; phylum Verrucomicrobiota; class Verrucomicrobiia; order Verrucomicrobiales; family DEV007; genus JAADHD01. Next base: position 29,820 of record JAKISY010000014.1, read on the forward strand.
GATGAAAAAAGTTTACGAGCCCTTCATGGCACCCATCCTAGTGACTGACATCAACAGTGCCGAACTCATCAAGCACGCTGCCAACTCATTCCTAGCACTTAAGATTTCCTACATCAATGCCGTCTCCGCCGTCTGTGAAGCCACTGGCGCCGACATCGAAATGGTCGCCGAAGGCATCGGCTCCGACAAACGCATCGGCCGCTCCTTCCTCAACGCCGGATTAGGATACGGAGGTTCCTGTTTCCCCAAAGACATCGCCGCCTTCATCGCCATCAGCGACCAACTCGGCACCCCTTTCGACCTGCTCAAAGAAGTAGAGCGTATCAACGTCAACCAACTCGAACGCTTCATCGAACGCATCCGCAAAAAATTGTGGGTCTTGCAAGATAAAAAAATAGCCGTTTGGGGCCTCTCCTTCAAACCCGATACCGACGATGTACGCTGCTCGGTAGCCATCGAACTGGTCGAAAAACTCGTCGCAGAAGGCGCGCAAATCACCGCCTACGATCCGCAAGGAGCAGAGAATGCCAAAACCCTACCGATTGGCTCCAAAATCCAATTTGCAGATTGCGCAGAAGACGCCGCCAAAGATGCCGAAGCTCTGATCATCGCCACCGAATGGCCACAATTTGCTTCAGCCGATTTTGCCAAAGTCCGCGACAGCATGTTAGCCCCACTCATCTTCGATGGTCGCAACCTACTCGACCCACGCAAAATGGCGCAACTCGGCTTTGAATACCACGGCATCGGCAGAGCTCCTATCGACAGCCCTGACGCGAGTCAAAGCAGCTAGACAGTTCAAAAAACAAGCGCCATGGCAGCTCCCAAACTCAGAAACATCGCGTTGAAATGCCTAGAGCGTTGGGAGAATGAAACCGTGCACGCCGACCGCATCCTCGCCGACCTCAGCAAAAAGCACCAACTCGAATCCCGCGACCACGCCTTTGTTCAGCAGATTTTTTACGGCATCATTCGCAACCTCACCCTGCTCGACGTATGCATCGATCATTTGCGCCAGCACAAAGGCCTCAAGCACCGCCTGCGCCTCATCCTGCGTATAGGACTGTTCCAACTTCGCCACACCAACATTGCTCCTCATGCAGTGATCAACGAAACCGTCTCGCTCGCCGACAATCGGCAAACCCGCTCTCTGGTCAACGCCATCCTGCGTAATGCCCAACGCAAACAAGCGGAACTCGATGAGCTAGTCAAAGAACTGCCGCTCGACGAAGCCTACTCGCAACCTGACTTTTTGATCGAACGCTGGATCCAGCACTTCGGCGCAGAAGCCGCCCAACAACTCTGCGAATGGAACAATCAAGCACCCTGCGTTTACTTACACCTCAATTCCCTGTGCGAAAATGAAGCCGCCTTGCAAGCCATCCGCGACTCCGAGGCCACTCACAGCTTCGACAACGCACCTAGTGATTTTTTACGATTGAGCGGCCCAGTCCCCAGTGATTGGATCGAGCAAGGTCTGATCTACATCCAAGACCCCAGCACCAGCCTCTCTTGCCGCTTACTCGATGCGCAACCAGGGCAGACCATCCTCGACGCCTGCGCCGCACCTGGCGGCAAGACTATCCTCTTAGCTAGCGCGATGCAAAACACCGGCAAAATCATCGCCGCCGACTGCGACGAAAACCGTCTAGTCCGACTGCGCGAAAATCTCGACCGCAGTCACGTTCAAAACGCCAACTTGCGTCAAATCGACTGGTCCAGCCCCGATCAAAACGATCCCGACTTCCCCCCGCCCGCCTCCTTTGACAGCATCCTCATCGACGCCCCCTGCAGCAATACCGGAGTCATCAAAAGACGCATCGACGTGCGCTGGCGCTTGAGAGAAGAAGACTTTCTTAGCATGCAAGGACAGCAACTTGAAATCGTCCGCAACTGCCTGCCCCTACTCAAACCTGGCGGCCACCTCGTTTACAGCACCTGCTCCCTCGAACCCGAGGAAAACCAACAACTCGTCGATCTGCTACTCAAAGAATTTCCAGCCTTGCAGTTGGAAGAGAGCCAACAAAGCCAACCCTGGCAAGACGGTTTCGACGGCGCCTACGCCGCCCGCCTAAGATTAAAAAAATCGTAACTGTGCAAGGTCGCATCAAGGCAGGCGAAGCTCCCGCCCTACAATAAACTTAACCGAGGATGCGGGCAATTCTTACTGCATTCCTTAACGTTCTTGTCTTTCATGGTGCGCTGCTAGACGGAGGCTACCATGAAGGGCATGGAGAACATGAAGATGATTTTTTTGGGTAAGTTTGGCGTGTGGTCGGCGAGTGGAGTGCGGATTTGAAGCTATGGAAGTCTTTATTGAATAAATTCCTTAACCTTCAAGTGCTTCATGCCCTTCATGGTGAATGTTTTTCATGGTGCGCTGCTTGAGGGAGGCTGCCATGAAGAACCTGGGTATCTCACCCGACTTGAACTAACCTTCACGTATGCCTGATCACCGGTCCGCCTGAGACAGGCAATACAATCTTCAGCTTACTCACTGCCTGTTCGATCAAATCGACCGCGCGATCCAGCTCCTGCTCTGTCGTGAACATCGACAGCGAAAACCTCACACTGCTACGCGCTCGCGCTGCACTCATCCCCATCGCAGTCAATACCCGCGACGGCTTGACCGACCCAGTGCTACACGCCGAACCTGGCGAGCAGCAAAGCCCCGCATTGTCTAACAATATCAATAAGCCTTCCGCATCCACTCCCGCGAAACACAGGTTCGACGTATTAGGCAAGCGCTTTTCTCGGTGACCATTCACCAGCGTGTCCGGCATACGATCCAGCAAAGTGCGCTCAAAACGGTCTCGCATTTCACTCATCTGTTGCTGATGGTGCTCATCCTTCAGCACGTAACGCAAAATCTCCGCAGCCTTTCCCAAACCCACGATCCCCGCCACGTTCTCCGTGCCAGAACGCCGCCCATTCTCCTGACCTCCACCCAGCAAAATCGGTTCGAAGCGCACTCGCCCATTCACATACAACACCCCCACCCCTTTAGCGGCATGCAGCTTGTGACCCGACAGAGATAACATCGACACCGCTGAATCCGCCAAGCTCAAAGGCACTTTTCCCACCGCCTGCACCGCATCACTGTGAAACAGGACGCCTTTATTTTTGACAATATTTGCAGCGTCTTCGATCGGACTCAAAACCCCCGTCTCATTGTTTGCCCAAATCAACGAAACCAAAGCTGTATCATCGCTATTGACCACAGACTCCAATTCTGCTAAATCCACCAAACCCTCGCCATCCAAACCGAGCCTCGTCACGCGGTAAGCACGCCGTTCCAAATCCAAGCAAAGGTTCTCCACCGCGCTGTGCTCCCCAGCAGAGATCACCACATGGCGCCGCTCGGGATAACAACGCAAAGCCGATTCGATCGCCGTGTAGTTAGACTCTGTGCCGCAAGAGGTGAACACGATCTCCTTGGCATCCACCGCTAACAAATACGCCACCTGCTGCCGCGCCTGCTCCACCGCCGCTCTAGCTTTTTTCCCAAAACCATACGACGCCGACGGGTTACCGTAACATTCCCCCGTCACATAAGGCAACATCGCAGCCGCCACCTCGGGATGCACGCGAGTAGTGGCATTGTTATCTAAGTAGATCAACTGATTCTTCACCTAGTCAATCTAACCCCATTTGAAAGAATAGAGACAACAAAATAAGCGCAGCTCATTTTTCTAATCGACTGAAGGTGTTGACAAAGAGCCCCATTTTAGCTTACAAGTTTGATAGAGTGATATCACCTGTCTGCTGCCAAATTGACTGGTTTTAACTCAATGACACAACCCGCAAGAAAAAAGCGCAGAAAACCCCGTCGCCCCACTAAAGGCGGGATCAAAGCCCGTCGGCACAAATCATCGATGTGGATGTTTCTGGGTATCTACGTCGCTCTCACCTTCACCGTCGCCTTCGCAGTTTACATGCTGCATCTGACCAGTAGCTCCAAGCGCAATGCTGAACTTGCTAGTCAAGAAACAGCCGCCCCTATCAAAGAACCTAGCAAACCTGAAGTGACTACCCCCAAAGTAGCTCCTAAACCCAAAATCAAAAAGCCCTCCCCTGAGCCAGCCAAGCCCAAAAAACAGGACCTGATAGCTAAGGCACCCAAGCCCGACAAAAAAAAGGGCGACAAAAAAACATCTGATCGCAATATCGACATCGAAAAGCAGGTGCTCGAACAATACCCTGATCCCAAAATCACCCCCTTGCTCGAAATCGTCCGCAACTGGCAAAACATTCCCCAGAAAGCGATTCCCAAAATAGTCGCCATTCGAGTCCCTGTCACCTTCGAGATCAAAGAGGCGGGGCAAGTCGTAGCCACAGGAAAATTATCCATCGGCTCCACCATGCGCGTCATGAAGCTAGACAACGGCATGATCCAGCTCAGCTCAGGTTCTGGGGTCCCCGTCAGTGCCACTCTCAAAATCGAAGAAACCGACCTTCAAGAGCGTATTCAAGCTCGTTATGATTCTTTCGTAAGGAAAAAAATCGCCCTTATTGAAGAGCAACGCAGCGCCGAACGAGAGCGCATTTTGCAATCCATCGCCAAACAGGAAGCCTTAGCCATTTACAATGACGGCAAGGATCCTCGCTTCAATCCATTGAAAGAAAGTCTGCGCAAAGGTGACGCTGGAGCTACCATCGAGCTCGAAGCCGCCGTCAAATGGAAATGGATCGGTAAAGAAACCATCGACGGTGTCGAATATGATACCGCTTATGTTGTCATTGAATCCGAAACCGCTTTCGGAATCAATGAAAAAGAGATCAAGTGCGCCCTTCGCGATGGAAAAGTGATCGCCTGGTACGACGTCCGCAGTGGATCCAAGCTGTGAAACTCCGTAAGCTCCCCGTTTCAGTCCCCCAGTTCAGCTTTGAGAATATAACGCCCAAAGTGGTCTAACGCCCACATTACGCAAAAATTGACATTCCCTGCGCCTCGATTGTCAAGGCTTTGACATACGCAGCGGAATCCGATGAACTGTGTAACAAAGGTAATAACACAAGTTATTCCCCTGTAGAGACAGACCCTAAATATACCATGAATGTAAAACCTGCCGTAAAACCACGCGATGCCTGGAAACCCATCGAAGCCTCCGAATGGACCGAAGACAAAATTCGCCACCTACTACGACGATCCTCTTGGACAGCACGACCAGCGGACGTCTCTCGGCTCAAAAGAGCGGGGCTAGATGGAGCGATGGACTACCTCTTCAAGAGAGCGTCCTACCCACAGCCCAACCCCGTGATCGAGGCCTACGCAGACAACGCAGATAGCGCCTTAGCGGCAGAATTCGAAACCGCGGTCGAATGGGCCAAAGGACAATCTCGATGGAAAGAGGCTTCCGCCAAAATCAAAAATATGTCCTTCCGCGATCCTTACGCTCGCAGCATAGTCATCGCCCACCACAGATATCAGCGAGAAGAGACCCGTAAGACTACGGGGAAAATCACCACGCAGTTCGTAAGCCGCGCCGACTTAAAACAACGGAAATATTGGGCTGATTATGGTCATGAATGGCTCAAAATTGCCAGCCGACCACAGAACTCCGCCTTCGAAAAGCTCAATCTGTTTTTACAGAATATCTGCGTGGTCAACTTCAGTTCGATTCGCGAGCAATCCGATTTCATGGCGGATATTCACAACCATCACCGTAGCCTACGCGATCATTTTTTTGGTTCCTACCCAGAGATGATCAAAAAAATGTACAAAACTAGAGGCATGGGTAAAATGCTCGACATCATCGGCAGCACGAAAGCCAACCCCAATGAGAACTTTGCGCGCGAATTGCAAGAACTCTTTGTACTAGGAGTCGATCGAGGTTACAGCGAGGATGACATCAAAGAAGCCGCCAAAGCTTTTACGGGTTACGTCCCCAATCCTGAACTCAACCCTTACACCTTAGAAAAAGAAGCTGAGGAGCTCACTCTTAACCCTAAACTTCACGATGACGGCCGCAAACGAATCTTTGGCCGCGCTCGTAACTATGATGGCGATGCCGTGGTAGATCTGGTATTCACCAAAGAAGGCGCCGAGACTCACTTGGCGAGAGAGCTGAGCCATGAATTTCTGATCGAAGGAGGCTTGCCTGACGAATACCTCGAACCTCTCGGCAAAGCGTGGAGAAAAGCCGATTTCAATGTTTACTGGCTATTCGAAACTTTCTTCAAAAGCCGCTTGTTCTATGACCTCGCTTTCCGTGGACAAATCTACAAAAGCCCTTTCCAATTTTATCTAGGAGCTCTGCAAGATTTAGGTCTACAAGTCGAACCCACTTCTGCCATTGTCGGCGAACTGGATTTCTTGGGACAATCCTTCGCCGATCCACCAGATGTGAACGGTTGGAATGGCGGTGCTTTCTGGATGAACAACGGCACTATCAACGGACGTCGCATCATCATAGACCGCCTATTTTCTGAAGACGGCTTCCGTAGAGGTATGAAAATGAAAAAAGGCGGCGCAGGCAACTACACCGTTAGCAGTGAGTCGATTCGGGAATACCTCAAATCAGCAGGTGACCGGTCAGATCAAGAAATCGTCGGTCACTTCATCACCTACCTGTTATCCATCACACCCAATGATGACTACACCGTCCCGCTTCAAGAGCATTTTGCTCGGGCCAGCGACGACGAAGATCGCGTAGTCCGACTCAAACAAATCATTCAAGCTATTTTGCAATCTCAATATTACCAAGTTTGCTAAGAAAATCATCATTCAACTTCAATATCAACTCGCAACCTTATTTGCCATGAAAAAAAATCGCAGCAAAAAACTATCATTAACCACCCGGCGCGAATTCCTCTCAACTGGAGGCGCAGGCATCGGACTGATGGCGATGGGCGCTTTCGCCCCATCCTTCTTAGTTGACACCGTCAATGCAGCGGGAGCCGCAGCCCTAGACAAAGACGGAAAGATACTCGTGCTCATCAAACTCGGAGGAGGCAACGACGGCATGAACATGCTAGTTCCCACCCATGATGATCAGTATTACAAAAATCGCCCGAAAATCGGCATCGCAAAAAAAGATGCCTTGATGATTGACGAAAATTTCGGCTTCAATCCACGAGCTCCTGGTTATGAAGAACTCTACAAAGAAGGTCACATGTCAGTGATGCTCGACGTAGGCTACCCCAACAGCACACGCAGCCACTTCTCTGGTCAAGATTTCTACGAACGAGGCGGAGGTCTAGAGTTTTCAGGGACCGGCTGGTTAGGTCGCTACCTAGACTCCGAGTGCCCTCAAGATCAGGTTCGGAAAATCAACTACCCAGTTGCTACTCACATCAGTAGAAACCTACCGATCACCCTGCGCTCAAAAAGTCCGCAGCCCGTGTTCAGTATGCTATCTTCCGACATCAAAACTCAAGCCGCTCGAACACTCGACTCCAACGACGATACTTCGAAGCTATTGAAAACTGCGATTCAGGCAGCAGAGAAGGAGGAAAACCCCAAAGTGAACTACCTCAACATGGCCTACATGAACGCCCTGATCACCGAGGAGAAAGTTAGGGATACCATCGCCTCCTACAAGGCGGATTCCCCCTACCCCGATCACCGCATTGCACGCGACCTCAAAGCAGTAGCTGCGCTGGTAGCCTCTGGCATGGGCACACGAGTCTATTCGCTAGACATCGGAGGATTTGACACCCACGGGCAACAACTCGGTCGCCATGGAGATTTACACGAAGAACTCTCCAGCAGTATCTTAGCTTTCACCAAGGATCTAGCTGCCAAAAAGCTATCTGACAAAGTGATCGTTATGCCTTACTCCGAATTTGGCAGGCGGCCATACGAGAACGGATCTGCCGGCACTGACCACGGCACCATGTCCACCTTCTACGCTGTAGGGACGGGCTTGAATGCTGGTATCTTCGGCACCCATCCAGTCATCCCCTCGGACAACCGCAGTGATTCCTCTTGGTCCGACGATACCTCGATCGATTTCCGTCAGCTTTACGCCACCGTGCTGGATCGTTGGTTAGATACCGATTCAAAGCTTGTGCTCAATAAAGAATACAAACACATCGACTTCCTACTCGATACTAAGAAAAAGAGTCGTTCCTTTCTGAAATAGGCAGCAGACAAGTTGCGGCCTTACGGCCGTAACGACGAACACCCCTCTGAGCCTCGCTCAGGGGGGTGTTTTTTTTGTAACTATTGGCCTCTCCGCCTGTCCGCACTGCGTTTCGGTTCAGGTCGCATCAAAGGCGGGCGGGGGGGGCGCCCTACAAGAAGCTCAATAGGAAATGGAAGGAAATTGTAGGGCGGTCGCTTCGACTGCCTTTCCGATCACCTTCGAACCACCTGAATAGTTACGTTTTTCCAATCGTTCACTTCAGCCCCGCTGCCAGTGGCACCACCTCGATCTCAGCACTCTCGCTGATTTCTTTACCGTTCACCGACAAACCCCGGTGATTGTTCGCGTTCAAAGTGACGACCACTTTATGATGCCCTGGATCCAAACGAGGGATGTGATACCAAACTCCATACAGGCGCGCCACTTTACGGCCATCAATATACAAATGAGCGTGTCCCTCACCTTCGACCGGATCGTAACCAGCTTTTGCAGGAGCAAAAACGAAGTTCTCCGTGGTCAGTTCTAAATTCCAGCCTGCTACAGGATCTTTGTGGATCGATATCGCCAAAGCTGGCGCCTGACCAGGATCATCTACTTCGATCAATTTCCGACTATGTGCCTGCTTCCCCTTATCCTGACTGCTCGCTTCCAAGTTACTCAACTGAGCACCAAAATAATACGGAACCATGAAAGTCCCCAGAATCACCATGAAGGCAAGCAAAGCTGCCGCCAAGCGCCTCTTAGTTCCAGGTATCCAATGTAAAGGAGGCGTCGCTCGGCCTGCTCCTGCGATCAAAAACACAATCAACACAGCGTGAATCAAAGTATGCCCCACCACCTCCGCACGCCCAAACACCAAGGTGGTTAAGACAAATACCAACGAAATGGTCACCGCCAACAAACGTTGCTGCAAACAAACCATGATCATGAAACCTAAGCTGATCTCTACAAAAGCTGCTGCCACGACGAAAAAAGCATGATCCAAACCCAAAGCCAATACGGGATGCTCATCTAATAACAGGATGGCCCACGAAGGGTAAATCAATTTTTCGATCCCCAGCCAAATCAAACAGAACCCCACCGTAGCGTAAAGTGCTGGCAACGCCGTTCGCCGTAACATCGCGCCCTTCCCATTACCTGCGATGAAATAGTAGCCCACACCTGGAAAGAGTAAATAATCCAGCATGTGGAAAAAACCAAATTGCCAGATCGCTAATACATAGAGCAGTATAATCCCCACACCCGCCACCGCCACCGTCCGCCTGAAGGCCAACAAAAGCGCCACCACAAACTGCAACCACACCATCCACTCGTAAGGACAAGCCAACTCCGGTGCCAACAGATTACCAGCCTGCCATGCCCACACCAAGGTCGCCGCAGCCCCCACCCGCATCACTCCCATGGCATTATCTTTTTTACTCGCCAACCACTGATCAAAGCGCTGAACCCATGAGTATCTGCCTAGCCTTTCTTCAAACAAAATTAGCCCAGCGATCACCACTAGCGATAGCGTCAGCATCGACCAAAATACTGGCGTGATCACTTCGGAGAATTCTAGCGGACGATCCGCGTAACTGTAATCACTGAACCACTTCACGTGAGCCCTCAGATTCAGCGGGGTCATCAAAACTGAAACCCATAACAACACTCCTACCCCTTGGGGTTTTTTCGAAAAATTCATAAATCTTATCAAAGATTTTTCGGTTTTATGACACTAAAGTCAATCCCATAAAACGCGCATATCTTGTTCTGAAATCCTGCTAGCACTCGCGCTCCTATCTCAATAGGTAAATCAACAACGTCACCACTATGCCTGCCAGCAGTGTGGAATAAAATACCGCAGCGGCGGCAAAGCGGCTGTCCGCCTTAAATTCGTGAGCCAGCAGCGCGGTGTTCACCGCTGCCGGCGATGCCGCCCCCACTATCAATACCGCAGAAGTCGCTGCATCAAAAGAAAACAGCTTGGTCAGAAAAAATGCCGCGACAGGTCCAGCTATCAGTCGGATCGCCAAAGCCCAAGCCAATCGCCCCTCGATCTTGGGCGGACGAGTTTTTGCCAACTGAACCCCCAACGTGATCAGCGCAAATGCCACCAACGCATCTGCCAAATAGGTCATCGGTTTCCAGATGAATACCACCTCCTGCAATGGGTTGCCCCACGAACGCATCAGTAAAGCGAACAAAATCGCGTAAATCGAGGGCTGACGCAACATCGGCAAAAAACGCCGCCAAATTTCACCCTGCTCTGGCTGTTGGCCTTGCGCACTAGCCAGAAAAATCCCAATCGAAAACGTCGATATATTCATCGTCATCAAAACAAAGACCTGGATCACAGGCCCGACTTCAGGAAATGCCAATGCCATCAAAGGGATTCCCCAATTACCTGAATTATAAAACATCGTGGACAATTGCAGTCCCATGCGTTGTTGCGGCGTTTCTTTGCGCAAAGCACAAACCAAAGCACTCAAAACAAACATCACCAACAGCACACAAAGCGTGAAAACCACCACCTTGCCCCCCATCCCCTGTTGCAAATCAGAAGATGCCACACGAACAAAAATGAATGATGGCACAAAGAGATAGATATTCAGCTTCACCAAAGTGTCGAGCTTGAGATCAAAACGACGATCCATAGCCCAGCCCACCGCGATCAAAAGCATGATAGGCAAACACACATCTCTAAAAATTTCTAGCAAAGTCCACATCAGAAAATCACCATAGACGGGTCTCGATGACTTGAAAAACCCCTAATTATCAGATTTTTGCTAAAAAATGTTATTTAAAACACTTTTTCTCTTCTGCTCGGACTTGCATTTTTTATTCTATCGTGGACAATGATCATTCGAGCAAAGCAACCCTGTCGCATTCAATGCATGACAGGTCATCTAGTGAATCGTAGATTCCAAGATGATTCTTGATCCAGTAAAATGGGATCAGCGAAGAATCAGTGGGGAGGCAAGCAAGAAAATCACAGATATGAACACGAAAATGTATGTGGGGAATCTCCCCTATGAAACCACTGAAGATGACCTTCGAGCACTATTTTCCGCCCATGGAGCGGTGGACGATATTGCAGTAGTCATGGATCGCGAAACTGGCAGACCACGCGGATTTGCTTTCATCACCATGAATGACAAAGATGGTATGGAAGCCGCAATTCGCGAGCTAGACGGCAAAGATTTTAACGGACGCGAAATCAGAATCAACGAAGCACGCCCGCGCGAAAATCGTAGCGGCGGCGGCGGCGGAGGAGGTGGCGGCGGAGGTGGCGGTGGTTATCGCGGCGCCGGCGGCGGCGGTAACAGCGGCGGCGGTGGTGGAGGCTACGGCGGTGGCGGTGGTGGCGACTACGGTGGCGGCGGCGGCGGCTACGGTGGCGGCGGCGGCGGCTACGGTGGCGGAGGAGGTGGCGGCGCTGGCGGCTACGGAAAACGCAAAAGCGGTGGCGGAAGCCGCAAAGGCGGACGCAAAAAAGAAGAAGGCTGGTAGACACTACTAGCTAGAATCAGATTTAATATTTAACCCAAGCGGGATCTTTCATAGATCCCGCTTTTTTTTGCCCTTCATCATCACACGCTCAATCATGTCAGCCAAACCAGCATTTCAAGAACTTGACTACCGCCAAACCCCACTCGGCGAACTTATCCTGCGGCGTCGCACTGTGCTCTCACTCGATAATTTGGAAGTTCACGAAATCATCCTCGGCGACAGCTTTCTCATGTCCAGCCTGTTCACGGCTGTGGAAATCGCCTTGTCCGATCTCGGACTAGCCGCACTAGAGAAAAACGGAGGTTTTACAGAAGACTGGGACGTCGTAGTCGGAGGCCTGGGACTAGGTTACACCGCGCGCGCTGCATTGCAGAATCCAAAAGTGCGATCCCTCAATGTTGTCGAAACCCTCGACGGCGTGATCGATTGGCACCAACAAGGACTCGTCCCCCTCGGTGAAGAATTGACCACCGATCCCCGCTGTCAATTTGTCCACGGAGATTTTTTCGCGCTAGCGCTCGACACTTCAGACACCGCCAGTTTCGATCCAAAAAAACCCGCCCAAAAAGTCCACGCCGTACTGCTCGACATCGACCACTCCCCCAACAAACTGCTAGCCGATCAAAACGGCAGTTTTTACCAAGCCGACGGCTTACGCTGCCTAGCAGAGAAACTGCATCCCGGCGGCATTTTTGCCCTCTGGTCCGATGATGCTCCCGATGAAACCTTCATGGCTTCGCTCAAAGAAGTCTTCATCTCCTGCGAATCTCATGTCGTCACTTTTGACAACCCCATCCGTGGTGGTCAATCCGCTAGCACCGTCTATGTCGCGCGGCGCTCACCGACATAGATCCGGTTAGCCGCACGCTTGGCACGCTCATGGGTCTTCGCCTCGATCTCATGAGCCTCAAAACCCGCTTTGCGTAACTCACGCATAAAACTTGGCTCTGGATCAGCCGACCAAAACGCCACTCGCCCACCCGGCTTGAGCGAATCATAAATCATCTGCAAACCCGCATCATCATAAATGCGCGCATTGTCCGATTGCACAAAAGCCGCAGGACCATTGTCCACATCCAGCATGATCGCGTCAAAGTTGGCCGAACCTCCCTGCAGCATGCAGTCATACACATCCCCGACATAGACCTTCACCCGAGCATCATCGAGCAATGCCCCATTGAGTTCGCGCAAATGTTCGCGATTCCACTCGATCATCTCCGGCATCAACTCCGCCACCGTGACCTTAGCGTTTTTGCGCGACAACTCCAATACTCGCTTGAGACTGTAACCCAATCCCATCCCCCCCACCAAAATGCGTGGAGCACTAACCTTATCACAATTTTTACAAGCCGCATCCGCCAACATCGCCTCAGACAAAGTCCAGCCGGAACTCATCAACTGCGCCCCATTGAGCTTCAACGAATACTGCCCATCATGTTCATGTAAAGAAAATCGCGCGCCATCCGGCGTCTGAGTTTCAGCAATATTACGAGTCGGTTTCATAGCGAAAAACTCTCCCCACCTAAGCCGCGCTGCGGCTCCCCGACGAACGACGTCTCGACGAATTACGTCGATTCCCCGAACCAGAAGGTCGGCCGCCTCCACCGCCGCCATTCCTACCGCGAGAAAAACCGCCGCCGCTCGAACGACGCCCACCGCCGCCACCGCCGCCACGACTATTCCTTTTTTTCTCTGCAGCTTCTTTGACGTCCGCCTCGTTCATTTCAAAACCTTCGATCTTCTCCACCGGAATCTCACGCTTCAACAAGCGCTCAATGTCGCGCAGCAAACCACGTTCGTCCGCACTCACTAGCGAATGCGCAGCACCCTCTTCTCCCGCACGCCCCGTGCGACCGATACGATGCACGTAGTCTTCTGGCACATTAGGTAGATCAAAATTCACCACATGTGGCAAACGATTGATATCGATGCCACGCGAAGCCACATCCGTCGCCACCAACACCCTCACTCTACCCGACTTGAAATCAGCCAAGGCCTTAGTCCGTGCTCCCTGGCTTTTATTTCCATGAATCGCCGTAGCAGAAATTCCACCCTCAGCTAACTGTTTAGCCAGTCGATTAGATCCGTGTTTGGTACGATTAAAGACCAACACTTGCTGCCAGTCATTATCATTGATGAGTTGTGCCAAAAGGTGACGCTTGTCGTTTTTTGCCACTGGATGAACCACTTGCTCCACTTTTTCCGCCGCCGTATTGCGCCGTGCCACTTCAACAAAAACAGGATCGTGCAAAATGCCCTCAGACAACTTTTTGATCTCGTCCGAATAGGTTGCAGAAAAAAGTAAATTCTGGCGGCGAGCAGGTAAAAGTTTTAAAATCTTACGAATGTCGTGAATGAACCCCATGTCCAGCATGCGATCCGCTTCATCAAGCACTAAAATTTCGATCTGCGAAAGATCCACTGTGCCCTGACCTGCATGATCGAGCAAACGCCCTGGAGTAGCGACCAAAATATCGACACCACGACGCAGACGACTGATCTGAGGATTGATCCCCACACCGCCAAAAATAACCGTCGAACTGAGATTCAACCCCTCACCATAAGAAATCACACTCTCCCCGATCTGTGCCGCCAACTCACGCGTGGGAGTGATCACCAAAGCTCTTGGCAAATGACGACGACGCCTGCCATTTCGCGAATCCCCCTGCTCTGGCGCACGACGTTCAGCGAGTAGTTGTAATAAAGGAAGCGTGAAAGCCGCCGTCTTGCCCGTTCCTGTCTGCGCTCCACCCAAAAGGTCACGTCCCTCTAAAATAGACGGGATCGCCTTTGCTTGGATCTGACTAGGCTCCGTGTAACCTTTTGCCTTAACCGCTTCGACTAATTCAGCCCGTAGGCCAAGTTCATTAAATAACATAATTTGTAATAATACTTTTGCGCACGAAAACAAAAACCTAAGGTTTTCATTCTGAAAATTCGCTGCATCTCTGATATTGGATTCAGAATTCCAATAGATTGATAGATTCACGAGATGACATTGAAGAGCCGTCAGCTTCTTCCCTCGATTCATTTTGGCGCGTCGTTTACCGACCAACACCCCAGCTCTAGTTAGAATTTCAGAGCTCGACGAGACAAAGGACACCACTATCCCCACCATGTCAAGTTCACAGATTCCCCATCCCCATTCATATTCCATCTGCGAAAATTTGCTTTCGGGTAGTTCCCTCCAGCTATCTTCGCTACGCTACGGTTGCGTCATCTGCGGTTCCACTCTTATCTGCGGCGCCATTCACGCTTCCCCCCTCCAAATTTCATTTGCGTACTGCCCTTCCCGTTCTAGTTTGCGAACACAAGCAATTCACACATCATGTCCGACCATATCCGACTCTACATTCCAGGCCCGATCGAAGTTTCACCAAAAAGTTTCGAAGCTATGTGCAAACCGATGATCGGTCATCGCAGCAAAGATTTCCAAGCCCTCTACGGCGGCATGCAAGAACGCTTGCAAACCCTTTTTGAAACCAAACAACCCGTCTTTCTCAGCACTTCATCAGCCTGGGGCATCATGGAAGGCGCACTGCGCAACTTGGTCGCCAAAAAAGTGCTCTGCTGTGGCAACGGCGCCTTCTCCGATAAGTGGGTCGATGTCGCCCAACGCTGTGGCAAACAAGCCGAAGGCCTGATGTTCGAATGGGGACAACCCGTCGATCCAGAAACGGTCAGAGAAAAACTCAGCACTGGAGAGTTCGACGCGATGACTCTCATTCACAACGAAACCTCGACCGGTGTCACCAGCCCGCTGGCAGAAATCGCCGCCGTGGTGCGCGAGTTCGAAGACGTGATGCTGATCGTCGACACCGTATCTTCCTTTTCCGCCGAACCCACCCCGGTGGATATCAACGGCATCGACGTCATGCTCACTGGCAGCCAAAAAGCTCTCGCGCTTCCTCCTGGCTTAGCTCTTTTCACCGTTTCCGATGCGGCCTTTGCCCGTGCAGAAACGATCAAAGATCGCGGTTATTATTTCGACTTCCTCGAGTTCAAAAAGAATCAGGAAAAAGACATGACCCCCAGCACTCCGTGCATTCACACCATCAACGGCCTGAACGCTAAACTCGACGACATCTTTAACGAAGGTGTTGAGAACCGCTACGCTCGTCACCAACGCCTCAACGGACTCGTCGCCGACTGGGTCACCAACAACGGCTTTGAGTTTTTTGCTCCCGAAGGCTACCGCTCTATTGGATTAACCTGCATCAAAAACAACCGAGAAATCGACGTCTCCCGCTTCAATCAATTGCTGATCGAAAATCACAGCCTCACCATCAACGGCGGCTACGGAAAAATCAAAGGCATCACCTTCCGCGTCTCAAACATGGGCGACGAAACCGATGAAAGCATCGCTGGTGTGCTGGCAGCGATGGACGACTCGCTCGCCAAACTCTAATTTTTGTGCCCCCCTTCTTCCAGTGAATAAACTCAGTTACCATCTTTTTCTTTTCCTTTTGCTGGTAACACCTTGTTTAGCTGAAACAATCAAGCTGCAAGTTTCCCCCAAGGGTCCCCTCCGCAGCATCGGCCAAGCTCGCGATCAAATCCGCAAGCTTAGGACTAACAACCCAGCAATCGCCAAACAAGCGATCACCGTTACCATTGAGGCGGGAACCTACCGCATCAGCGAAGCAATCCGTTTTGACCAGCAAGACGGCGGCAACAAAGGTGCGACCGTCATCTACCAAGCTGCCCCTGGTGCAGAAGTGATCATTTCAGGGGGGCGCCCCATCACAGGGTGGACGATCAATGCCGAAGGGTTGTGGCAGACCAGCATCCCAGAAGTTGCCAAGGGTTCTTGGAATTTCGAACAACTGTGGGTCAATGGCAAGCGAGCCGTCCGTGCCCGGCAACCAAACCGTTTTTTCCATTACCTGAAAAGCGTTCGAGAAAAACCCATTAAGGATCAACCAGGAAAACCTAAAAACCAAGCGCGCCAATTTCTTGACGTTCACCCAAAGGACATCTCAAGCCTAGCGGGAATGTCAGAAAAATCCTTGCGCCGCATCCAAGTTCTCGCCTACCACAAATGGGACAATACTCGCCGATTTCTCGACTCGGCGAACACCACCAAAGGGACTTTAGTGATCTCAGGTCCTAAAATGAAGTCCCACAACCTATTAACTCATAATACCGGTTACATTTTAGAAAACTACCGAGCAGCTCTCGATCAAGCAGGCGAATGGTTTCTCAACATCGACAGCGGCAAGCTACTCTACCACCCTCATCCTGGCGAAGACCTAAAAACAGCACAGATCATCGCCCCCGTAGCAGACAAATTGTTAATCATCAGCGGCGACCTAGAAAGCGAAAAACCAGTCAAACACCTAGAGTTCCGTGACTTGAAATTTCGCCACAGTCAATGGATCACTCCTCCTGAAGGCATCAACCCCGTGCAAGCAGCAGCACAGATTGAAGCAGCGTTACAAATGGACGGCGCACACCACATCACCTTCTCTCAGTGCGAAATCGGTCACACTGGAATCTACGGCATCTGGTTCCGCAGGGGCTGTCAGAACAATCAACTCATCCATTGCCACCTGCACGATCTAGGAGCTGGCGGTGTGCGTATCGGCGAAACTCGAATAGCGGCAAAAGCCCATCAGCGCACTCACCACATCACAGCTGACAATAATCTCATCCACAATGGTGGGCATATATTCCCTTGCGCTATCGGAGCTTGGATCGGCCATAGTTCAGACAATCAAATCACCCACAACGATATCGGCGACTTTTTTTACACCGGTGTTTCCGTCGGCTGGCGCTGGGGTTATGGCAAAAGCCTAGCACAACGCAACCACATCGATTTCAATCGCATTCACCACATCGGCAAAGGTCTGCTCAGTGACATGGGCGGCGTTTACACCCTCGGACCCTCGACAGGAACCACCGTGAACAACAACGTCATTCACGACATCCTCTCCTGGAGCTATGGCGGATGGGGACTCTACACCGACGAAGGCAGCACCGGCATACTGATGGAGAACAACCTCGTTTACCGCACCAAGTCCGGCGGATTCCATCAGCACTACGGCAAAGAAAACATCATCCGCAATAACATCTTCGCTTTTGCTCGCGATCAACAAATCCAACGCAGCCGAGTCGAAGATCACCTCTCCTTCACCTTCGAACGCAACATCGTTTATTGGAAAGAAGGCGATCTCTTCAAAGGCTCGTGGGGAGATGACAAGGTCAAAGTCGATCACAACCTCTATTGGCAAAACACCAACAAAGCACCGCTCTTTGATGGTAAGATTTTCTCAGCATGGCAGGCAAGCGGTAAGGATACCCACTCACTACTCAGCGACCCGCTCTTTGTCGATGCCTCCAAAGACAACTACCGACTAAAGAAAAATAGTCCCGCTAACAAAGTCGGCTTCAAACCCTTTGATGCATCCAAATCGGGCGTTTATGGTGACACTGCTTGGGTGCAACTAGCGCAGAGCTTCACCACAAATCTTCCCCCTATGCTCACCGGCCCACCACCTCCACCGCTCAGCTTCCAGCATGATTTCGAGTTTGCCAACATGCCTATCAAATCGCGCATCTCCAGCGGTGAACAGAAAGGCAAAATCGAAGTGCTCAAAAATGCCAAGGCTTATAAAGGGCAATACGCCTTGCGCATACTCAACAGCGATAAGCAAAAAGGCAATCACTGGTATCTTAGTATCAAAGATCACCTCAGCGGCACCACTCGCCTCGCTTTCGCCATACGCCTTAGCCCCGGAGCTACGATCTCACAAGAATGGCGTGATTCACAACGCCCCTACCTCGTCGGGCCCCATTTTCGCATCACTAAAAACAAACTCATCTTACCAGAGCAGCCCCCCATTGATCTACCCACCGACACTTGGTTACAAATTGAAATTAGCGCAGCACTAGCCGATCAAGCGGGCAAATGGCAAGTCAAACTCACTCTTCCTGGCAAACCCATACAAATCATCAAAGACCTCCCCAACCGGTCCCCCCAATGGAAACAAGTCAACTGGATCGGGTTCATCTGCCCACCCAAACTCGCCTCCGAGATCTGGATCGACCATTTGAAACTAGAGCACAGCGCCCCTTGAGATTTATCCTGCCCTTGGCAGCCTCTTTGCCCTCGCAACAGTGTGGGTGTCCTCACCCGCTCCCCTTTGCTGCCAACCACAGTCAGCGGGTGGGGACACCCACACTTCCATCTTTTCGTGGAGTGCAATTGCTAGGATTTCGCATTCTCCCAATTTGAACGACTCCTAAGCCAAAATATCCTTAGCCACATTGCCGTGCACGTCGGTAAGGCGAAAATCACGCCCAGCATACTTGTAAGTAAGCCGTTCATGATCCAAGCCCAAAAGATGCAAAATCGTCGCGTGCCAATCATGAATGTGCATTTTGTTCTCCACTGCTTCGTAACCATGCTCGTCCGTAGCACCGTAACTGAATCCTCCTTTCACACCGCCTCCCGCCATCCAGGTAGTGTAGCCCTTGTTATTGTGATCACGACCATCCCCGCCCTGGCCATGCGGAGTCCTACCGAACTCCCCCGCCCAGATCACCAAAGTATCTTTGAGCATGTCACGCCGTTTCAGATCCGTTAGCAAACCCGTGATCGGTTGATCAATCTGCCCACAGTTACGCTCCAGATCATTCTTGAGGTTACGATGTTGATCCCAACCACTGCGATGAGCGATCTCGACAAACCTCACCCCCGCCTCGACAAAACGACGCGCCAACAGGCACTGCTTGCCAAAAGCATCCGTATCACCATTGCCGATACCGTAGAGCTTGCGCGTCTCCGCAGACTCCCCGCTGATATCCATCTTGTCAGGCAGCTCACCCTGCATCCGGTAGCCCAGTTCAAAAGACTCGATCACCCCTTCCACCGCAGGTTGATGCACCTCACGCTCGAGCTTGCTGCGATTCAAGCCCTGCACCAGATCAAGGTAAGCTCTTTGCTGATCTTCATTTAGGTTAGGGCTTTTGATATTGGGAATCTTCACCACATCTCCTCCTCCTTTTTGGCGATTACGCCGCCTCGATCGAGACCCTATCTTGGTGCCTTGATAAATCGCTGGCAGAAAGGAGCTACCATAATTTTGCGCGCTGCCCGTAGGATTGAGGGTGATAAATCCCGGCAAATTTGAATTCTGCGACCCCAGGCCATATAGACTCCACGCCCCCAACGAAGGACGAACAAACTGAAAGTTTCCGGTGTGCATTTGCAAAGTTGCCTGCGGATGATTCGGCTGATCCGTATGCATGCCGCGCAACAAACACAACTCGTCCGCGTGCTTCGCCAAGTTCGGAAAAAGATCAGAAATCCACAAACCACTTTCCCCATGCTGATGAAAATCCCAAGGCGATTTCATCAACATAGCCCCACGACTACCTCCATATTTACCCGCTTTGCCGTCATCCTTATTCAATCGCGGCTTGTAATCGAAGGTATCCACATGCGACGGCGCACCACGCATCGAAAGAAAAATGACCCGCTTCGCGCGTGGCTCAAAATGCGGATTTTTAGGTGACAGCACACCACCTCGCGCCGCTTTGCCTTGCTCCGCCGCTAAAGCTGAAAATGCCAAATACCCGAAGCCACTAGAAAGTGATTTCAGCGCATGGCGACGAGAAAAAAGCAAAGAAGATGGCATAGTCATAACAAAGGTGTTTTTTAAGTTAGTATTGAAGTGTAAAAAAATTAATTCAGCAAACGAAACTCAGCAGACGAAAATAGGCTCTGGCAGAAGGTCGCCATAGCCAGACGCTCAGTCTCTTTTTGTTGTTGCGAACTCCCGCCCGCTGTCGCTCTGAACTGATCGAAAAACTTCACAGACTGCTGCGTTTCTTTCTTAGTAGGGTAGCGACCATAAGCGCGCAGAAACGCTGCATTCAACCGCTGTGTAGAGTTGGGAAACTTCTTCTGCAGTAACTCCGCCATGATTCTTGCTTGCTCAATCACAAAAGTATTATTCATCATGTAAAGCGCCTGCAACGGCACATTGGTCGTCTCACGAGTTCCCGACACCATGCCCGGGTCGGCGTAGTCGAACAGCGCCAAAGCCTCTGGCACCATATCTCGAACAATCGGCAAATAAATCGAGCGGTGAGCACTTGACTGCGAAAACGCATCTTCACCCACTCTCACCCCTAAGCGCTCGTTACCTAACTCAGCAACAGCCGAAGCGCGCGGACGCTTCAGATCCAACTCACCACTCGCTGTCAGCATCGCGTCGCGAATCGACTCCGCATCGAGGCGGCGTTGATTAGCGCGCCAGAGCAGCAGGTTGTCAGGATCCAAAGCATAATTATTTGCAGCAAACTTAGAACTCATCTGATAGGTGCTCGACAATACGATTTCTCGGATCAGCTTCTTGACCGACCAATCGTGATCCATGAAATCCACCGCCAAATAATCCAGCAAAGCAGGATGCGTCGGAGCCATTCCTGTAGTTCCAAAATTATCCATTGATGCTACTAAACCCTTGCCAAAAAGATTTTTCCATACCCGATTAACCATTACCCTAGCGGTCAGCGTATTATCCTTAGATGTCAGCCAATCCGCCAGTTCGAGACGTCCACTTGCGCTCACTTTGATTACTTGACCTTGGCCCTGCTGCATCACCTGAAGAAAACCGCGTTCCACCTCTTGGGCGGGTTTGGCGATCTCCCCTCTCAGCAACACCCTCGCGTTGCTTGGCGAATCACTTGGCTGCACCCCCATGGCAAACGATTTTGGCGTACCATCCTCCCTGTAGCCGTTCACCTTCAACTCCAGCTTACTCAGCGCCGTCCTGGTGCGCAGAGCTTTGCGCAAAGCTTTAGCCGCCTCATCCCCCTTGCTCTTTCCCCGCTGCTGACGCAGGCTCGCCATCTCTTCGCGCATCGACCTTAGCCGTTCCTTCAGCACAGCCAGTTCTTCGACAGAGATTTTATCCCCGACCGGATCTGATAGCGGCAACAGCAGCAACTCTGAAGGCCGTTTATTTTGAGCAAACGCATAAGTTCCGAAATAAGTATCCGTGCTCATGAAGATACCCGCCATAGCATAATAATCCTGAGTAGGAATAGGATCAAATTTGTGATCATGGCAACGCGCACACGAAACGGTCAAACCCAGAATCGCCTGCGTCACCGTATCGATTTGTTCATCGACCACATCCATCTTAAATTGACGCGCACTCTGCTGATTCAGCCCCTTAGTGCCTATCGCCAGGAAGCCCGTAGCGATCAGGTTCTCTTGCCACTCTTGATCACTTTTAGCAGGCAAAAGATCACCCGCGACTTGCTCCCTCACAAAACGGTCATAGGGTTTGTCTTGATTGAACGAATCGATCACATAATCGCGGTAACGCCAGGCAGTCGGAAAAGTCACATTAGTCTCCTTACCACTCGACTCAGCATAACGAGCCACGTCCAGCCAATGCCTAGCCCAGCGCTCGCCAAACTGCTCACTGGCTAACAACTGATCCACCAAATCCTCTACCGCTGCGTCTGGATTTTTTTTCCAAGCGCTGGCAAACAGTTTTGCTTGATCAGGTGATGGAGGCAGTCCAATCAGATCAAAAAACAGACGTCGCACCAGCGCACTAGGCCTCGCCCTTTCAGCAGGGCTCATTTTTGCCTCTTCTAATTTTGCCAATACAAACCGATCCAGTTCCCCCTTCACCCAGTTTTCATCCTTCACCTTTGGCGCAGCGATGCTTTGTGGCTTTTGAAAAGCCCAGAACTTTTTGCCCTGCTCGATATCAATATGCGATTTCACCACCCGCTTCTCCGATTTCCTCGGATCAGGCGCCCCCATCTCGATCCACTTCTTGAAGTCCTCCACCACATGCGCAGGCAAACGTTTTTTAGGCGGCATCTCGTAGTCGGGATCAGAATAGCTGATTGCAAGCCAAAGCAAACTGTCCTGTGCATTACCCGCCACTATCGCCGCGCCGGAATCTCCTCCCATGCGCAAGCCCTCAGATGAATCCAGTGCCAAACCACTCTTGATACGCCCACCTTCATTAGAGTGACATTCATAACAGGCATCTACCAAAACTGGACGGATTTTAGCTTCGAAAAAAGCTTCTTGCTCAGCTGTCATGATAGTATTCTGAGCCATCAGCCCTGAAACGCCGTATGAACTTAACAAAAAAATCGAAACAGATAAAAACTTCATTATAGGTTTGGGTTACTTCCTGGATTCAAAAACCGCCTCACGGTTCCGACGAATGAAACTCCTATTTCTGTTTTTTGTTGCGCATAAGTTTTAAAAAACTTCCAGCCCCAGACACATCACAAAAAAACTTGCGCCTCCAACGCCCCCTCTTCCCGCTCCAGATACTCATCTTCCCTCGCCTTTTACTTGACGACTCTAGCTCTACAGCGAAGAGTTTGCATCTTATGAGCAACGAAGCATTTCCAGAAATCCCTACCATCCAATTCGAAGGCGCTGATTCGAAAAACCCCTTGTCTTTCAAACACTACAACGCAGATGAAATGGTCGGCGACAAGTCGATGAAAGATCACCTGCGCTTTTCGATGGCTTACTGGCACGCCATGCGCAATCCGCTCGCCGATCCTTTTGGCGTCGGCACCGCCGAACGCCCTTGGGACGACGGATCAGACTCCGTAGAGAACGCGCAACGCCGCGTATGGGTAGCTTTTGAGTTCATGCAAAAACTCGGTCTCGAGTATTACTGTTTCCACGATCGCGATGTCGCTCCAGAAGGCGCGACCCTAGAAGAGAGCAACCGCAATCTCGACGCCGTGGTGGACGAACTCGAAAAAGCGCAAAAAGAAACCGGCATCAAACTGCTATGGGGTACCGCTTGCCTGTTCGTCAACAAACGTTATAACCAAGGAGCTGCGACCTCACCTTTTGCCGATGTTTTTGCCTACTCCGCAGCTCAGGTCAAAAAAGCCCTCGAAGTCACTCACCGCCTCGGTGGTGAAGGCTACACTTTCTGGGGCGGTCGCGAAGGTTACTCTACGCTGTGGAATACCGACATCAAACGCGAAGTCAACCACCTCGCTCTGCTGCTAAAAATGGCAGTCGCTCACAAAAAGAAAATCGGCTTCACGGGGGATTTCTACATCGAGCCCAAACCCAAAGAGCCCACCACTCACCAATACGATTCCGATGCCGCAGCTTGTTTGAACTTTTTGCGCGAGCACGATCTGATGGGCGAACTCAAGCTCAACCTAGAGACCAATCATGCCACTCTGGCGGGTCACAGCATGATGCACGAGATGGAAGTCGCCATCGCTGCCGATTCCCTCGGTTCGGTCGATGCCAATACCGGCGATGAACTGATCGGTTGGGACACCGACCAATTCCCCACCGACATCTACCTCGCGACCAAGATGATGCTCAGTTTGCTCAAATCTGGAGGTTTCGACAAAGGCGGATTAAACTTCGACGCCAAGGTGCGTCGCGAGAGTTTCGAACCCGTCGACCTTTTCCACGCCCACATCGGTAGCATGGACACCTTTGCTCGCGGACTGAAAACCGCCCACGCCATCCTCGCAGACGGACGCTGGCAGGACTTCGTCAAACAACGCTACAGCACTTGGGATAGCGGCATCGGCAAACGTATCGAAAACGGAGAAGTCGGTTTTGAGGAACTCGAAAGCTATACTTTCAGCAATGGCGAACCCAGCGTAAAAAGCGGTCGCCAAGAGATGTTAGAAAACCTGATCAACGACTTCATTTAAGCCCTAAAGAGACTCACCACAAGATGCTACAATTCACCCTATTCGGATTCCCTATACGAATCCAATGGATGTTCTGGGTAGTCGGTTGCCTACTGGTATCCGGCTTGCTCAGTTCCCCAGATCCGCGCGCCATACAGTTGATACTTGTCTGGCTAGTAGTATTTTTCGTCTCCATCCTGTGGCACGAACTCGGTCACGCCTTCGCCATGCGCAGATTTGGAGGGCATCCAGAAATCCTGCTCTACGGCATGGGGGGCGTGTGTAGCAGTGTGGGACGCTACACCCGCGTGCAATCGATGATCATCTCGGCTGCTGGACCAGCTGCGGGATTTTTGCTAGCCTTGGTTGCTTGCCTTCCCATGCTCCTACTTGACTATGAAATCTCTTGGAAGCGTATATTCAGCGCACACAGTTTCCATTCGCTTACCGAATTCGCTTTGCTAAAATTATTATTCATCAATATCTTTTGGACCTTACTCAACTTACTACCCATCCTACCGCTCGACGGCGGTCAGATTTTTCGCGACTTCATGTCGAAGACCAATCCTGCTGTCGTGCCCAAAGTCGGCATGATCACCGCGGGCATCGTCGCTGTGCTCAGCTTCACCTTTCTCGGTAGCCTCTTCATGGCTCTTATGTTTGGCTACCTTGCCTACCAAAATTACAACATGAGTAAAGGTCAATCCTTTCGCATGCCTTTTTGATTTCACTCACATCACTATGAAAAACCTCCGCCAAATCGGACTCACCGCCAGCGCCCGGCTCTTTTTCTTAGGTTTAGTGATTATCTTATTACCCCCTTGGTCTATAGCTCGCGGCGCAGAAAATCACAATCCATTCCTCGAACGCATTGGTGCGTCCGCATATCGAAAAGCCACTGGCAGGCTTAACCTTATTCTCGACGAGGTCAAAAACGAAGCTCTAACAGATATACCTACAACTGGCGCTAAAGTCGCAAAAGTCGCTCCTGCGTCTCAAGCCAGCGACCTTAAAATCAAGCCGGGGTATGTGCTTTATAAATTGGGAAATCAAAATTTGTGGGGAAATATCCCTTGGGATAAACGCAACAAAAATACCTCCTTGTATTTCACTAACCTATCGGGTGAAAAAAACACCACAATAGTCTCTCCTGGTGTTATTGGAATTCATCTTGTCGAGCATTACCGACCTGATTTAGAATACATAAGAAAGCAATCCAATATTAACAAGCCTTGGATAAAACATGCAATAATAGGATCCCTCCGGTGGGAGTTAGACCCTAAACTTGCAGAAACGGCATGGCACCACGCTTTAAAAGAAGGCTATCCTGAAGATGTGTTTTCAGACTATTTTGCCGCTCTCTTTGCAATGCAGCGACCAAAAGGTGCTCATAAAGAACTTATCAAGTTTATTCAGGATTTTGACACCTTAGAAAAAATTCCGACCGTTTTTCTCCCCAGATTAATAACCTTACTAGCCAGTGTTGGAGATCTAGAACTCATCAAACGGCTACAACAACAAGAAAACCCCAACTTTCCTTGGCTCGAAGAAGATATAAAAAAACTAGAGTCTTGGAGTAATGGCAAAGCTCTCCCCAAAGAGTCCCTTCTCAAACGAGCCAGAGAAATTCACCTAGAACGAATCAATGGAAAGGTTTTCGCATTCGCGAAGCGCGTGGGCGTAGTCGTTCCATATCCAATCCCCGAATTCATCACTCAACCTCCCTCTGCAATCTCAAGACCAAATGGCTTCTATACGTATAGAAGATTTGGCAAACAGACTACACTAAAGAACTTACACCTTAGCGCTACCGTGACGATACAGTGCCTCGGTAGGCATGATCAATGGGATAATTCTTTTTTTCTTCGGATTGAGGAAAAGGAACAACTCAACGCAAAACCTTCTACTCGCTACCATCCTTTTGAGGAACCCGCTTCAAACAACCAACTGCTTTCAATCGGATTCATTCTTAGTCGCCAAGACACTGCTCCTAAATGCAAGGTCTCTGGGAGCCAACTTGAAGCGGTCTTATCGCAACCAAACCCCTATATATCCATGAACTTACTTACCGACGACGTTCAGAATTTAACAACTGATATGCTTAGCGTCTCTCAAGGCAGAGCCGACGAACTACAAGAGATGCGAACGATGCAACTTGACCTGATTAGATATAACAATGAAGCTGCCATTTATCTAAATGGAATCTGTTACTATCACATGCCTATAGATCCCTCAATCGAGGAAATCGCATTTAGCTATCAAATATCTGGGGTCGAAGTTACCTTTAGCAATTTTTCAGTATGGAAATTACCTGACTGACTCAAACGAAACAAAGTCAAAAGATCGCTGCCATCAAACCTCTTGCGCTAGGCTCATAATCAACAAATTGACTATGGCACCTCCGCCCCTTTTAACTTAAAACCTTTTTGATTTCACCCACATCACTATGAAAAACCTCCGCCAAATCGGACTCAACTCCTGCGCAGTGATCCTGCTCAGTTTAACCTCCGCCCTAGCTCAAGAAAAATCTACTGACTGGCAAAGCATCCCCGTTCCTAGCGCTTGGGAAAAAAGTGATCTCAGCGAAGCCAAAGGCTACGATGGTTACGCTTGGTATCGCACCTGGTTCATGCCGGACAACAGTTTCTTCAACAAACATGCGCGCAACTTGTTCGAAGAATCCGTCAACATCAACATCCGAGGACTCGCCGACGCGCATGAGATCTTCGTCAATGGTAAAAAAATCGGCAGTGGAGGACAAATGCCTCCTCAATTCAAAAGCGGCAAGGATCAATACCAACGCCACAAAGTGCCACCCGGCACCTTAAAAAAAGGTCAGTGGAACCAAATCTCCATTCGTGTTTACAATAAAGAAGGACTCGGCGGCTTTGTCACCGAAGCCCCCTTCATCATGAGCTACTTCGCCGAGTGCAACCTCGAAGGCCTGTGGCAATTTCGCCTCGGCGACGACCCTACTTGGAAAGGCGACGGCAGCACCCTCAAAGACAAACCCAAACCATCCGCTTTCGATCAGTATCACGATTCCCAACGTGTGCTCGGCGAATCCGCTACCCTCTCTCACGGCGACAAACTGCCACCTGCCGAGTCTTTGAAAAAAATGCGCCCCATCGACGCTTTCATCGTCGAAGAGCTTTTGCACGAACCACAAATCGCCCAACCCACCCACTTCAGTTTTGACGAACGCGGACGCCTGTGGGTCGCCCAATACCGCCAATACCCCTACCCTGCTGGACTCAAAATGCTCAGCCGCGACAAGTTCTACCGCTCCGTTTACGACAAAGTTCCGCCCGCGCCACCGCACAACGCGCGTGGGCGCGACATCATCTCCATCCACGAAGATACCACCGGCGATGGCTTTTTTGACCAGCACAAAGTCTTCCAAGACGGGCTCAACATGGCGAACGCCTCGCTGCGTGGCCATGGCGGTGTGTGGGTGATGAACACTCCCTACCTGATGTTCTATCCCGACGCAGATTTTGACGACATCCCCGACGGCCCGCCGGTGGTCAAACTACAAGGTTTCGGCTTGGAAGACACCCACTCCGTCGCCAACGGCATTGTCTGGGGGCTTGACGGCTGGATCTACGGTGCCCAAGGCAGCACCACCTCCAGTCGCATCATCCGCCCTGGCATCGATGCTCCAGGTAGTGAAGGGGAATATTTCGAAGGCTGCATGGTCTGGCGCTATCACCCCAAGACCCAGCAATACGAAATCTTCTCCGAAGGCACCGGCAACATCTTCGGGCTCGAACTCGATTCCCAAGGTCGCCTCTTCTCCGGTCACAACGGCGGCAATACCCACGGCTGGCACTACGTGCAAGGCGGTTACTATCTCAAGCAGGGAGTCAATCCCTCAAAAATTGGCCCGCCGCGAAACCCCTACACCTTTGGCGAGCTACCGATGATGCGCAACGACAACCCTGTCGCCCGCTTCACTCACTTCGGAGCCGTTGCTGAAGGCACAGCCATTCCCAAAGCCTATGTCGGAGATCTCATCTCCGTCGATCCACTGCACAACAAAATCGTCGCCAACGAATTGCGACCACGTGGAGCCACCTTTGAGACCCTCGATAAAAAAGACATCCTGATCAGCGAAGACAAATCCTTCCGCCCCGTTTACATCGTCAACGCCCCCGACGGCTCACTCTTCATCGGCGACTTCTACGAACACTACATCGCTCACGGACAGAACTATCAGGGACAAATCGATCCGACCACCGGACGTGCCTACCGCTTGCGAGGCAAAGACTCCAAGTTAGAAAAAGACATCAACCTTGAAAAGAAAAACACCGATGAGTTGATCAAACTTCTAGGACATGCCAACAAATGGCATCGCCACACCGCCATCCGCCTACTCGCAGAACGCAAAGACCCCGCCGCGGCAGGAAAACTCAAACAGCTACTTGCTAAAAAAGACGCTAACGAGCTAGCAGCCATGGGAGCCGTGTGCGCCCTGCATCAGCTCGGCGAACTCGACGACGACACCGCCCTACTAAGCCTCAAACACCCTTACGCACCCGTCAGGATGTGGACCGTGCGCTTGTTGGGCGATGCCAAAAAGCTCTCTGCCACGATGCTGCCAGCCGTCATCGAAGCCGCACGCAGTGAATCCTACGTCGAAGTGCGTTCGCAGTTAGCATCCACCGCACGCCGACTACCGCCCGAACAAGGACTACCACTCGTGACCGCCCTGCTCACTCATGCCGAAGATGTCGACGATCCTTACGTGCCACTGCTCTGTTGGTGGGTATTAGAAAGCAACGCCGATGATAATCGCGATGCCGTCATTGCTCTATTAGAAAAACCAGAGTTTTGGGATCTGCCGATGAGCAAAAAACACATCCTAGGCAGAGTCATGCGACGCTTCGCATTGCAAGGCAGACGAAAAGACCTGCTCACCTGCGCGCAACTGCTCAAACTCGCTCCCTCCAAAGAATCGGCAGCGCTGTTGATGGCAGGTTTCGAAGAAGCCTATCGCGGACGCCCCATGGTCGGCCTACCTGACCAACTGGTCAAAGCCATGACCCAATCCGGCATCTCCTCACTCATCTTACGCCTACGCCAAGGCGATTCCCAAGCTGTTCAAGACGCGTTGAAAATCATCGCCGATAACAAAGCCAAAGAATCCGACCGTATGCTCTACGTGCAGACCTTCGGCGAAATTTCTGCGACAAAAGCAGTGCCAGTTTTACTCAGCCTTGCTACCGATGCCAAACAAAAAGCCAGCTTGCGCAAAGCTGCCTTAGCCTCGCTCAGCTCTTACCCCAACCCCGAGATCGGCGAACAAGTGACCGCACTGATTCCGTCTTTACCCGACGATATCCGCACCGCAGCCCTGTTATTACTCATCAGCCGAGATGCTTGGAGCGCAGCTTTGTTAAAAAACATCAAAAACCAAAAGATCGACAAAAAAATCCTCTCCACCGATTTGGTTCAACGTCTGCGATCCTCTCAAAACAAAACCATCGCCACCAGCGCAGCCAAACTCTACCCTGCAAAAGCAAAAGCCAGCTCGGCTGACTTCAAAAAGAAAATAGCCAAGATCCAAAAAATCCTCTCCACCGGAGTCGGCAAGACCTACGATGGCGAAAAACTCTTCATGGGCTCCTGCTCCGCCTGTCACAAACTGTTTTTCAAGGGAGGTAGCATCGGACCCGAATTGACCAACTACCAGCGCGATGATCTCGGCACCATGCTGATCAGCATCATCGATCCCAACGCCGAGATCCGCGAAGGTTTCGAATACGTAACCCTAACCACCAAAGACGGCCGCACCCTCAGCGGCTTCCTCGCCGACCGCGATACCCAAGTCACCGTATTACGCGGCATGGACGGGCAAGACATCAGCGTGCGTCAGGCAGAGATCAAAAACATCGCCCCCATGGGACGCAGCCTGATGCCAGAAGGCATCCTCGATACCATGACCGAGCAACAAATCCGCGACCTCTTCGCCTACCTCAAAGTGACGCAGCCTATTAGCAATTGAATCTTAAGCCCTTTGCACAACTAGAGAATGGCATTCTCGTAGCTGATGATCGTTGAAAGCTACCCCGAACTAGCCGAACTAGATGCGGAGCAAAAGCTTATTCTAGCAGGAGAACTCTGGAAGAGTGCGATAAGCCCCGATTCAGATTCACCAGAACGGCCCATTGAAGCTGTGCAAACGCTTAAAGCACTTCTCGCTCACTTTGAAAAAAATCCCGATACTGGCGTAAAATGGGAAGATCTCCGCGATGCTAAAATAGCAAAGTAATGGAAATTACTTGAACGAGCTCCGCAGCGGAAGACTTTCTCTCTTCTATTCGCTTTGTAGCATTGACTTGTA
The DNA here is from genome assembly GCA_021648365.1 of Verrucomicrobiales bacterium. Taxonomy (GTDB): domain Bacteria; phylum Verrucomicrobiota; class Verrucomicrobiia; order Verrucomicrobiales; family DEV007; genus JAADHD01. The sequence continues at coordinate 60,417 of JAKISY010000014.1, forward strand.
AGAGGCAATAGTCATAGGATCGCTTCATGGCACATACCTTGCTAGAAAATATTAACTCGCCACACGGATCGAGCATACCTCACACCATGCCCAGAAAATCGCCCCTATTAGATAGCGTCATCTATGGGACGGCTAGTCTACCTATAGGACTTCTCCTAGGCTTACTCATTCCTAGCTTAGTTTTTCATACCACGAAGCCTATGTATTTCCTTAATGACACTTGGTTCATCGCTGCCGCCATTATCGTGACAATAACTTTGTCCTTATCCGCTTATATGGTGAAATCCAAAAGGCTGGACACCAGAAGGGTTTTCTTTGCTTCCTTGATAAGCTGTGGCGCTGCATGCCTTTTGGCAATATCGATTTCAGTTTGGTTTGCGAATGCTCACCAAAACTCTTGGGAAAGCAGGGAGGTTTACGGTAACTTTTTCGAATGGATAACCCCGTTCTGTTACGCAATCCTACTAACTGGTGTATTCACTTATTTTCTCTTTTTGTTATTTTCGTCACGTCGCTCGCATGGGCCAAACTCCAAGCAAACCCATCATGCTCGGCATATTAAATGATCCTCAGCAGATTCGCTTTGTAGCATTGACTCCGCACCGCCATATCAGTTAGTATTAGATTCATAAAAAATGAACCTCGTGACTACCAGCACAATTTTTCTTTTATTCGTCTCAGGCTGTCAAAAAGTAGAAATATCCAATGAATTGCCAGATGACCCTTATCTTAAACTTATTGAAGACGCTTCGGAAAAAGCCAATATGCCAACTGGGTTTTCGGATAAATTTAAAAAGCAGTATCTCGAAAGTGTAAATGCTGAACTAAAAAGATTTGATTACGACCTCCGTGATCCTGAAAGCCTTGCCAAAATACATAACCTACGGGCGGGTACTTACTACAATCTCTGGGGAACCTATGGAATAGATTACTTCGACATTCCTCGCGCCTCAGACTTCGCCCTACTTAAAAATAAAATGGCGCGAATGCAAAATACACTTCTGGAGAAAGAGATTGAGATCAATGAGCTAAAGCGACGTATAGCGACAACTGAGAAAAAATCCGCATTGAATCTGAAACCTCGAGACCCTTTCGGTGAGGGTGGCTCAGGCAATCCATTTGAAGAAGTAGGTCATCCATGGAGTTACCGCATGCTTAAAAAGTCACTACAAACTGCAACTGTTTCCATTCTCGGTTGGAGGACACTCAATAGTAAAAAACCAGAAAACGCCGTTATCGAGATTCTCATTCGCATGACCGAAGGTAAAAAGGAAGGATGGCTACCCGTGGAAAAAGGCAACCAATTTTCAGGCTTACGTTTCGAACGCTTAGACTTGCGTGCTGATGTCATTGGCGACCCAGATGTCGCGATTGCAGGAGTCATAACTGAAGACATTTCATTGTCAATAACATCTGGAAATCCAAGCGCATACGTTATTCTTAGAAGTTTTGGAGGTGGAGATAGCTTTGCCTTCTTTTCAAATATCCCACACCCAAAGCTTTCCGAGATGCCTTCTATTTACGAACTGCCCGCTAACAAAAACTCTGATCGCCAGCACGACAAATGAATGATTTCCGCTTCGCTCCTATGAAATGGAGCTAAACTTATCACTCTTTAGCCTCTCCGCACCAAAGAATCTCCCCCCTCTCACATGCTAACCATCGCCAGATTCAGCACCACAGAAGAAGCTCACTTATTCCGTCTCAGACTCGCAGCTGGTGGAGTGAAAGCTTTTATACTAGACGAATACATGGTGCAGATGGATTGGCTGATCTCCAACGCTATCGGTGGCGTTCGAGTTCAAATTGCCTACGACGATCTCG
>JAKISY010000015.1 GCA_021648365.1 Verrucomicrobiales bacterium
ACCATGCGGAGCGAGCTTTGCGTCCCTTGGTGATTTTTCGGAAAGTTTGCATGGGGACACGAAGTCGAGAAGGCTCGGAAAATATCTGTATTTTCAGCAGTTTGACGGAAACTGTCAAACTACAAGGACAAACTTCCTTGGAAATGTTTCAGGCTTTACTTTCAAGCACGCCAGATCAAGCTCACGACCAGATTTTTAACAATTAACATAACCTGAAATCAGCTAAACTGTTACATGTTCTAACAAAATCCGACCAACGAGGCAAGCGGAAAGCTTGGATCGGTATTCGAGTATTCGAGCTACAGAATACTGGCGGATAAAACCAGAGGTCGTAGGATCATTTGCCCAGGTAGGGCGGGGCAGCTTTCACGTTCAGGTCGATGGAGTAAAGCCCTGTGCGGGCGGTGATGTAGAGGGTATTGCCTTTGGGGCCGCCGAGGAAACAGTTGGCGGGGCCTTCGGGGCATTCGATTTGGGCTAGGTCTTTGCCTTCGGGAGATAGGATCCAGATTTTTCCCTGCCAAGTGGCGTAGAGGTTGCCGCGTTCGTCGAGGGTCAAGCCATCGCTGCCGATGTTGGCAAACTCGGTTCGTTTGCCGAGAGTGCCTTCGCCGGTGACTTCGTAGGCGAAGATTTTTTTCAATTCGGTATCGGCGACGTAGAGGGTTTTGTGATCGAGTGAAAGCAGCACACCGTTGGGTCGTTTGAGATCGTCGATCACGCGGGTGAGTTTATGGCGACGGCTGTAATAATAGACGCCTTCGATGTCCATCTCCATGTCGTCGCGTTTGCCATAGCGCGGGTCGGTGAAGAAGATACCGCCTACGGCATCTTGCACCAGATCGTTGGGACTGTTGAGCTTTTTGCCTTCGAAGCTCTCTGCTAAGACAACCACATCACCTGCGGCATCGGTGCGGGTGCAGTTGTCGTGCGCCACCTTCGCAGGCGAGCAGGGCATCGCTAGGCGTCCACCACAGTCCGTTGGCTTTGCCAGAGTTTTTGCGATAGACGGTGGTTTTTTTCGTGGTGGGATCGAAGACCATGATGCGTTCATTGGGGATGTCGGTGAAATAGATTTTGCCATCAGGACCTTGAGCGGGACCTTCGGTGAATTTGAAGCCGTCGGCGAGTTTTTCGACCTTGGCACCTTCGGGAACGATCGGTCCTGTGCTGATTGGGCTGGCTTTGAGTTCTGGGGACGGCTTGGGGTTTTCTTGGATGCGGATGTTGCGCACTCGCACTTGATGTTTTTCTGCGGTATTGCCAGAGCCGTGCACTTGGATGCCGATGAATCCGGTAGCGGTTTCTTGGTCTCGCACATCCACTGCAGGCACGCCGTTGATCCAAGTGCGGAAGCGGTCGCCGATGGCTTCGATGCGAAAGTGGTTCCATTGGTTTTGTTTGAAGGCGTAGCGAGCATCCTGGTTATCGGTGAGGTCTTTGAGCCAGCCTCGATGTCCGCCTTCGTAAAATCCACCCGACCAAGCGCGGTCAGAGGGATCGATTTCTACGGAATAACCATAAACGTGTCCTTCACGCGCGCTTTTTCCTTTGGCGGGTTTGGGCGTGCCTTCTTCGTATTTGTGGCAGCGGATCTGGATGCCTGAGTTGAGATGAGAATCAACTTTGAACTCGAGTTCGAGAATGAAATCGCCGTATTCTTTTTTGGTTGCCAGAACGTTGTCGTAAGTTTTGGCAGCGGTGGTGCCGACGATGGCGCCGTCTTCCACGGTGTATTCCGCTTTGCCGCTGACGCGGTGCCAGCCGTTGAGGGTTTTGCCGTCGAAGAGGTCAACCCATTTGTCGGGGGTTTTGCCGGGGTCTTTGTCGGCGGCGTGGGCAGGGAGGATGCTGGCAAAAGCCAGCGCGGTGATGAGAATTGGGTTTTTCATGATTGTTGAGATGGGGTTTTCAAAACGGAGGGGTGCAAAAGTGAGTGGGTTATTTTTTTTCAGGGGATGCTTTGGGGTTTTCCTGGATGGTGATGTTGCGCCAGCGCACTTGCCAAGTGCCTGTTTTTTTGCCAATGCCGTGGACTTGAAGAGCGATGAAACCCGTGGCGGTCATGTCGTCCTTGAGGTCAGCGGCAGGCACGCCATTGACCCAAGTTCGGATACGATCACCGATGGCTTCGATGCGGTAGTGGTTCCATTGATTCTGTTTGAAAGCTTTGCGAGCAGCGGGGTTGTCTTCGAGATTGTTGAGCCATCCGCGTCTCGATTCGTCGTAGATGCCGCCGGACCACGCTCGTTCGGAGGGATCGATTTCGACTTGATAGCCGTAAACTCTGCCTACTGGGATTTTTTTGCCTTCGACGGGTTGTGGGTCGCCTTCTTTGAACTCGTTACTGCGAATCTGGATGCCGGAGTTCATCTCAGGGTCGACTTTGAATTCGAGCTCGAGAATGAAGTCGCCGTAGTTTTTCTCAGTGGAGAGAAAGGAGTTCGGCGTATTAGGAACGGTGGTGCCAACGATGACGCCATCTTCCACGGTGTATTTGGCTTTGCCTCCACGTTGTTTCCAGCCCTTGAGGGTTTTACCATCGAAGAGATCAACCGATTTGCAGCAATCGGTGCAAACTTCTTTTTTGTCGCTTTTATCAGTTTTTTCACTTTGGGCTTGTAGGCCGGAAAAGCTCAGGGTGGAGATGGCTGCGATGAGTAGGGTATTTTTCATGATTCTATAAGGGTGTGTTTTTGTGTGGGTAAAAAATGAGTCGCTAGGTTTAACCTAGTCCGGGTTCGGCTAAGCCGAACATGCGAGCGGGGGCTCCCGCGTCGTTATGGTCGCCAAGATACATTCTGAGTAAATCCCGTTTTGCTTCGAAGTCCAAACTTTTTGCGAGTTCGATGGCGGCTTGATTGGCATCGGGTAGATCCCAGAAAAGGGGGGATGGCGGTGCGCAGTCGATCAATTCGCGGGCTATGGTGGTTCCAGATTTGGCGCAGGTGGCTACGCTTGAACCAAGATAGGTGGCGTTCATGCCTGGACGCATCAGCCCGTAGGAGCCGTCGTCGAGCACTCGACAAGCTAGCCCGTCTCGTGCGAGGGAGTGAAGTAAGTCGCTACGATCAGCGGCGAAGATTTCTTGGTCGAGTTTTGCGCTAGTGGCATTGAGTGAGTCATGGGGCGCGGTTGAGGTTTGCCCCCCACCCGTGCCTACCCAGCGTTGCAAGCTCCACTCGGCAGTGAAACCTAGCTTTTCGTAAAGAGGCTGACCATCGGGGGTAGCGTCGAGTTTGACGCAGCGGATTTTTTTGACCTCGCGCAAATGGTGGATGCAGTGTTCGAGTAAAGCCTGCCCCAAACCGCGACGGCGAAAGTCGGGGTGCACCAGCACCATGCCGATCCATGCTAGGTCTTGACCGTAGCTGGTGGTGGTCGCGGTGCCTGCGGGCTGACCATTCCACTCGACGATGAAGCAGCCATCGGGAGCCAGCGAGATGAAACGTCGCCAGTCGGCTAAGGTCTGATTCCAACCAGCGATCTCGCGAAGCTGGTTGGCAAAATCCAGATCGCCTTCGCTTAGGGTGCGTAAACGGATACTCATGTGGAGAGCTAGTTAAGCATCACAAAATTTGCGCATGCGGTCGAGCACGGGTGGCACGTTGACAAAGGGGTCGTCATTTTTTTCATACTCTAGCACCACGTAGCCTTGATAACCTGCGTCTTTGAGGATTTTGCCTATGCGATCAAGATCGGCGGGACCTTCTGCGGGGCTACGCATATCTACTTTGAGCTGCACGTTCACCGCGTAAGCCGCAGTTTCTGCGATGTCTTTGTAGGGATCTTCTGTTCTGAAATTTCCGGTATCCAGATTGACTCCGACCCACGGGCTTTTCACTGCTTTGACGATTCGCAGCAGGCGCGCGGAGTCGGCGATGCTGTCATGATTTTCGATACCGAGGTAGATGCCTTTTTTGCCAGCATATTCTCCAGCTTCTTCGAGGGCTTCGGCGGCAAAACGCTCGGCGTCTTTTTCATTGACTCCTTTGGGGTGACGTCCGGCAAAAACTCGGATATGAGGAGCTCCCATCAAGGCGGCGCGGTCGATCCACAAGCGCACATATTCCATTTGTTTGTTGCGTTCCTCAGAACCTTTGGGATTAGAGAAGTTATTGCCCACTGCGGTTCCGGTGATCTCTACTCCGCGCTGATGGGCGTAGGCACGCATGTCTGCGTAGTATTGTTCTGTGGCGTCGCCGGGAAAAAAGTAGCTGGTCAGTTCCGCACCACCGCACTTGTGTTCAGCGCAGAAGTCGATGAACCCTTGCATGGTGATTTTAGGGTCTTGGCATTTTTTTGCCTTGCCTTTCATCCAAGCAAAATGATTGCGAAAGGAATAGGCGGCGAGCGAGAGTCGCAGGCGGGCACCTCCAGGAGCGCGGGTGAAGGGCTCGGTGATAGCGAGAGCTTGGGTGCTCAGCCCAGCAGCCGTCAAACCGGCGGTTTTAAGGAAGTTTCTGCGATTCGGGTTTTTCATGATGGCGAGAATCTAGCACAAGGTGAGAATTGGGGAAGTGTATTTATAGAGTCAGGTGTTGGTGAATGGAAATAGGCTTCCTTAGCTACTTGATTCACGACTAAGCTGGCATAGTTTCTGCCTTGTGAAATTTATTTGTAATATAGTGCTGTTGCTCGCTCTGATGATGACGGCGTGTCGCCCGCCTGCGGTGAAAGTGGTCAAAGCGCAGAAGGTTGAAGATATGGAACCCTTCGATCCTGCGACTCAAAAAACTTACGCGAGGTTTACAGTGGAGCATGCGAAACATTTCCTGGAAAATAATCCAAATGCTTGGGTGCTGGATGTGCGCAGTCAGACAGAGTATGATCAGGGGCACTTGACTGGTGCGGTTTCGTTTCCGTATGATTTTGAGAAAATGTCGATTGAAGAAGAATTGCAAAAACATTCAGACCGTGATCTTAAGACACCAGTTTTTGCCTATGGCAGCAAGGAGGATTTTCATGCTATTGAAGTAGCCACTCGTTTGAGAGCGGCGGGTTTTCAATTTGTATCTAGCCTGAATGGTGGCATAGAGGATTGGATGAAGCTTGGCTTGCCCGTGGAGTTGAAAGCAACTGCACCGTGAAGTGGGTCAATCAATAACAATACGGCAAATGCGGGCGTGGTCGATGCCGTTGGTGGCATGCGCGATGATGCGGGCTTGATGGATCAGATTCTGTGAATCGGGATGACCTTGAGGGATGAGAAAGGCGTCGTCGTGGGTGAGTTGTTGTTGGATCTGCTGCATGAGTTCAGGATGCGTGGCAATATCTGCGGGTGGAATATGTTTTTGAATAGCAAGGGCAGCAGTAGTGCCGATGCCTTGCCCCATCACTGCGCAGGTCGCCATGACGCGGGTGGAGGAAAAGGCGACGTGGGTGGCCAGGGCTTACGCATCAAAAAATCCTTATAGGTATAGGAAATTAGCTCTGGACCGTACTGGAAAAGTGTATACTGGTTACAGATGGCCAACATAAATCCATCCGAAAATCTACTTGAAACCAGAGGTGACCTCGTCGCCATCCTCTCAACGATTAAAGATCCGCGCCGCGAGCACGGCAAGAAACACAAGCTGGAGGACGTCCTCACCATCGCCCTGTGCACCGTGCTCTGCGGGTATTCTGAGTTCACCGAAATGGAGGGCTTCGGAAAGCTGCGCTACCAGTGGCTGAAGGGCTTCCTTGAGTTGCCAGAAGGCATCCCCAGCCACGACACATTCCGCAACGTGCTCTCGGCTATCGCCCCTTCCGAACTCCTCGGAGCCTTCACGTTGTGGACGAGTTACGTGCACCAAAAGCTAGCCGGAGAGGTGGTCGCAATCGATGGCAAGGCGCTACGCGGTACCAAGGGTGACCTCTCCAAGATGGTCACAATAGTGGGCGCTTGGGCGACCGGTGCGGGCATCTCTCTCGGGCAAATGCAAGTGGCGGGGAAGAGCAACGAAATCACCGCGCTACCCAAACTCCTGGAGGTGCTCGATATAGAAGGCTGCACCGTCACCACCGACGCCATGGGCTGCCAACGTGAAGTAGCCAAAAAATGCATAGAGATGGGAGCGGACTACGTGCTAGCGGTCAAAGGCAACCAGCCCAGCCTCCAAACTCAGGTCGTCAGAGCCATGGACGCCATCGCCGACGACGAGGCACCGCACCACGTCGAGGCGAACCGCGGGCACGGTCGCGGCGAGGTGCGTCGTTGCTGGGTCATCGACGGTATAGCCGACTGGTTGGAGGGGCATGAACGCTGGGCGGGGTTGCGCAGCATCGCCGTGATCGAATCGGAGCGGACGCTGAAAGGGGTGACGAGTATTAATCGGCGTTACTACATCAGCAGCCTGTCGCCCAACGCGAAGAAGACCTCAGCGACAGTGCGCTCCCACTGGGGGGTGGAGAACTCGCTGCACTGGGTTCTTGATGTGATCTTCGGCGAGGACGCTGTGCGAGCGCGGACGAAGAACGCCGCCGGCAATCTTTCCTCACTGCGGCGCTTGGCACTCAACCTGTTTAAGACAGAAGAAAAATATTCGGATTGGTCGATAAAGAGGCGCCGCCTAGCGGCTGGCATCGATACCGATTACATGGCTGCTCTGTTAGGAATCAAATAGTGATGCGTAAGCCCTGCGTGGGTGGCGGAGTGGTTGCGGCCGGCGAACATCAAGTTCTCGATGTCCCGCGAGACACAGCTGCGCAGGGGAATGTCGTAGAGGATGAGATCGAACATCGAGGGGGAGCGTTGCGGATTGCGGACAGTGTTTTCGAGCCGAATCTCTTCGATGATGCCGGACTCTCGTGCTTCGGTTTGCAGTTCGCAGCCACGATCGGTGCTGCCTGTGCCGTTGGCTCCGACGATGTGCATGCGCACTTCGCTGGAGGCGTTGCCACCGAGAACGGGGCGGTCGTGGCAGAGTATGGTCTTGGCGCCAAAGCGTGCAGCGGCGATGGCGCAGGGGACTCCGGCGGGACCTCCGCCGGCGATGAGGATGTCGGTTTTGAGCTGGTGTTGAGTGACGGGTTTGTTCATGAGTCGGAGGTGCCATCATAGAAGACTTTGCTTTTGCCGAGGCTGCCATCGGCTTTGACGGGAAAGAATTTCCAGATCGCAGCGGCGGGGTCGGATTGGGCGACGTAGAGGGTTTTGTGATCGGGAGAAAAGGCGATGCCGTTGGAGCGTGTGAGTTCTTCAGTGGGTAGGGTGATCAATGCTAATAGAAGCTGGGGGGGATATTTCATCTTAGTGGGGAATTTATCGCTTGTTTGTTGGAAGTCGCGTGGAAAGTAGTATAATCGTAATGGAATATGGTGGAGTCCTAGCCACTGGCAACTGAGCGAATTTTGATAAGATGAAAGAAACGGAAAATAAGCAGCAAGAGGTGAGTGGGGAGAAGGAGGAGCTTGGTGGAAAAAAAGGTGGGCGTAGTCGATTGAAGCGTGTGGCAGTGGTTTTGTTATTCGTAGCAGTGATCGGGGTGGTTTTAGGTTACGCTGCGAGGAACTGGCTGATCGAGGAAACTGAGAAGTTGGTGGTGGTGGCTTTAGCTGAAGCGGGGGTGCATTTGGGCTATGAAAAAAGTGAGCGTGTGCCTTTGCGGGGCATGGTGTTTGAGAACCTGGCAATTTACAGTAGCGAGAAGAAGGAGGTGCCGCTGATGGTGATCAGTGACATAGCGATTTTTCCGAGTCTTGGTCGGTGGTTGATAGAAAGAAGGATTTCGGTGCGGGTGACCTTATACGATTCTGAGATCAAGATGTTGGTCGATGGCAAGGAGGTGGAGAAAGTTGAGAATGTGAATGCGTGGATCAAAGCTGGCGTAGGAGGGGTGGAGGTGAAACGGTTGACCGCGCAGATGAATGGGGCGGATTTTGATCTGACTGGGCAGGTGATGTTCGGCAAAAAGAAGGGGCAGAAAGGTGGGGATGTGGTGGACAAGGCTATCGATGCGGTGAAAAAAGGTCCGCTGATTGATTTTGCATTTTGGCAGGATATCCAGCAATGGATTGAGCTCAAATCAGCAGCAGGTCAGGTGCAGATCCGTGGAGATTTTGACATCGACACAGGGAATCTAGCTGAGATGACAGTGAAAGCTGATTTTTCAGGTGAGTCGTTTGCTTGGCACGGTATGGATTTTGATCAATTGCGGGCGCAGGTGCTTTACGATGCAAAAGGTAAGGTGGTCGAGGTGAGTGAGCTCGATGTGCTGAGTAAGGAGGGCAAGATGACGGGAGATTTCAGTTACCACTTCGTTACTAAGGTTCTCGAAGTGAGTAAGTTGGATGGGCAAACGGATGTGTTGTCGCTGATCAATGATTATCTAGGATCGGCGGTGGTGAATGAAAAAGTATTCGTGATGGTGAAACCACCGCATTTGGGGATGAGCGGGACTTTGGATTTTGGTGACTTAAGAAAGAGTAATATGAAGGTCGAATTTTTGCCTGCTGACGAGGTGGCAATGAAGGTGGCTGGGGAACTGATCTCGATGAAAGAGTTGACGGGGGCAGTGCTTTTTGCGGAGGGAAAAGTGAGCGTGGTGCAACCGGATGTGTTTGCTAAAATGAATGAGGGAGAATTTCATTTAGGCGGTTACTTACAATTACTTTCTGAGGATTCAGGTCAGGGAAATCAGATGAGTGCGGATTTCACTTTGAAGGGCAAGTCGATCGATTGGCACGGTCTGGTATTGGATCATGCCAATTCTGAGGTGATTTATTCTGGAAAGGATCAGTTGGTGGATTTCAAGAAGGTGGACGTAGCTTATGATGGCAAGCCCCTCAGCGGTGAGCTGCGATATAGGATAACGGATAAAACCATAGAAATGGTGAAGGTAGAGAGTCAGATCGATTTTGTGAAATTGATCAAGGATTTGTTAGCCAATGAGGGGGCAGCAAAAATGCCGGACGTGGCATTGTTACAAGCTCCGCATTTACAGGTGGATGGTTTGGTGAATTTTGGAGATTTGAAGCAAAGCGATGTGCAGGTGAAATTTCTCAATGAGAAGGATGTGGTGGTAAAAACAGGCGGGCGAAGGGTCGAAATGAAGGCAGTAAAGGGAGCGCTTGCTTTTGCGGGTGGTGCAGTGAGCACGGTGGAGCCAGGCCTGACTATGAGGATGGCTGATGGGGGTGTTTCTTTGAGAGCTAAGATGGAGGTGCTGAGTGAGCAAAGGGCTTATCAGGCATCGTTGAAACTGGAAGATGTTTCGCTGGCTGAGCTGAAATCATTGGCTAGTGGTGGCGAGGCGAAAGGTGAAGCGGAGCTTAAGGGTGAAGATAAAGAGCCGGTAAAAGGAACTGGAAAAGGGGCGAAAGAAGTCACTCAGAAAGAGCTCAAGGCGGAGACTCAAAAAGGTGATGAGGGCAAAAAAGAGGTAACTGAAGAGAGTGAAAAAGAGCAAAAGCCAGTTAATGAAGTAGCGGAGGGTGAGAAAAAAGCGACCGAGCAGAAAAAGGAGGGAGATGCAACGGCTTTGCGGGGACGGTTGTTTTTTGAATTTGATGGCGCCGGAGATGCTGGGGCGATGGTGAGGCAAGGGAAAGGTTCAGTGAGGATTGAAGAGGCTGAGTTTTATACGATGCCGTTGTTGGGAACTTTTTTTGATACGTTCAATAAAATCATCCCCGCTTTTGGTCGGCGTAAAGATGGAGAAACACATGGCACACAAAAATTGACTGGGACGTATCAAATAAAGGATGCCATCATTAGGTCGGAGGACTTGCATATCCAGGGGGATTTGAGTGAGGTCGTGGTGAAGGTGTTTTATGATGTGGAAAAAGACAACGCCGACATCGATGGTAAAATCAATTTTACTGGAGCGATGGGGGTGGTGACGGGCTTGGCGAGTAAGCTATTGGAAATTGAGGGAACTGGACCTATCAAAAACATGAAATGGGGACTGAAGGGACTCAACGGGCATGCAGGAGGAGGAGAGGGAGTGATCAACGCTGGCGGAAATGCGGTGAAGGGTGCGGCTGCGATGACGGGCAAAGGTGCTGAGAAATTGATCGAGGGAGCGGGAAAAATTGGTGAAGGATTGAAAAATGTGCTGTTTTTAGGTAAGGGGAAAAAAGATAAAAAAGAGGAAGGCGGAAAAAAGGATGGCAAGGTCGAGCCGGCGGTTGATGAGAGCGCTACTAAGTCGGGTGAGCGTGCTGCCAATGAAAGCGAGAAAATGAAGGAGGAGAAGACTGAGGAAGCGGAGGAACCTAGCAAGGGCTTAAAGAAGTTATTGCCTTTTGGTAAGAAGAAAAAAAAGAGTGAGTAGGAATGACTTAACTTGAAGCGGATGCCGAGTTGTTCTGAGGATTTAATTCCAAAAATACCCTGCTAGGGTCTGCTTGTGTGCTACTCTCCCGATCCCTTCGATACTATGGAAATCACCAACAATACTAAAAAGCCGCTCAGAGTTCCTCTTCCAGGTGGAAAAAAACTCTTCTTGAGTCCAGGGAAGTCGGGACAGATCACCCCAGCTGCGGCAGCACGCCCGGCAGTGGTTAAGTTGCTCGAAGCAGGCGATGTTGAAATTTCTGAAGAGGGCGCCAAGCGTCAGGGCAGTGCTAGCTCCAGCAGTAGCGTTCAGACTGCCTCACGCGACGGCAGGTCGGGCGCTATGCGGCAGTCCGGCGACAAATGATAAACACTCCAGTTAGGAGTTCAATTCAGTGACCGGTCCGATGCTGTTCCAGAGCAGCGTCACCTCGTCTTGATCGTCGGAGGCGCGTAGATCGACTTCAAAGCGGACGGACCAGTCGTTGAGTTCTTCCTGATCGACCAGAACCTGCTCAGCCTTCCAGAGGGATGGATTGTCGCCATCCTCAATCCGGCAGTGCTTGCGGTTTCGCGCTTCAGGATCGAGCCGGATAAAACCGTGATCCCCGAAATAGTCACTCATTATGTTGCCCAATGCTGTCGATGTCATGGGTTCATCGGATGGAGCAGCAATGGAAAGTGCCTGCCCCCACTCACGTTGCGACAAGGCCTTCACGACATTGAAAATCTTCGCTCTGACTAAGCGTTGAAACGCTTCACGGTTTCTGGTGATCGGTATTTTCTTCGCTGGTGTTTCTGTGTCACAAACTTCCGGAACATAATCCGGGTCGCGGAGTTTTTCCCATTCATCAAGCAGACTGGAATCGATGCCGCGAAGCATCGATTCAAAATAGGATTCCGCTTCCAGAACCTGCTCAGTTTTTGCCGCAGGCGGAACCGTTTGTACCAGCACTTTAAATACTTCGGAGAGATGTCGGAGCAGAACCGCTTCGCTGCGTTCGAGGCCGTAGGCTTTGATGTAATCTTCGAACGATTGCCAGTTTTCAAACATCTCACGGGCGATGTTCTTGGGTCGCACAGAGACTTCTTTCGCCCAGGGGTGCGTCAGGACAAACTCATTGTAGGTAGAGTAGATGAACTCTTTTCCCGGCTTCGAGTGCTCAACCTCGTCGAGTCGTTCCATACGCTCATCGTATTCGATGCCTTCAGCTTTCATTTCGGCTACGAGCTCGCTTTTTATTTTATCGACTTGCTTGCGGATCACCACGGTCGGGTCCTCAAGAATAGCTTCCACGAGAGACAGGATTTGCAGCGGGTATTGGGGATCCTCTTGATCCAGCTTCGCAATGGCTTCGAGAAGATAAAGCCCGAGAGCTTGGTTCAACGAGAAGTCCTGTTGTAGATCAATGTTCAGCGCTACCTTGTAAGCTCCGCCACGTTGCGCCTTTGGAATGATCTTTAGCACATTGCCTTCAACCAATCCGCGGAAGAGCGAAAAGGCACGACTGCGGAGTTTGTTCTTTCCTGGGCCTGTCTCGTGAGATTTGCGAATGATTTGGCGAAGCGCATCACAGCCGTCCTCATGGGTACGGCTGAGGACATTGAGCAGCATACTGTGATTCACTGAAAAACTTGAAGTTAATTTTTCTGAAGCTGATTCACGCAGCCTGAGAAAGGTTCCTTCATCCCAGTTTACAAACCCCTTTTCTGGCGGCTTTTTTTTCATCGCCTTGCTCTTCTTGCCCTTGGCTGCGGCTTTTTGCTCTGCCTTGATATTGTCAATGACGTGTGGCGGGGCTTGAGCTACCACGTAGCCAACCGAGTCGAATCCGCGGCGTCCAGCTCGCCCGCTGATTTGTTTGAAGTCACGCACGGCAAGGGTCTTGGTGCTTTGACCTCCATATTTGAAAAGCTGAGTGAATAGCACGGTGCGGATTGGAACATTGACCCCGACGCCAAGCGTGTCCGTGCCGCAGATCACTTTGAGCAAACCCTGTTGGGCTAATTTCTCGACCAGCACGCGATACTTGGGCAGTAGACCCGCGTGATGAATCCCGAGGCCGTGACGAAGAAACTTTTTTATCTCCTTGCCGTAGGGACTGCGGAAGTCTGCATCGACTAAATGGGAGGCAATTTTGTTCTTTTCCTCCTTCGAGCAAAAGTTCCGACTCATCAGATTTTGCACTGTTTTTGCGCAGGAGAGCTGGGTGAAATGCACGAGGTAAATAGGCGCTCGGTCGGCCTCAACCAGTTCTTCGATTTTCTCCTCCAGCATCGTTGTGCTGTATTCGTATTCGAGCGGAACGGGGCGGTCTTCCGATTTCACTAGAGTGGTCGGAAGTCCGTTGAGCGCCGTCAATCCTTTTTCGAATATGCCGGTATCACCCAAGGTCGCGGACATGAGTAGAAAGCGCGCTTGAGGAAGGGTCAATAGAGGCACCTGCCAAGCAACACCGCGTTCATGATCCGAGTAATAATGGAACTCGTCCATGATCACCTCATCGACCTTCGCCAGATCGCCTTCGCGCAGCGCGAGGTTGGATAAAATCTCCGCGGTGCAGCAAATCACCGGAGCTTCAGCATTGACCGTGGCATCACCGGTGATCATTCCGACATTCTCTGGGCCGAAGACCTGACAGAGTGACAAAAACTTCTCGTTGGCGAGCGCCTTCACTGGCACCGTGTAAAAGCAGCGCCGTCCCAGACAGATCGACCGATACTGCAGAGCTTGAGCGACAAGTGATTTACCCGAACCTGTTGGGGTATTGAGAATCACATTGTTCCCCGCAAAAAGTTCGAGGATAGCCTCTTCCTGATGATCATACGGCTCGATTCCATCTTCGACGAGGCTGCTGAGGAAGGCATCGAGAATCTCATCGTTGGAGAGCGGTGGTGAACCTGGTTTGGGTAGCGGCAAAGACATGGTCTTACCCATAAGGCCGATCAGGCTCGATAGAAAGCGATGAGTGGATTAGTCTTTTGGTGTGATTGCAATAATGCGGTATGGGAGATTTTGGCTTGGTGGTAGGTATGCTAGGGGGGGGCAGGTTGGCGCGGAGTTAGTAAGGTCAGACCTCATATAAATAGTATGGTTGACAGCTTGGGTTTGTACTGATAGGCTTTTGTGGTAGTTAGTAAGGTCAGACCCCATATGAATAATATGGTTGACGGCTTGGGTTTGAACTGATAGGCTTTTGAGCATGAGGAAGACGCGTGAATTTTTATTGGGGCCGGAGGGGCAGAGCAACTATTATCATGTGGTGAGCCGGACGGCGGGGAGGGTTATTCTCTTTGGGGATGATGAGAAGGAGGCATTTCGGGTTTTGATGCTGAGGCAGCTGAAGTTTTCTGGTCTGCGGGCGCTGGCTTGGTGCTTTATGGGGAATCACTTTCATCTGCTGCTGGAGGTGCCAGATAAGGAGGCGGCTTTGCGGAACTGGTCGCGGGAGGATTATCTGAATCGCTTGAAGATGCTGAAGGGAGAGTGGTCGACGAAGCTGGTGATGGCGGAGGTGGAACGGTGTCAGGAGATGGGGGCGGAGAGTGTTTTGGATGAAATCGCGGCGGGGGTGAAGGAGAGGCTGTTTGATTTGTCGATGTTCATGAAGGAGTTGAAGATGAAAATGACGCTGGTTTATAACAAAAAACATGGCCGTGATGGGACTTTGTGGCAGGGGCGTTTTAGGAGTGTGCTGCTCGAAGGCGCGGGTGAGGGAGATGACGGCAGTGAGGCTTTGCGAATCGTGGCGGCTTATATTGATTTGAATCCGATCCGGGCGGGATTGGCGCAGGTGCCTGAGGGCTACCGATGGTGTTCGTATGCGGCGGCGGCGGCTGGGAATCGCGAGGCGCGTCAGGGATTGACGTTTGCGGTGACGGGACGTCAGCGAGTGGCTTGGAGGACGGTGGAGGCGGAATATCGCTGTTTGTTGTATGTGAAGGGGGAAGAGGTGGGGGCTGAGGTAAGTGTTGATGGGTATGAGAAAGGTAAGGGGGGATTCAGCCAGGCGGAGATTGCGGAGGTATTGGAAACTGGTGGGCGATTGCCTATGGCGGTGGCTTTGCGTTGTCGGGTGCGATACTTCAGTGATGGGGCGGTGATGGGGAGCCAGCAATTTGTGGATGAGTTTTTTGAAGATAAGAGAGAGGGGTTTGGCGTGAAGAGGAAGGACGGTGGACGCAGGATGCGGGGGGCGCAGTGGGGGGAATTGCGGGTATTGCGTGATTTGAGAAAAGATGTGGTGAGTTAGTTACGTATTTGCAACGCATTAGTTTGAGGCTGAAAGCTTTGCTCGTGCCTGCTAGAGATTTTTTAGCGACTTTGTGGGAATTTCTGTATATGGTGTGGGACTTATGAAGCGGAAAAAGCTTAGGATGGGATTATGGGGTGCTTTGCTGTGTGTCGTGCTGATGACGGGATGCATCACGGGTAGGTTGGGCAAGGGGGGTGGGAAAAAGAGCGGAGGAAGTGTGCGAGCTTCTTTTTTGAAGTCGGATCACGCTCCTTTGAATACGTGGTTGGATGAGAGCTTTGAGGTGGAGTATCGCAAGATGACCTTGGATCTGATTTTTGAGCAGCAACCGATTGCGGATATTCGTTATGAATTTCGTCATGTGGAGAAGGAATCGCCGTTGTTTAGTTTGAAAGCGGCGGATATTTCTCGGCGAGATATTTTGAGAAAAATCGCTTTGTTTTATCACCTGCGGATGAGTGTGGCTCAGATCAATGGCAAGCCGGCTTATGTTTTGGTCGAAGGGCGCGCTAGGAATTCGGCTTTTAATCCTAATGATACGGGAATCAGAAGCGTGCCGGTATTGGAGTTGTGAGGGTGGTTGTGGGGAGCTGAAGAAGCGCTGATTTTTCAGTTCAGCGAGACGTCGTCGGGTTCGTCGGCGAGCAGGGCGTGCCAGGGGCTCATTTCTTTGAGCAGGCGAGTCCACAAGCTGTCGAGTTGTTCGAGGTCGAGTACACGTTTTTCAGGTTTGTGAGTGATCCAGGTGCTTTGTTTGAGCTCGGCTTCGAGTTGGCCTTCGCCCCAGCCTGAGTAACCGACAAAGGCGCGGATGGAGAATCCTTCGTTTTGCTGGCGTAGGGCTTGTTTGGCGGATAGATGGCTGGTGAACTGGAGGTTTTGGATTTCTTCTGACCAGGCGAGGGAGCCAAAGGTGAGGTGCTCGGTGCTGACGGGTCCGCCGATGAAAACGGGTACGTCGGCGAGGGCGTCAAAAGCTTCGTCGGGTAATAAATCGCCGACGGTTTTGCCTAGTGGTCGGTTGAGGATGTAGCCGTGGGCGCCTTCATTTTCACTATGTTCGGTGAGCAACAGTACGCTGTGGCGGAAGGTGGGTTCGCGTAGGCTTGGAGCGGCAAGGAGGATGCTTCCTTGCAGGGAGTGGCTGTTGTTTTCCTCGGTGGTTGGCATGTGCTTGACTGAATGTGTGACTGGACGCTAGAGCTTGCGATGGATTCTAATTTACTGTGCTTCGAGCAATTCGCAATTATGGACTTGCGTATAGGCTGGCTTTAGCGAGCATGGGGTGGTAAAAAATAGCAGCTTTATGAAAGATTTGATACAGCAGGTGAAAGATGGGCGTGAACTTGAACGAGCGGAGGTGATGGTGGCGGGTGATTTTTTGTTGGATGAAAAAATCTCGGTGGAGGATAAGGCGAACTTTCTAAGTGAATTGGCGAGTAAGGGGGAAACGCCTGGTGAGATTGCGGCTTTTGTGGAGACTTTTTTACAGCGTGCGGTGGATCCTGGGCTTAGTTCGGATGACTTGGATGGTCCGGTGCTCGATGTTTGCGGCACGGGTGGCGATCAGTTGGATTTGTTCAATGTATCGACGGCGACGATTTTTGTGTTGGCGGCGGCGGGGGTGAAGGTGGTGAAACATGGTAATCGTGCGATCACTTCTAAAAGCGGAGGAGCAGATGTGCTGGAGGCTTTGGGGATTCGCATCGACATGGCTCCGGAGGAGTTCTCTGAATGTGTAAAGCAGGTGGGGGCGGGGTTTTTGTTTGCGCCGATGTATCATCCTGCGTTTAAGGCGGTGGCGCCGGTGCGGGCTTTGTTGGCGAAGCGGGGGCAGCGTACGATTTTTAATATTCTCGGTCCGTTGCTCAATCCGGTGCGTCCCGATTATCAGGTGATCGGTGTTTTTGACGAAAAATTGGCACCGGTGTTTGCGGATATCCTTACTCGATTAGGTAGGAAGCAGGCGTGGGCGGTGCATGGCAAGACGGCTCAGGGTGATGGTATGGATGAATTGTCGGTGTGTGGCGCGACGCAGATTTGGAAAAGCTGTGAGGGAGAAAAGTCGTCGCTGCTGGTGGAGCCGGGGGATGTGGGGCTGGCGGTCAGTGAGGTGGAGGATTTGAAAGGTGGGGATGCGGTGGAGAATGCGGCAATTCTACGGGGGATTTTGCAAGGGGAGGTGGGAGGAGCGAAACGCGATATAGTGTTGCTGAATGCGGCTGCGGGCTTGGTGGTGACGGGCAAGGCTGCGGATTTGAGTGAGGGTTTGGCTTTGGCGGGTGAGCAGGTGGACAGCGGGGCGGCGATGGGGGTATTGGAGAAGTGGCGGGATTTTTAGGGGAGGAAGAGTAAGAGGGGCACCATGAAGGGCATGAAGAAGAGAAGAGTTGAACCGCAGATTTCGCAGATGGGCGCAGATGATGAGGGGAGGGAGGCTTTGGTTTTCTTTGAGGCCATTAGCGAGAGTGTTAGTGTATAAATATTTTTTCAATTTTAGTGGTGTGAGGGTCAAGGGGATAGGTGTGACTTCCTCCAAACTTGTAATGCTTTTCAATTTGCCATTGATCGTTGCCCGATTGGGTGATGCGGTAGGTGGGTTTCTGATAGTTGTTTCCCTTTGAGAGACTCATTTCTAGTCGATAAAAATAGTCGTTATTGCTATTATTTTTAGTGTCGATAACGACTTTGCCGCAACTCTTTCCGATGTAGCCTGCTACTAGGTGCACTTTTTTACCAGAGATGGAATATACTGGATTTTTTTCTCCCATTTCAATAGTATAATCCACTTTCGCGACTGGTGGGAAATGTTCGGGGATTTCAATGTCGATCCAACCAAGTTCGGAATAATGCAATAAGCGCGCATAGATTCCTTTGCCAATATTTACAGCGGGTATGATTATGGCTATGCTGGCGAGGAAAATCAAAAAGAGTTTCAGATGATTTTTTTTCATTCGATTTTGATGTTATAATAATTTTATTATTTCGATTTGTCGAGACAGAGAATCTCACCAGCGCTTTTTTAACTTAATGGCAGTGATGTTTTTTGCGCGCTTGATTCGTTCTGAAAAATATCCGCGTCATTCGTGAAATCTGTGATGAATTTTTTGCCGTTGGAGTTATAGTTACATTGAATAGGGATAGGGAAATGGTGAGGCAAAAGGATATATTTTTTATCATGAGGAAACAGGGAGGGGCTTTCTTGTTCTTTTCGCTGTGTTTGCTTTTGATGACTTTGGCCTCTTGTCAGAAAGTGCAGGAGTTTTCGAGTCGTGTGGCTAAGCGGGTGGCTGAGGTGGAGAAATCGGGGGAGGCGGTCGAGCAGCGCGAGCCGACTTTGATGGAGTTGTTGGCGGATGAGCCGTTTACGGTGATTCCTCCTCCGCCCAAGCCGGTGGCGATGAAGTTGGTGATCAATAAGGAGGCGGAGGTGTCGATTTTGGGTTATCACGATTTCACGGAGGGGGTGTCGAAGAAGGACATGGTGCTCAACATCGGTAAGTTTCGTGAGCAGATGCAGATGATCAAGGATTCGGATCTGCCGGTGATCAGTATTCAGGATTTCCTAGCTTGGCGACGTGGCAAAAAGAATATTCCCGATCAGTGTGTGATGATCACGATCGATGATGGTTGGAAGGCAACTCATACTTTGGCTTTGCCGGTGTTGAAGGAGTTCGGATACCCGTTCACGCTTTTTCTCTATCAAAAGTATGTGGGTATTGGCGGGCGCTCGCTGACTTATAGTCAGGTGAAAGATATCATGGCAGCGGGCGGGGTGATAGGCAGTCATAGCGTGAGTCACCAGAGCATGTTGATCAAAAAAGGGCGCAGTGAGGAGGAGTATTTGGCTTGGATCGATGCGGAGTTCAATGATTCCTATGATTTTTTGATGAAAAATTTTTCTGAATACGGTTCGGTGATGAAGGTCTATGCTTATCCTTATGGAATCTACAGCAATCTGGTGGCGGAACGTGGGCTGGCGGCGGGTTATGATTTGTTGTTCACGGTGAATCAGAAAAAGACGCACTGGGATACGCCTGCAGCTGAGCTTGGGCGTTATATGGTTTATGGCACGAGCGATGCGAATTTCACTCAGGCGATGACTTTCAAGGGGGCGACGATGTTGGCTTCGGGGCGGCGCTTGTTGGTGGCGAGTGAGCAGGGGAAGGGGGCTGCTGGCGGCGATGAGGCAGGTGAGACGGCTCTGGTGACAACGCGTCCTGCGGATGGCGAAAAAATAACTGAGCGCTTGCCGTTGATCGAGCTGGATGTGTCCAAGCTAGGGGCGGTCGATGCGGAGAGTATTAGGATGCGGGTTTCGGGTTTGGGGCAGGTGCCGTATACTTACGATGTGGATGCGGGGGTGATCCGTTATCAGGTGCCACAGCGGCTACGGAGCAAGGATTGTGTGGTGCAAGTGGTGTTGAAACATGAGGGCAGCGAGCGGCCTGAGGTGATTGTTTGGAAGTTTTTAGTAGATTTGAAAGCGGATTATTTGCCACAAAAAAAGTTGCAGCTGAAGGCAAAACCCGTAAAAGGCATGGAGACACTGGATAAGGCAGGTGAAACGGCGGCGGTGGGGAACTGATGCTGGAATTGATAGATGCCTTAAGCTGACGAGTTTTTTTTGACGGATTTTTATACAAAATACACAAACTTATGTTTTCACAACTTTCAGACAGTTTACAGGATACCTTTAAGAAGCTGCGCGGCCACGGCAAGCTGAGTGAGAAAAACATCACTGATGCGCTGCGCGATGTGCGTTTGGCTTTGTTAGATGCGGATGTGGAGTTTTCGGTGGCGAAGGAGTTCATCGCTAATGTGAAGGAAAAAGCTCTGGGTGAGAGTGTGTTGCGTAGTGTGACGCCGGGTCAGCAGATGGTGAAGGTCTTTCAAGACGAGCTGGCGGCGTTGCTTGGTGGTGATTCAGCCCCTTTGAACCTGAATGCTCCTGCGAGAATTTTGATGGTGGGTCTGAATGGTGCGGGTAAAACGACGACTTCGGCGAAGTTGGCTTTACATTTGAAAAAACAGGGGCGGCGTCCTTTGTTGGTGGCTTGTGATTTGGCTCGGCCGGCGGCGATCGAGCAGTTGGCGACTTTGGGGCGTGAGATCGATGTGCCGGTTTTTTGTCCTGAACCGGGCAGCAAGGATGTGCTTAAAGTTGCCAAAGAGGCCTTGGTCTGGGCTGAGCAGCAAAATGGCACGGCGGTGATTTTTGATACGGCGGGACGGCAAGAGGTGGAAGAGGAGCTGGTGGCGGAGTTGAAAGCGCTGCGTGATTTTCTGGATCCTGGTGAGGTGTTGTTTGTCGCTGATTCGGCGACGGGGCAGCAGGCGGTCAAGGTGGCGGGCAGTTTTGATCAAGCGGTGGGGATCACGGGTATCGTGCTGACCAAATTGGATGGTGATGCTCGCGGTGGGGCGGCGCTTTCGATGCGATCAGTGACGAAACAGCCGATCAAATTTGTCGGTGAAGGCGAGAAACTCGAGATGTTGGAGGTGTTCGTGCCAGATCGCATGGCGGGACGGATCTTGGGCATGGGGGATGTCGTGGGCTTGGTGGAGAAGGCGGCGGAGGTGATGGATGAGGATGAGGCCATGAAGATGGCTAAAAAGATCCAGAAGGGTGGTTTTGATTTTAATGACCTGCTCTCCCAGATGAAAATGATGAATAAAATGGGCGGCATGCAGAGTTTGTTGGGGAAGATCCCTGGCATGAGTAAAAAAATGGGCAACATGCAGGTCGATGAACGTCGTATGATGCAGATGGAGGCGATTATCCTGTCGATGACGCCGAAGGAGCGCACTCGTCCAGAGATCATCAAAGGGCGGCGCAGGCAGCGCATCGCTCGCGGTAGTGGCACGTCGGTGACTCAGGTCAATGGTTTGCTCAAGCAGGTGTCGATGATGCGAAAAATGATGAAAAGTAAGGGTAAAATGAAGGCGATGATGGCGCAAATGGGCGCGATGGGTGGTCCTGGAGGAGGCAAAGGTATGCCGGGTGGGCTTGGAATGTGAGCGCGGTGGTAAGTTCTACTTGATTTTATCGCAGAGAAGCTTAAACGGTAGTCCTTAAATTTTTGGAAAGAGATAGGAACCATAGGAAAAGGACGTAAAGATGGCTGTAAAAATTAGATTGAAACGTGAAGGAACAAAGAATCGTGCACATTATCGTGTAGTGGTTGCGGATGGGCGTGCGCCAAAAGAGGGCAAAATTCTCGAGGCTGTAGGAACCTACGATCCCCTCGCTGAAGGTGACAATTTCAAGATTGATCTCGAAAAGACCGATAGCTGGATCGCAAAAGGTGCGCAGCCTTCTGATACGGTGCGCAGCTTGATCAAAAAAGCTCGCAAAGCGGCTGCTGCTGCGGAGTAAAGGCTAACGCTGCCTTTTATTCTACTTTATTTTGATCCGTCATGGTCTTCGTCTGTTATCAGGCGGGGCTGGCAGGCTAGGGCCGCCCTATGTAGGGGCGGTTTTTTTTGCTCTAGGCATTTTCGTGCTTCCATAAATGTCGTCATCATGCTTGGATGGCATGTCATTGGAAGTATCAAAATATGGAAGCAACTTTAGGAATACAGGAATTTGTAGAATATGTCGTGCTCAAACTGATAGAGCACCCAGAGGACGCCTCGGTTATTCATGAGCAGCGGGGTGATCGGCATGAGTTTCATATCAGGCTCAATCAGACCGACATCGGGCGGGTGATCGGTCGCAATGGGCACACCATCGAGGCGATTCGCAATTTGGTGCGTGTGGCTGCAGATAAGGCGGGCTTGGAGGTGAGCGTCGAGGTGGATGAAGCTGAGTGAGGGCTTGGTGACTATGCGGGCGAAAAAAGAAGTTTTTTTTATCGCTTGTAACAAAAAAACTTCGTAGCGTTATAATTCATAGAAGGTCGATCAGGTGGATCGGCGATTTCTTTGGTCTGCTTATTAAAATCAAAATCTGTCAACGTATGAATATTCGATATCTTAGTAAAATAGCTGGTAAAAAGGCTCAGTTGGGGATGGTGGCTGCGCTGTCTTTGTGCTTGGTGTCATCTTTGCAAGCGCGTGTCTGGACGAGCAAGGATGGAAAGAAGCTGGATGCAGCATTTGTTGCTTTAGATGGCGACAAAGTGGAATTGCGATTGAAGAATGGTAAAACGGTCAAAGTGCCCTTGGATCGGTTGGTGAAAGCTGATGCCGAAGCTGCTAAGCGCTTCACGGGGGTGGGTGATAACTCCGCCACCCAAGCTTCAGCTAAACGCATCGATGGTTTGCTAGCGAAAAACTTAAAAAAGGCGGGCATCAAAGGATTTAACGAAGCGTTACCAGATGATCTGTTTGTGCGTCGTGTGTATTTGGACATCATCGGACGTATTCCGACTCGGGAAGAGTTTATGCGGTTTGCGGAAAATACCCGTCCTGATAAACGCAGTGGCTTGATTGATGAGTTGCTGACGCACCCAGGTTACAGTTCACACATGTTTAACTATTTTGCCGATATGTTCCGCTTGAAGGGTAAGATAGGCGAGGGCGGCGGGCGGCGAGCTGAGCCTTACATCAAATGGTGGCAGGATCAGTTGGAGGGCAATACTCCTTATGACCAAATTGTGACTAAAATGATCACGGCTACAGGCAACATAGGACATAATCCTGCGTCGGGATTTTTGTTGCGCGATGCTGGTATGGAATTTGATGCTTTTGCAAATTTCAGTCAGGTGTTTTTGGGGATTGATATTTCATGCGCGCAGTGTCATGACCACCCGTTTGCAGAGTGGACGCAGATGGATTTTTATCGCATGGCAGCTTTTTTTGGTAATACTCAACGCATCGCTCCTGGCAGCGCGATGGGAGGAATGATGGGAAAAAGCGGGGGTGAAAAAACCAAGGAATTGGTGATTTTTGCTAAAAAGAATGGCGTGCCGACGGAGAACCGTCAGTTGGCTTACAATTTTTATCGTTATTTGAACTTCATGAGATGGGATGTGAAGGACGATAAATCTTTGGAGACTCAATTGCCACATGATTTCAGCGGTAGCGGCGGCAAACCTGGTTCGGTGGTGAGACCAAGAACCTTGTTAGGTGGAGCGGCTAAAAAAGGCGGTAAAACACGTCGTGAAGCTTTGGCTGACTGGATGACTTCCCCGGACAACCCTCGGTTTGCGATGGTGATCGCCAATCGTATGTGGGATCGTGCTTTTGGTAAACCCTTAATTGGACCAATCACAGATTTTGAAGAAGACTCAGTATGCGGGCAACCTCAAGTTTTAGCATTTGTTACCAGCGAAATGAAGCGAGTGAATTACGATTTGCGTGAGTTCATGCGGATTCTATATAATACCCGCGCATATCAGGGCTTGGCGACTACTGTAGAGCCATCGAGCACCAAGGCATATTTGTTTGCAGGGCCGGTTTTGCGACGTATGAAACCAGAACAGGCATGGGATTCATTGTTGCTACTCGCATCGGGTTCGAAGATTGATGAAGTGAAAGGGCGTGATGGGTCGTTCATGAGATCGGTCATGACGGTTGATTTCAATAAAGATAGTGTTGAAGAAATTTTTGCAAAGTATCAAGCTTACGACAAGAACTTCAGGCGTCTGGGTGCAATAGTGGTATCGGAACCAGGGGAGTTGCAGGGAGCAGCACCATCAGTCCCTAAGATGGGGAAGATCGAAATGATCCGAGCAGCGCAGATGTTGCAGCCAGCGCCAGCAGCTTCGTTATTGGATACTTTTGGTCAATCGGATCGTGAAGTAACTGATGAACACTCCTTGGATGGTTCGGTGCCTCAAGTTTTAGCATTGATGAATGGATCGGTGACTGAGCGTATGACTGGAGGATCTTCAAAAATCGTACAGGATTTGGAAGTATTGGACGCGATTGACGACAAAGTGCGCGGTGTCTTTTTCACCATGCTCAGTCGTTATCCTAGTGACGATGAATTGAAGTTAGGAATGAAAATGATGGAAGACTTCGGCGAAGATGACGGGATCAGTGATCTGGCTTGGGCATTGATGAATAGCCCAGAATTTCTCTTTGTGCAGTAAGATTGAAGGACTTGAAAAAACAGAAGTAATAAATTTTATAATAGAAAATATGAATGATATTTTAGATTTAGCAGGCAGAAGTAGTCACAGTCGTCGTAATTTCATGCAGAGAACGGCGCAAGTCAGCCTAGGTGTCGGTATGTCCAGTTTGACGGGCTTATTACCTTCGGCGACGAGGGCGCAATCGGGTAAAGGTGCTGGAGGAGGGAAGGCGAAAAGTGTGATTTATATCTACTTGGCAGGAGGGATGAGCCATCTCGATACCTTCGATCCCAAAGACAGCAAAAAGGTGATGGGGCCAAGTGAGGCGATTTCTACAAACGTGGACGGCTTGCGTTTGGGGAATCATTTTAAAGGTCTCGCTAAACATGCTGACAAAATAGCCTTGATTAATAGCATGATGTCGACCAATGGGGCGCACGAGGTGGCAACGTATATGAATCTGACAGGTTACTCTAAACGTGCGACGATTGTTCACCCTACTATTGGACCCTTTGCGGAAGAGCTATTGGGTAAGCGTGGGAAAATCTTGCCCGATAGTGTGGTGGTGGGGCCGAGCACTTCGAATTCGGGTTATCTAGACCCTTCTCGGAGTCCTTTACCTATAGCAGATCCAGCAGGGGGGGTACCCAATACACAGATCCAGACAGATGAAACGCGTTTTGATCGGCGCATGGAAATAGCGCAAAGACTGGGTAAGAGGTTCACCGATAAATATAAGTACGCAAGCTCGCAGTCCTATGTAGAGTATTACAAACAGGCTAACCAGCTGCTCAAGAGTGATGAATTGGAGGCTTTTGATATTTCTCAAGAAACTAACGCAGCAAAATACGGCTCAAGCCGTTTGGGGCAGGGATGTTTGCTGGCAAAAAGGCTGGTTGAGCATGGAGTGAGAGTGGTTGAGGTGAGAGTGGGGGGCTGGGATATGCACGTCGGACTTGAAAACGGGTTAGCAAGTAAGGTTCCTGATTTAGACAGGGCTTTGACCGCCTTAATCGAAGAGCTTAGTTCGCTAGGACTGCTAGATAGCACTTTGATCGCGGTGAACACTGACTTTGGCAGGACTCCTGCAATCAATATGAATGCTGGACGGGACCATTTCCCTGCTGCTTACTCTACGATGTTAGCAGGCGGAGGTATTGTTGGAGGACAGGTTTATGGCGCGACTGACAAGTTGGGGAAAAAGGTAAAAGCTAAGCCAGTCGATCCTACTGATTTCGTTGCTACTATGGGTTACGCCATGGGGGTTGATTTAGATGAAGTGATTTATTCCCCGACGCGAAGACCGTTCACTTTTGCTAATAAAGGCAAGCCACTAACGAGTTTGTTTGGTTAAGATTCTTAGCATCCAACGGTTTCAAAGCCCCCTTTGACCCAAGGGGGCTTTTTTTGTGAATGGAAGCAGAAGGTCTGACGCGTATGCGCGTGAGCAGCGGTCTATTAGTAACAACTACTCGTCCATTTCCATAATTTGAGCGATGCTCTCACGGTAGTCGGTGAGTCTGGCGCGGATGTTTTCTTCCTTTTTCGCCGAAGACGGTAGTCGTTCGAGGGCGCGGATGGCATCTTGATAGCTGTTGCTAGCGACACTGCGGTCTTCTGGCAGGCTGAGATTTTTACTGCTAGCAAAGAGGGCCAAAGCTTCGGCGTACTGGATTTTGTGTTTGGCTTCCAGTGGTGCGAGGTTGGTGCTGATGTTTTCGCGCAGGGGAATTTCCAGTTGGAAAAAAGTCATGGCAGTGCTCTTGTCGGAGAGTCCGAGGTAGATTTTCCCTAAAAAGCGATTGGCATCAGCTTTTGCCAACTGACTGGAAAGCAAGTGGTCTGGGCCGAGGGCGTGTAATTGGTTGGCGTATTCGAATATGCTCTGGATGGTTTCGCGGGCGGCTGAGGTATCACCTTCTTCTAGTTGCAGAACAGAAAGTGCATTGAGCACAGTGAGCAGGTTGGTCAGTAGGATAGGGCGAGAAATCTCGGAAGCTTGATCGAGGGCATCGTTGTAGAGCTTGATCGCTTGTTGGTAGGTTTTGAAAGCGGCTTTGCTATCACCCATACGTTTATGTAGATCTGCGATGTGGGAGAGGCACTCGCTGATACGAGGGATGAGTTGTGGATCGTCGCTGGTGCTGTTTAGCAGGTTGGTGGATCGCAACTCGTAGGCCTGTTGGCATTGTTCGATGGCTTCTTGGTATTTTTGTTGCTTGTCATAGATTTTGGCGAGTGCCATTAGATCGTTAGACGTCAGCTCAGCTAAGCTGCTATCATCGGGATTTTCTTCCAAAAGCTTGGAATGGATCTCATAAGCGTTATTGAGGTGTTGCAGGGCAAAGTTGAGCGCACCTTTGCGCAGAGCGGCTTCGCCTTTCATCGCGGCGGTATTGGCGGAGAGGCGGAGCAGGGTTTGACCTGCTCGTTGATCGACGTTTAGGGTTTTAAGGTAGGTGTCGGCGTTGTGGCCGATGTGTTCGAGTAGTTCAAGTTGCCCTGTTCTAGAGAGTTCCGAGTTGAGGTTGTTGATGATGAACAGCACCAGTTTTTCTGCTTGTTCACGGTTGCTGCGACTTTCGGCGATGGCTTCTTTTGCTCGTTTGGCCTGTACAAAAGCGAGACCTGTCGCGAGGATGGCGGCAAACAGTAGGGTGGCAAAAAGAAAGCTGAGGCGCCGCGCTCGATTAACGATGCGTTGCTGATCGATGCCTTTGATAAGGTTCCATACTTCGCGCATATCGGCATAGCGCTTTTTGGGATCGGTGCTGAGGCAGCGTTCGATCAGTTCTTTGCGGTCGGGGTTGATACGGATGCGGTCGGGCCATACGAGCTCCTCTTCGCTTTCGATCAGCTTAGCGAGAGTCTCGCCATTGATGCCGCTATTGTCAGCGAGGGTGTCATCTAGGTCGGCTTCGGCGATGGTGGCTTCTAGATCGAAGTTGGAAACGTCGGAAGCGGATATTTTCTGCAAGCGAGGGAGCTGCCCTGTTAATAGCTTGTAGGACACCACACCGAAGCTGTAAACATCCCAACGAAAGCCTTTGCCATCGGCTGAGTCGCGCGGGTCACGCAGCTGTTCGGGGCTGGCGTACAAAGGGGTGCCTGCTGGATCAACATTTTCTACGGCTTCATTGCGGCTTTGCCCAAAATCACACAATTTGATTTGCACTGGATTTTCGTCTGTCAGCAAAATATTACTGGGTTTGACGTCGCAATGGATGATTTGGTGGCGATGAAGGTAAGCTAAGGCGTCAGCGATTTCTCGAATCAGGCGCCAAGATTCGCGTGGGTCGCTGCTGTTTTCCAAGCTTTCCAGGGTGCGCGTTTTCCAACTGCCGTCCGCTTGTGGATCGGCGTGCAAACCCATGGCGTAGTAGGGGGAGTCTGAGAGCAGATCGAAGTCGTGCAGGGTGACGATGCCGTGATGCTCGGCGACACTGGAGAGTTTCTCCAGTTCACGCGCCATGGTGGAGAGGTCGACGGTATCGGGGCGAAAAATCTTGAGGGCACGATCGCTGATGCCGCGATAAGTGGCTCGGTAAAC
Organism: Verrucomicrobiales bacterium; assembly: GCA_021648365.1. GTDB lineage: Bacteria > Verrucomicrobiota > Verrucomicrobiia > Verrucomicrobiales > DEV007 > JAADHD01. Next base: position 27,091 of record JAKISY010000015.1, read on the forward strand.
GGTACCAAAAGCTCCTTCACCCAGGGCGGGTAAGTGGATTTGGTAATCGCTGATGGTGAACTCTTTTTTCACTTGGACGAGGAAGATGGAGTCTGGGGCTGGCGCGCGGTTGCGATGATGTTATTTGGCAAAGCTGCTGATTGAGCCATCCCAGTTTTCATCCAGAGCTTTGTTGCTGTATTTTTCGGTTTTTTCATGCAACCAGCGGGCAGGTTGATCGCCTTGTGGCAAGGTCTCTAATAGTTGACGACATTCTGACCACTTCCTTTCGACAAACAACTGCAAGGCTTGTTCATATTTCTTTATATGAGTTTCGTCGGCACCGCTGCCACCGAGTTCTTTGGGCAGGACTAATTCGAAAATCGGGTAAGATTGCAGGAAGCCTGCGGGTTTCATGTAACAAAGTTTTCTGAAGCGGTGGGTGGTCTCTGGCATTTGCCATATCGTTTCGCTAGAGACTAATACGGGGATTCCGAACTCTTTGGCGATGCTCTCTAAACGAGCTCCAAAGTTCACCTGACGTCCGAAGACGCTGATGTGCATTTGCTGGGCAGGGCCTGTTTTGCCCACGGCAATGCGCCCAGTGCTGACGCCGACTCGGATGGGTGAAACGTATTGCCGTTTCTTTTTGTTGTAGTGAACTCTGGGAGCAAAATGTTTGGCGATGGCAACGGCGGTGTTCACTGCGTGAAGGGCATGTTGCTCGCTCGCAGTGACTTGTGCAGGCCATCCCCATAGGGCGAGCACGCCATCTCCTGCAAAGTCGGTGATCACGCCGTCGTGGTCGAATACATTTTGAATGATCTCGCCGACCACGGTTTGATTGTCTTCTAGCTGGATGAGGATTTCCTCATCGGTGCGCGCTTTTTCCATGATGCGCGATGAGCCGCGACGATCACAAAAGAGCACGGTGCACTCGGTCATGGCGGGTTCGAGTTGCTCTTCGTTGCCGTCTTGTAATAGGCGTCTTAGGGCAGGAGAAAAGTAGGCTGACATCTGATCTTGCACTCGCTGTTTGGCGCGCGCGGAGAGTAGGCTGGCGATCAGTGATGTTATCAGTCTAAGAAAGGGGATGAAGGATCGCGCAGCGGTGGAAGAGGCTTGTCGCGTTTCAATATAAAGGTAAATCGGGCGTTTTTTCTTATCGCGTAAGACTGCTGAGCCTTCGTCTAGCACGGATACTGGCAACGCGGCTACCCAATCGACTTGGGAACCTAGGCTGCGAGTGGCAAAAGCTGCCTCTTCTTCTTCGGAGGTCCAGACGTGGATGTCTCCAGGAGAGGGGTCTGCGATATTGAGCTCACTTAGCAGCGTGGTGCTGGGCTTGAAATTGGCGGGGATGTTGGGATCGGGGTTGAGCAATTCGTAATTGCCCGGCTCAAGGGCGAGAAATACGGCAGTGACTCCTTTTTGACCAGGTAGGGCATTTTGTAAAAAAGTAGCGGTGCGGGTGAAGAGCTCGGTGGTACCGGTCCATCCGCTGAGCACTTGTTCGGGAAGTTCACGTTGCAGTAATTTGAGCTGCAAGCGCAGGCTGTACTCGTCGAGCGCTTCAACTTCGTCGTGATGATTACTGTCGCTATGTTCAGCTTCGTAAGAGCTAGATTTCTCTGTCAGTTCTTGGTCGTAGGCTAAAATAGCTTGGTCGAGATCCTCTTTTTTTTGCAACCAATAAAAGGAGGTGTGACCATTTTTTCCGATACAGAAGGAGTCCCCTAGTTTGAGTTGTAAGGGGTCGCTCAAGGTGCTCCGTTGACCAAAGGGGCGGTTGCTATAAAATTCGTTAGGAGGCGTGTGCCCAGGCAGTGCAGGAAGTCTTTCGACCAACAACTCTTTGCCCTTTAGGGTGGCGACAAAATGATTGCGGCTGATCAGTCGGTCATTCCACGGGATGCGTAGCATGACGATGTCCTCGTCGCCAGCAGGCTGAGGACTACGACCGATTTTTAACGGGTTCTCATCCATCTGGATGAGAACTCGTCGGCTACGGTCCTGTTGAAATACGGCGGCGAGGATCATGATCGGGAAAAATGCTTGCTGATCTATCTTTACGCAATGCTTGATATTCGGCAATCGTTATTCTTATTTGCTGTTGCTATCGTTTATATGGCTGAGCCTTGATCAGACATGGGGCGGTTGGCTTCCATGGCATAAAAGTGGGTGAGTCCTATGGCTAGGGCATCGGCTTCGTCGGGATTCGGGGTTTGTGTGAGTTTCAGCAACGCGCGGATCATGAAGGCGACTTGTTGTTTGTCTGCCGCGCCGCGCCCGACGATGGCCTGCTTGATTCGTCGCGGAGCGTATTCGAAAATCTCCAAGCCCTGTTCACCAGCAGCGATCATCGAAGCTGCTCGTGCTGCGCCAAGGGTGATGGCAGTTTTGTAACTTTGCACGAAGATCACGCCTTCGATAGCGCATTGTTCGGGTTGGTATTCGCGGATCACGTCACTGATCTGTTCGCGGATGGCGACTAGGCAGCCAGATTGGCGCAGGGTTCTGTGGTTTTTGACCACTCCGTAGGTGAGTGCTCGGTATTGTGGACTACGTGAACTGGCTATGCGCTCTATGATCGCATAACCCGTATTGCGAAGCGCGGGATCGATGGAAAGGACGCGCATAGAAAGTAGGTAGGAGGAGCTGAGTGATCAACGGCGCCTTCTGGGAGCAGGTGGGCGGCGCTTGCGCACTGGTTTGGGTGGTTGCTCGTCGAGCAGAGCGGTGTAAATATAGTCGAAACCATCCAATTTGCGTCGCTCGATTTTTTTATCGATAAAAACTTCAACGGCTTTAGCGTTGTCGAGTTCGTCGCCAGAAAGTAGGGTGAAGGCATCGCCTTCCTTTTCTGCACGTCCTGTTCTGCCGATGCGGTGAACGTAGTCTTCGGCATTTTCCGGAACCCGGTAATTGATGACGTGGGTGACTCCACTGACGTCGAGCCCGCGAGCAGCGAGGTCGGTGGCGATGATGATGTCGAATTCACCTGAGCGGAAACCTGCTAATGCTTTGGTGCGGTCGTTTTGTTTGATGTCTGAATGCAGCACTGCAACCTTGGCGTCGGATTTGCTGGTGAGCATGAAGTGCAGGGAGTCCGCTTCTTTTTTGGTGCGAGTGAAAATCATCAGGCTTTTGTAGTCAGTTTTTTGGACTAAGGCGAGCATCAGTTCGTCGCGTTGATCCATGGCTACGGGATAAAAAGCATGTTTGACGGTTTCTGCTGGTGAACGGCGTTCGCCGATTTCGATCTCAACAGGATCTTTAAGTGCCCATTCGGCAAAGGTCTGAATCGCTGGTGGCATGGTAGCCGAGAAAAATAAAGTCTGGCGCTCAGCTGCGCACATGTTGACGATTTTGCGAACATCGGGCAGGAAGCCCATATCGAGCATGCGATCCACTTCATCAAGCACTAGGTATTTGACGCTGGAGAGGGACATGTGGCCTTTTTCGATAAGATCGAGTAAGCGACCTGGGGTGGCGAGAATGATGTCAGGGTTGTTGTCCAAACCGTCGAGTTGCTCTCCATAGCCGACGCCACCGTGCAAGAGCACGCTGTTGAGCGGTCGGTAGAAGCTGAAGCGTTTGACTTCTTCTGTCACTTGGGCTGCTAGCTCACGGGTAGGTTCTAGCACCAACCACTGTGGCTGCAAGCCAGGTGTCATTTTTGAAATGATCGGCAGGGAAAAGGCTGCGGTTTTACCAGTGCCCGTCTGAGAGGCGCCGATGATGTCGCGTCCCTCCAAGGCTACAGGGATGGACTGTGCCTGGATGGGCGTAGGTGTTTCGTAACCGGATTTTTCAACGGCACGAAGGACAGGTTTGGATAATCCGAGTTCCTCAAATTGAGACATGGCGGCAACAGGGCGGTGTTCGTGCCATGTTGCAAGGGATTTTCGGGTTTAAGCTAAAATAGTTTTCTTTAGTTGGGAGGGTTTTTTTGTGCAAATCAGCCCTGATTCAGAGCTCTTGCTTGCGACTGAAGAGGCGATCGAATGAAATCATCCCTCCTCCAGTCAGAGCCAGTCCGAGGCTCAGTCCTGCATAAAGCAGCAGGGTTTGGGCATTGAGGCTGCCAGAAACTTCTACCGGTACGATCAGCATGAAGGCGAACAATATCAGTAACAATATGGCGCTGAAGCGAGTGTATAGGCCGAAAATGACGCCTAAAGGCAAAATGACACATAGCAGGATCAATGTCGTGGCGAAGATACCAGCAAAAGCGAAGCCGAGTTCGTTGAATTGATCTACTAGGCTCCAGCTCTTTTTGTTCCAGACAAAATCCCAGGCGCGGAAGCTTTGATACCAACCTTGGAAATAGAGTAAGGGCAGTGCAGCCGTCAGGCGCAAGATGAGTAAACCCAATTCATGGAGAATGGTCTCGGTGGGGGATGGCGTGGCGGGTGCGGAATGGTATTCCATTGAGGAGAAACAAGCACGGTGCTAGGGGTTTGGCAATGCCGAATGCTAGCTCAGCAGTCGCTGCTAAGTATCAGTTGCTGTTCTGACGGTTGATAGGCAGGCTGTTGGTTTTTTCAAAACGCGAGGCTTCGGGCATTTCGGTTTGAGATGCGCGCTGTTTTTCTGCAGCCACGCGATCGATGGCTTCTGAGATCTTCAGGGTGAGCAGGTTGAGCTGTTTTTTGCGATCACATTCACTTTGTTGCTGTTCTTGACGCAGCTGAGCGGTTTGGTGGTGGCAGAGGTCTTCGAGTTGGTCTAGGCGGTCGGAGACTTTGTCTTTTAGCGTCATCGCACAGTCAAAAAGCAGTTCTTCAAAAAGCGCGAGTCGCTTTTCAACATCTTCGAGTCGTTCACCAGAGGGTGACGTCGCAGCGACGTCTTGTGGAGCAGGGGCGAGGTCGTTCAAATTCTCTGTGGCAGCAGTAGGGATGCGGAAGTGAGTTTTATCGTTCATGACAGGTGCTCGTTAAGTGGTTTTATTAGACCTTCAAAAGCGAAGGGATTTGCATTTTATATAATTTCCATAATAAAGCAAGGCCTTTTTATAGAAATTATAATAATTACGGAAAACATAAAACTCAATAGAATGAGTTGGCGGCTTGCGGCTTGCGGTTTATGTCTTCATGTGCAATTGTACAAGATGTCTAGAAGTGGGAAAATTGTCGTGGATGCATCTGTTGTTCTTGCTGTAATTTTAAATGAGCCAGAGAAGCCAGGCATTTTGGCGGCAACAGAAAATGCTAATTTGATTTCACCTAAATGCCTTCAGTGGGAAATAGGTAACGCTTTTTCAGCAATGATAAAGCAAGGCAGATTAACTTTGGAGCTAGCACTGCGTGGGATAGAAATCTATGATTTGATCCCGATTCAGCAAATGGGACTTTCTTTACTAGAGGCGATCGTATTGAGTGAGCGGCACAATATTTATGCTTATGATGCGTATTATTTGCAACTAGCAAAACGGAATGCTGCACCGATATTAACATTGGATAGAAGGATGGCAGCAGTTGCGGATATAGAAGGTATACAAAACGAAAAAATAAGATGAGACTTTATACTTACAGCGATGCACGGCAAAATTTCTCTGAGGTTTTAGATGCGGTCAGTAGTGAAGGCAAGGTGTTGATCCGCAGGAGAGACGGTAGCCTTTTTTCGATTACTCCGGAAAAGAAAATAGATTCTCCTTTTGATGTAGAAGGGATCTCGACTGCCATCAGTACGGAGGAAATCGTCTCGACGTTGAGAGCGGGGCGACAACGTTTTTGAGGCGATACCGTGGATGCGGTTAAAATGAAAAATTCGATGAACGCGGCTGTGATGGTTGTGGTCTTAATCGTTGGGATCACGATGGGTGAGGCGAGCTGTCAGGATTTCCCGAAATCTAAATCTAAATGGGCGCCTTACGAGTATGCAGTTGAAATGCCTAGTTTCATGGAGGACTGCCCTAGTTTAGGATCTGATGTTGGGGGAATTTTTTGGGAATGGTCTTCACGGGAAGGGGATGTAAGAGTGGCGCATACTTTTCTGGTGCAATCATGGCAAAAGCTGAAAACCCCAAGCGCGATGAATAGCGCGGTTGATTTTTGATGTGCGGGATTGATGGAGATAGGTAAGCGGAGCGCTCGCCCTACAAATTGCGACCCTGCTGGATCACAGGTCGATTGATTGGGCTTCGTGGATGCCTTCGTGGGCTTCGAGGTCAGCTAGCAGTTCTTCGCTCGGGGCGTGGTCAAGATTGAGCACGCTGAGGGCGCGACCGCCGACTTGGTTGCGGCTCAGGGACATGCTGGCGATGTTGACTCCATGTTTGGCGAGGGTCGCACCGACATGCCCGACGACACCGGGTGAGTCAAGATTTTCCAACATCAGTAGGTGACCTTCGGGAGTGGCTTCGACGTTGCGGTCGCGGATTTTCACGATGCGTGGTTGGCTACCAAAGAAGGTGCCTGCTACGGCGGTACTTTCGTTTTCATTGCCGACTTCGACTTCGATCAGGTCGGTGAACTCACAGGCAGCTGGGATGCGAGACTCTGTGACGCGGATGCCACGGTTTTCTGCGAAGCTTGGTGCGTTGAGCGTATTGACGGTGGTCGCACCTGAGCTGAGCGAAAGGTAGCCTTTCAGTGCCGAGCGGGTGATGAGGGTGGTATCGACGTCGCTGACTTTGCCGTTATAATTGATCCGGAAAAAATCGGGTTGCTGAGGTGAGATGTGAGAAATGAGTTTGCCTAGCACTTCGGCTAGATCCAAATAGGGTCCGATTTCTTCGATGGTTTTTTCGTCGATGTTAGGGGTATTGATCGAGTTGACCACGGTACCGTTGAGCACAGCATCGCGCACGGTGCGGGCGATTTCGATGCCGACATTCTCTTGAGCTTCTTGAGTCGAGGCTCCGAGGTGCGGGGTGAAAACAATCTTGTCGCATTTGAGCAAGGCTCCGTCAGCTTCTGGCGGTTCGGTTTCGTAAACGTCGAGCGCAGCTCCGGCGATCTTACCGCTTTCGATACCTGCTAAAAGGGCGGCTTCGTCGATCAGGCCTCCGCGAGCACAGTTGACGATGCGCACGCCGTCTTTCATCAGCGCGATGCGATCGGCATTGATCATGTGAGTGGTCTCGGGCGTTTTGGGCATGTGCATGGTGATGAAGTCGGCTTGAGCGACGGCTTCTTCGATGCTCTCACACAGCTCTACACGCATGATTTTTGCCTGACTGGCGGCGAGGTAGGGGTCGTAGGCGACGACGCGCATGCCAAAAGAAAGCGCGCGTTTGGCGAACTCTCCGCCGATGCGTCCCATGCCCAGCACGGCGAGCGTTTTTTTGTAAAGTTCGACACCTTCGTATTTTTTTCGATCCCATCTGCCGGCGACCATACTGGCGTGGGCTTGCGGGATGGTGCGTGCCATCGAGGTCATCAGGCTGAACGCGTGCTCGGCGGTCGAGATGGTATTGCCGGCGGGAGTATTCATGACGATCACGCCGTGTTGAGTGGCTGCGGGGATGTCGATGTTGTCCACCCCGACTCCTGCACGACCAATGGCTTTGAGCTGGGTGGCGGCTGCGATGACGGGTGCGGTGATCTTGGTCGCGCTGCGCACGATGATGCCAGAGTATTGGTCAGCGATGGCGATCAGTTCGTCTTCGCTGAGTCCGAATTTCACATCGACTTCGAGTTGTGGATCGTTTTTGAGATCTTCGATTCCTTTTTCTGAAATAGAATCGGCGACGAGTATTTTGTGCTTTGCCATGAGGGCGCTAATTAGGGACGCATTTTGCCATGGTGCAACTGCTTTCCTGCCAAAATGAGAGTAGCAGCGAGGTTTTGAGGTCGGTAAAAAATCTACTGAGTGCTTGACGGGAAGGGCGGGGCAACAAACTATTAAGCAACATTCAGTAATATTTTTAGCCATGAAAGCTTCACCCAAGAAAAAGACCGCCCGCAAAAAAGCGATAACTCAAGCTCACCGTCAGTTTTCTGGACCGATGGTGGATGGCCCTTCTCGTGCGGGTAGCCGCTCGATGCTCTATGCGGTGGGGTTCAAACGAGAGGATTTTAAAAAATCGCAGGTCGGCATCGCTTCAACTTGGAGCATGGTGACGCCTTGCAACATGCACATCGACAAACTTGCGGACGAGTCGGTGAAAGGGGTGGACGCTGCGGGTGGTAAAGGGGTGATTTTTAATACCATCACGGTGTCCGATGGCATCTCGATGGGAACTGAGGGGATGAAGTATTCGCTGGTATCACGCGAGGTCATTGCCGATTCGATAGAGACGGTGGCGGGTTGTGAGGGGCTGGATGGCATCGTGGCTATTGGTGGCTGTGATAAAAATATGCCGGGCTGCATGATTGCGCTGGCTCGACTGAATCGTCCTGCGGTTTTTGTCTATGGCGGTACGATCAAGGCTGGTTGCATGGGTGGCAAGGATGTGGACATCGTTTCGGTCTATGAAGCGGTGGGGCAAGAATCGGCGGGTTCGATCTCAAATGATGACTTGGAGGCGGTTAGTGAAGTGGCGGTGCCTGGCGCAGGTTCTTGTGGTGGTATGTACACGGCGAATACGATGGCCTGCGCGATCGAGGCTTTGGGGATGAGCTTGCCTAACAGCTCTGCTCAGGCGGCAGTGTCGGACGATAAAATGATGGATTGTTTTGACGCCGGAGTGGCGGTGGTGAATTTGCTCAATAAGAGCATTCGCCCGCGCGACATCATGACTCGTAAGGCGTTTGAGAACGCGATCACCTTGGTAACAGCGTTGGGTGGCTCCACCAATGCGGTGTTGCATTTGCTTGCGATGGCTTCCTCGATGGGGGTGAAGCTTTCGATTGATGATTTTACTAAAATCGGCAAAAAGGTGCCAGTATTGGCAGATCTCAAACCGAGTGGTAAGTATATGATGGAGAGTTTGGTGGATATTGGCGGCACGCTGCCGTTGATGAAGATGCTTTTGAACAAAGGTCTGCTTCACGGCGATTGTCTGACAGTGACAGGTCGAACATTGAAGCAGAATCTTGCTAAGGTCAAAGCTTACCCTAAGGGGCAGGAAGTGATCCGTCCGTTCAGTAACCCGGTTAAACCCGAAGGGCATCTTACCATTCTTTATGGTAACTTGGCACCGACGGGTGCGGTGGCGAAGATTAGTGGTAAAGAGGGTGATTTTTTTAAAGGCACGGCGCGAGTATTTAATTCAGAAGAGGCGGCGATGAAATCGATCCTCAGTGGTAAAATCAAAAAAGGCGATGTGATCGTGATTCGCATGGAGGGGCCCAAGGGCGGACCTGGTATGCGTGAGATGCTCGGACCCACAGCGGCGATCATGGGGCGCGGTCTGGGTAAGGATGTGGCATTGATCACTGATGGACGTTTTTCTGGTGGTAGCCATGGATTTGTGGTGGGGCATGTGACGCCCGAAGCTTTCTTAGGCGGACCTCTGGCGATCGTAGAGAATGGCGATCAGATCTCTGTGGATACGGTGAAACGCAAAATGACCTTGCACGTGACCAAAAAGGAGATGGCTGCACGGATGAAAAAATGGAAGCAGCCTAAGCCTCGTTACACTCGTGGGGTGTTGGCGAAGTATGCTAAGTTGGTGAATTGTGCGTCGCAAGGCGCGTTGACTGATGCGGATTTGTAGAGGGAAATTGCGGGGGGAGTTTTAACCACGGATAGCACGGATAGCGCGGATAAGATAAGAAGGGAAACCGCAAGTTACGCAACCGACCCCGAGAATGCGGGGGAACCGGAATGCAATGGAGATAGGCGGAGCCAAACAGCAGGAGGGAACTTCACGAAGGTAAATGAGTGAGGATTAGAATAAGGGGATGAACCGCAGATTGCGCAGATAAGAAAAGAGTGAAAAGTTAAATTAGGAAAAGATAAGAGGTAGGTGCATGCGAAAAAAATAGCTGTATTTTTGTGGGTAAGCATTGCTGCTGTGGGGGTGTTTTCTTCCGAGTTGCGAAATAAGGAGCTGTATTTTTTTGGATGGTTCTGGATTGCCGTAGTGGCGTTCTTTTTTGCTATTGTATTCGGGGTATATTGGGGAGGGAAGCGAGAAGTAAACCCCGATGATGGAGTGCTAGTAGCTATATGGAGGTATGTTCCATATCTGATGGAAATTTCCTGTATAGCGGCAATGGTGCATGCAGTCGTAGGCTTAGGGTTGTGTATTTATGATACAGGCGAAGTTCGGATGGTGTTTAATTCGCCATTCTTATTCTTGCTAGGAATGAGTTTTGGAGGGATTCTTGGCTTTCGTTTGAGGCATGTAAGAATGTTACGTAGCGGGATTTTTTGTAATAAATAGACGGAATAGGATTTTTTATATGTGGGCTGATGCCATCAGGTGCTTTTATTTCTAACCAAAGCTTACCAAAGCGTTTGTAGTCCTTGATCAGCGTAGAGTTTCATTTTTTTATCTTTGCTGATCAGGCAGTGGTGGCATTGCAGAGCTTGCCAGATTAACAGGCGGTCGAAAGGATCTTTGTGATCAGGTTGAGGTAACAAGTGATGGTAGCTGGCTAACAGTGTCGGGTCGAGTTCGGCAATAGTGAAGCCCATGCTTTGGGTTGCCTGCGGTAATTCTTCAGGCGAGGTTGCGGGTAAGTTGAGTTTGCCTAAGCCATGTTTCAAACTAATTTCCCAAAAACTGATGGCACTGACAGAAATCTCTTGGTGGCTGTCTTCAAGAACGGAAAGAGCTACAGAGCTTAATTTTGATGGCTCGAAGAGGATCCAGAGTAAGGTATGAGGGTCTAGTAAGTAGCTCATGCTAATCGGTTCCTAAAAACTCATCGGCATCCATTTCCCATTGCTTGAATTGGACTTTGCCGCGTTGTGCAAAGATGCCAAGTTTTCTTGGCTCAGTTTGATTTTCTATATAGGGGCTGAAGATAGCCAATTTTTCATTACGCCGCCCTTTTTCAAGAACTACACTTTCACCTTTTGCAACCTGTTGAAGGATTTCAGGTAATTTTTGCTTAAATTCCCCAATGGTAAAAGTTTTCATAGAATCAGGATAGTCGAACTTGTCAACTTGTCTAGAGGCGAACGGAGTAGGAAAGATTCAAGCCTCATCTATGTGAACAGTTTTCCGAAATCATTTGCGAGCAGTAAGGTCAGCTCGCCTCGAGTCCAAGTTTTTGAACTCATGGAGAGGCGCACGGCTTGGTTGCGTATCGCTGTTTCAAAAGTATTTCGCACATGGCGACCGTTGCCAAAACCCTCTTCTTGCCGATCCAACTCTTTTTTGAATAGTTGCTGTAGTCGCTTTTCAGACTCTTGGTTGAGAGTGTATTCGTTTTTATCGCAAAGGATTTTCATGATCCCTAGCAACTCGTCTTCATTATAGTCTTCAAAATCGAGATGGAGGTTGAAACGAGAGTGCAGGCCAGGATTAGAATCGATGAACTCCTGCATGTCGTCGGGATAACCTGCCACGATCACAATGAGGCGTTCTCGGTAGTCTTCCATTCGTTTTACTAGCGTGTCGATGGCCTCTTGCCCAAAATCATTTTCTCCACCACCGAGTAGGGCATAGGCCTCATCTATGAACAATACGCCATCCAAAGCTTTACGGATGACGTCATCTGTTTTTTTTGCAGTATGTCCCACAAACTGCCCGACGAGTCCTAATCGGTCGGTTTCGACTAGATGTCCTTTTTTCAGTAATCCTAGAGACTGGAAGATTTTTGCTAGGATTCGAGCCACGGTTGTTTTTCCTGTCCCTGGGTTTCCTGAAAAAACCATGTGCAAAGACATTCCTAAAGTTTGCAGTTCTAACTCTTCACGGGCTTTTTGCACCTTGATATAGCTAGCCATTTTATTGACCTCTTTTTTGATTTCATCGAGTCCAATGAGTTCATTGAGTCGCGCTAGGCAGACTTCGACACTTTCTACTTCTAGGTTTTCATCGTTCACAGAAAAGTATTCGTCATCGATGTTTGCGGTGAGGTCATTGCTCGGATCTCCTTGGACCCAAGAGATGATTTGCGCGGCTCGCTCATTATCTGGCAGCAATTCGTGTGCGAGGTTTTCCAAAAACAGTTCCTCCTCATAGTTGATAGAACCATCGGCTAAAGCTGCTCCAGCAGCAACTCGAAACAAGATGTCACCCCATCTAGGATATTTCCGTCCATACTGGATAGCTGCTAACTCATAACTAGGCTGAGCCATGACCCTGCCATCGAGCAGGCTTTCGTGTGCGACTGACCAGTCAAGGTTTCTGCCCACAGCTCTGGAGTAGAGTTTTTCATCATTGTTCAAATGGCCATCGATTCTTGTGGATAAAAACAAGATGAGGCGCAATTCATAATCGAGGTCAAAAGTAGCTACGCCCTCTTCTTTGGAAAGCCTTTTGATTTCTGTGCTTATTCCTTGAGCGCAGCGATAGGCAATAGATTCAGGCATGGGCAAGTTCCTCCGTGTGGTGAGTGCTGGGTTTAAGTATTTGAGTGCCAGAAGGGCTTCGAGAAAAAGAAGATAAGCTAACTTTTTTTGCTTGAGACCGCTTAGCGATATACTCGCTGACCAGATCAGCAATCTCCACCTTGCCGCAGGTGAAAACGTCTACCGCAGCGTAGCCACTCTCCGGCCAGGTGTGGATGGTGATATGGCTCTCAGCTATCACTACAACTCCACTTAGTCCTTGTGGGGAGAATGGGTGAAAGTGCGAGGATATAATCGTCGCCCCACCATCAGCAGCACAATCGAGTAGCAGTGTCCGCACTTTCTCTACAGAATTTAGTAGTTCGAAAGAACAGCCTGTGAGTTCCATCAAAATATGTCGACCCGAAGGGCTGTGAATGGGGGCGGTCTTTGCCATGGCTCTTAAGTGAGGTGTTTTGCTCTTGTAATTTTCAGCTGCGCTATGTTTGAACAGTATTCAATCATCAACAGAACGCAGCGCTGGAGGTCAGTTATTTTCATGCTTGGGCGAATAGGTTCATTCCCCTGTGCGGTTGCTGCCGCTGCTCATTTTGCTTTTTAACGCATCGAGCTTGGCTTGCACACTAGGGTTGCTGGAGGCACTAACGCTTTTAAACTCTTCCTCCAAGCTGTCGCCGCTCGTGCTTGCTTCAGCCATTTCTTTGGCGGCATCGGCCTCGTAAGATTGGCGTTCGGCCTTGGCTTTCATACGTGCCATGAGATCATCAGTCTTGTGATCGTTGCTGATACGAGCCTTAGCTTCGTAGATGTCTTTTTTTACTTGAGCGGCTTTGCTTTGAGCGATGATGAAGTCTTTATTCCTTTTAAATTCCGCGATTTGATTTTCCATTTCTCGCATCTCAGTTTTGAGCTCATTTACAGAATCTCGTTGACTCTGCCAGCTAGGAAGTAGAGCGTTAGCCTTTTGTTCGTGCTCAGCAGCTCTTTCCAGAGCTTTGACCGCGAGATCTTCTCGGTCTGCACGCATGGCAGCTTCAGCTTTTTGTTCCCAGTTGAACTTCTCAGATTTTTCTTTTTCGAGCTGAGCCTTACTTTGGCGTTCTGTTGCGATACACTGTTGTATCGATTTTTTAGCTTCGCGCATTTGTTTTTCTTTGTCGCGTATAGCTTGATCGAGCATCAGCTCGGGTTGCTCTAATTTATCGATAGCTTTATTGGCAGAAGCTTGACCGATTTTAAAAATGCGGGAAAATATACTCATGTTATTAGTTGGGTTGAATGTGTTATTTAGCGACGCTTGCGAAGAGGCTCTCAGCACGATCCGCAGCTAGTTCCAAAGCGTCAAAGACGGACAGCAGCTCGCTGTCGTTCATGTCTTCGGTCTCGCGACTCTCCACTAGCACTAAGCGGTGATCATCAGGGTTACTGGTGTCCATGCCGAAGCTAACAGGCAGGATTTCTGTGTTGAGGTCTAAAATTTTCAGCAGCAAATCTTGGCTGATGATTTCAGAAATATTACCTAGATCGACTTCGTAAAAAATATGGTTATCGCTGATTTTTAGAAAAACGGGCAATTCGCTATCGCGTTGCACGCGCAATATATCATTGCCTAAATCTTCTACCACGAAACCGTTTAGTTCCAGGAAATAGGGCAAATCCTCCGTGCGTTGTAGTTTTATTTTAATATTCATTTTTTATATGCGAGTTATTTATCTCGCTGGTGTTGTTTGTTTCGAAGAAATTAGTGATTGCTCCAGGCCTTGGTAGTTGTTCGGATCAGGCGTGAGCAAAAGTAGTTGGTCAGATTTTTCTATGAGCAGGGCTTGCTTGGAGCTGAAGTGAGTCTCCCCATTACGGACTAGACCGAGGATTTGGATTGGGTCAGAGTGGTGGAGAGCTGCAATTTGGATAGCTTTCAAAGATTGTCCGATAAGTTGGCTAGGTACCAGATAGAACTCGGATCCAAATTGATAGGAAATGAGCTGGTCGAAGATATCACTCAAACCGGGGTTGTAAATTTCCTGTACAAGCAGGTGATCAGATATGCCCTCTGTAGCAACGATGCCAGAAGCGCCTACTTTTTCAAGAAGGTCGCGGTTGTTCCTGTCCACCAATTCTAAGATCAGTTTTTGAGAGAGATCGGTTTCGGACTTTGCTAGAACCATTTTCACTACGGTTCCGGCGGCAAAAGTTTCTGCGTCGCATGCCGAGCTCGCTGAGTTTTTGGCGAGAATCAAGACGCCGGCGCAATTGTAGAGCGCCGCTCGATGTAAGGCCTTTTCAGAGGAGCCGTCGCCTTTTATGAAGTGGATTTGTTGTTGTTTGAATTCGGGCGGTTGCTCTTCTAACTCTTGATCTATAACGATGACCTGAAGAGACGAATCCATCTGTCTAAGCTCTTTTACGATTTTGAGTATTTTTTCATTGCTTGGGGAGTTACAAATAATGTAGTGGTTTTTTAAATGCATGTTTGAGTAACCTTTCTTTTTTTTCGATATTTGTTCCAAGACGGAGTCAACGATGATTCCAAATAAAAATCCGATGAAGCCAATTCCAATCAAAAAACATGGGTAAGCGATGAAAAACCTGCCGATAAATGTGACGGGGTAATAATCACCATAACCTACTGTGGTCATGGTGACCATCGCCCACCAGATGGAGTCGGTAAGCGTCAATCCCTCTTGATGACCAGCTTCTGCCCAATAAAACCCGAATCCAAAACACAGGTTCAACCCTAATGCCAGTAAAGTAGCATTAAAGATTTTTACTGTCGATAGGTGGCTTTTAAGAAACCATTTTCTGAATAGAACAATCATTTACCGATCAAAGGTTATCAATTTCATCCCATAGATCACCACGGCTTTTTTCTTTCACGTAGTCTTGAAAATCGAAATGTGATGAGGGCGGAAATTTGACGGGCTTCACTACAAAATCCTTGGTGCCGCCTGTATCGGCGTGATGTGGGATTCCCCGCAGTTCGAGGTCGGCGCGATGTAGCAGGTCTGCGAGTAATTGCGCTCCTTGGGATAATATATCGCTGATGACCTGTTTGCCTGAAACTTCACCGTGTTCATCTTGATAAGATAATTCAGAAACATCGGTAGCTTCGTTGCAAATGTTTAGGATTTCATCCCAAATGGTTCCAAGCAGCAGGTCAAACTGCCAGCCAGTAGCGTCTTTTCCGAATCGCTCCTCCCTAGCAAATTGCATGAAGACAATCTCTACAGCATCGATGTCTAGATGCTCTGCTACAGCTATACGCATATCTTCGAAGCGCTCGTCTTGCAGGTGACGCTGCCAATCGGCGTCGTTATCAAAGTCGAAATATTGGGAAAAAGCAAAAGTGCCTTCGCCCAAATCGACACCTGAGAACACATCGAAAAAATAAACAAACTCAGCATAGCGTTTGATAAATAACTCGAGCACCTGCCGTCCTTTCAGATTAGGTTCGTAGTGGTTTTCATTTTTGATTTCAATCCACTGCTGCGCCTGCATCCAGTTAAGGATGGGTTCTAAGTCAGAATCATCGCGTTCAAGCCATATGCTGAAGAGCATAGGTTTGTTAATGATGTATTCGAGCAAAAACAAGGCGGCGAACCTCATTTTTTGTTCTTCGTTTATAGTCCAAGGGGCGTCGTATTCAGTCATAAGAAGTATTCCAATAGAATAGACTTGTTAGGTTGTTAGGAGAACGAAGCATTCAAAATGAGGGCGATGCCTATAGCCACGCTTCCTTCCAGTAGGGCAACTCCCCAATTTTGATCTTTGGCTATTTCTTCGTTGATGTCAGATTGGGGTAAGACGATTTTATCCACAGCAAAGCGGCTGATGAACAATAAAATAAGTGACAGCGGAATCCATGCGGCAAAACCTAACAGGGAATCGTTGTTTTGCAGGTATCCGCTTAACAGCAACGCCATAGCGACCAAGGTCATGCCAAAGGAGACTCCCGCTGCGGCATTGTTTTGCTCGATTTGGGCATGAATATCGTAGGAAGTGAGTTTTTGGTAGAAAATACCCATGATGATAAATGCTGCCTGCCCAGCTATGAAGTAAACTACAGTATCCGTGAGTTCGATAGCGAAGCTTGCATCGGAGGCTCCCTTGACCGCAGATGAGATCAGCAGAGCGGTGCCGATGTAAGAGGCTGCCACAACGGCGCCAGTTCCGACATTGCGATCTTGAATCAACTCTTTGCGGTTGCTGAAGGAGTGAAGGAGGAATTTGTCATTCACAACAGCTGATATAAGAAGCAAAACGATAGCGACCAGCGACCATGCTAACGTCATTGCCACGTCTATTAGCTGTGACGAGTAGGCGCTGGTATCAAGTTCTGAGTCAGAGAGCAAGACGCCTCGAATGACAATCATAACAGCTAGCAGGTAGCCTGCTGTCGCTACCGCTACCGCCTTGTTATCGCGGGTAGTTAGCTCGGTATTTAATTGATATGAGACAAGCCGGCTTTTGATGATCTTAGCGAGCCAAAGTATCGACAGGCTTACAATAAAATAGATAATAGAGCTTGACCCGATGAGCTGCGTGAGCGGTTCTGGATCCAGCCACAATTCGATGCGTTCTTTCATAATGATTTGGAGTTTGAGCTATTTGAAGGAGCGAGGGCAAAGGTGCTGATACATTATTTGCCACCACCAAAACCGCCGCTTCGGCTAGAGCTGGTGGAACTTCGCCCAAAACCACCGCTGCGTGAGCTGCTGGTTCGGGAAGATGAGGATTTGCTCGATTGAAATGAACGTTGAGATTTAGTTGGGGTTCTTAAAACCTGTGCGCGAGCTGCGTTTTTGCTGGCATTGGGAGATTTTAAGCTAGAAGTGGTTTTAGCAGTGGTGCTTTTTTTAAATGAAGAAGTGGTTTTTTTGGAAGCGGCGTAAGACTGGTATTTAGAGTTAGAGACAGGAGCGCGATTTCGGTTGTAGTGGCTTGGGTAGTTTCCGTAACTGTAGGGTGAATGATAGCGGCTGCGGCTAGAAAAAATCCAGTAGAGCAGTAATCCGTCAGTGATGCTGAATCGGGAGCGGTAATGATTTTGGTTGCCGTATAGCAAAGGGTTCCCATTCACATCCATATCCACAGAGTCCCCATTCTTGTTGAATTGAATGTTTGCAATTTCTTGGATTTCATCGGGCTTGATTTCTACAGTGAGTGAAAAGCCGCGCTGGTTGTCGCTTCCATATTCAGAGACGGTGATGTAGTCGACTTTGCCATCATCATTAAGGTCAAGATTGTTTACTTTATTATCAGCTGAGTTCAGTTTCTTTTCAAAATCAGCAGCGTCTTTGGATGATTTGGCGAGTTCTGCGGCTAGCGTCAAATCGAATCCTTTTGCATAGCCTCGGGCAAGTATCTCGTCTTCTACACTCAACTTAGTAGTAGCACGGGGGCTGCAGGCGGTGTGGAACAGTAGTATGAAAAAGGAAGAAATAACAAGGGGGCGAAAAAAAGGTAAGGTTTTAGTATTCATGATTTCAAGGTGGGTGAGGAGGAGGTTTTTTTAATTCCACCCCTGCAAGTAGTAATGATACACTCTGCTTTCCGTGAGCGTGGTATAATCTGAGTAAGGGCTGTGTAACTGATCTTTTCCGAAAAACAAGGAGGCTTTCACCAAAGTGGTAGTTAGGTATCTTGTGTTCACCTTGAGGTCGCTATGATCCAGTTGGAGAATTCGTGTTTTTAAAGAGATGGAGGTATCAGAAGGATTTGTGGTTTTTGAGTTGAGCGTAGCTATCCACCATCCCCATTCACCAAAAGAAGGCACATTGTCATGGTAAGGAGCCGCATCGAACCCTGATGCTTGCAAAGTTCGGCCAATGCACAGGAAGGCCTCTTTAGCGTGGAACGAGGAGCCGCTTTGTTGCACAATGATGGAGGATGGTTTTAAGTGTTTTCTGAGAGACATGTAAAAAGGTTTGCTATAAAGCTTAGCGAGATCGGGGGAGCTAGGGTCTGGGAAATCTAAGATAACGACATCAAACAGCCCGGACGTGTTTTTTAAGAATGAAGAGGCGTCTATATTGACTACTTTTAATTGGGTCACTTCGTATTGGTCTTTACGAAAAGCTCGCTGCCGTTGGTTGCTGATTTTCAATGTGAAAGAGTCGCCTTCGCTGACTTTATCAGCAGGCACTTTTTGAATGCGCTCATTATTTAGGGCGTTCTGATTTAATCTTACAAAGTCGGGCTGGTTTTTAGCCAGTTCAGTCATTTGCGGATCGATGTCAACTAGCGTGACCTGTTTGACTAGGGGGTATTTTAACACTTCGCGCACCGCCAAGCCGTCGCCACCCCCTAGGATCAGTACGCGCTCAGCGTTTGGGATCAGCATCATCGCCGGATGCACGAGGTTCTCGTGATAAATAAATTCGTCCTCTTCTTTGAATTGCAAATGCCCGTTGATATAACAATTGATGCCGTTTTCTTGGTGTTGAGTTAGAATGATATGTTGATAGGGAGTGGTAGCGGTGAAGACAATTTTATCTTGATATAGAAATTGTTCCGCGTGCAGCATCAAGGGTTTACTAACAAAAATCCCTAGGGTGAGGAATACCGTGCAGGTGGAAATTTCTAAAAGTCGCCAGCGAGGTGCTTGGATCCGAGTGCGATACAAAAATAAGATCAGTAAAGCTGAAAAAAGAGAGAAAAAACCTAAGATGAAGCTCACATGAGAAAGGCTAAGGTAGCGCATGAAAATGAATGTCCAGAGCAAGGCGCCGACTAAGGCTCCAATGTAGTCCATTTTTAAGATGCGAGCTAAATTGAGTTTCATTTGCGAATCTCTTTTTTCATTGATGCGCATCAGAAGAGGGATTTCGAATCCAATCATCGTGCCCACCGCTAGAGCTAAGCCATATTGTATCAGCACGAAATAATCGCCCATCAGTGAGAAGCCGTATAACATCAGCATCGGCGCAAAGCCTCCAAGCAATGCCAAGTAAACTTGTGATGAAATCAGCTTGTCAGTGATTTTATTTGTTGGGATTTTGCTTTGCCATTCCGCGCCTAAGCCCATGGCAAAAAGCATGGTAGCAATCATGGTAGTCCATTGTTGCACAGAGTTGCCTAGCAGGTCGGCAGCTATTTTACTCAAGGTGTATTCGTAGGCTAGACCACAAGCACCTAGCAAAAAAACCACTGAGGACAGCAAAAAGCGGTCGAAGCGGTTGGCGTGCTCAGAGGAATGGTCATTATTCATAGGAAGGTGACATTTTATATCGCTAGAACTGATAAGCGAATTATAAAAACGAGCTGATTTTATAATGACTGATCCAAGTAGGGGAAAGTCATTATGATCAGTTGAGCATCCAGCTATGAAAATAATCCATCAAGATCAATTCGCCAGGTAATTGCTCGTTGAGGTAGTTTTTTTTGAGTTGAGGGAAATTCGACGTGAATGAAAAACGGAACCCTCGTTTTAAGGGGGTGAAAAAATTATCCTGATGACTGGGTAATATGTAGCGGGGATTCAAAGTGCGAACAGCCTCCGCAAAACGTCTTTGGCCGTCTCCTACGGCTGCGCCTAATATAGCTAGATCAACATCATGTGCTTGAGGTGGATGGCCAGATAATCCGCCACAATCGATGTAGATTTTTTTTCCAGAGATCTCGATGAGGAAAGCCAGCGTTTTACCGACCTTCCAATCTCTAGGTCGAGTAGGCTCAGAGGTGAGGGGCTTGGAAATTTGACCAGCGATAGGTATGTCTCCTAATACACGGTCATGTATAGAGGGCAGCACATGAATGCGAGCGTTTCCGATAGTGTAACTGTTACCAGCCTGGGAGGCGATGATGTCCTGCGCTGGAATGTCATCAGCAGCGGCTAGGCATAAAAATTTACCTGTTGTGGAAGTGATGATTTTTCCGCCGAACTGTTGCTGTAGCGGTGGCACGTCGATCAGATGATCAAAGTGACTGTGAGTGATCAGCCAAGCGTCGATGCGCGAGGGGAATTGGGCTGCTTGCGTGTATTTTGCAATCAGGGAGGCCGAGGGGGAATAAGGAGTATTGAATATGACTTTGGCTAGAGAAATTCTGGAAAAAAATGGATCGATCACGATACTAGTATCACTGGAACGGATCAGGTAGCCGTTGGTGCCGAGGTAGGTGATCTGAACATCATTGTTACGAGGAGTAGTGAGGGGTGTCGCCTTGGTTCCCACGAGTAATTCTTTTTGGGTATCGAGGCGATTTGCGCAGCTTGTGGCGGAGAATGCGAAAGCGAGGATAATTAGGTGGAGATGAAAACGCATGATTGTTTTATGATGGAATTAATTCACTTCTTCAAGCTCAGCTTCGCTACTACTAGAATTTCATCTTGCACTTTGATGAAACCTAAGACGCTTGGTACTACGAGTTTACTTTTTTTCAGTGAGACTGGGAAAGAGACACTGCAGGTGATTTTGTCATCGGCATAGGCCCAATCGCTGACCTTGCCTGTGATTTGTTGTTTTTTTCCTTTTATCGTCAAGGTGAAGGGGATGATGGTGGGACGAGGGATGTTGGCTTCCGTGATCGGATTGGTATTGGATGCCATGAGATCGTTGAGTTTCACCTCGATGTTGGGGAATGCGGTGACTTGTAGCACCTCGTGCATTTTAGCATCGCGATTGGTACTCTTGGTATCCATTTTGGCAGCCTTTGCGGTTACTTGACTGGATATTTTTGCACTTTTGACATCATTGAGATTAGAAAGGGTGACCGTGAAGTCTTCGGTTTTGACGGTGCCGGTAAAATTGTGCAGGGTGGATTTGCCAAAAAAGGTGACTTCGCAGGATCCGTTCCACTGCGCGTCGTCTTGGGCAATCGTTTGGTTGTTGGTGAGGCATAAAATGGCGACCGTTAGCAGGAATAAGTGGGTGAATGATCTCATGATAGTATGGTTTTAGTGGGTGGCTTAGTTTGTATGTAAAGACTTTAGGAAATGGATAGTGGTCATGCCAAAAAAGAAGCGCTGGGATTTCACGACTTCAAAGTGGTGATCGGAGAATTTTTGTTCAAGTTCTTTGTTGGCGGGGTAGTTTTTGATACTGGCGGAGATATAGCCGTGGACTTCTGGATTGCCGTGCAAAAGCAGTCCCCAGAAACTGCCCCACAGTTTTAAGGTCCAAAATTGGCAACTTTGCGCGAATTTGGAAGAGGGTTTGCAGAAGTCGAGGAAGGCGAGGTGCCCTCCCGGCTTCATGGCGCGGTGAAATTCGCTGAGGCATTCATCGAGATCGGGGGCATTGCGGATGGCGTAGCTGCCGGTGAGAATGTCGATAGAGTGGTCGGGGACGTCGAGCTGGCTCATGTCCTGACAGGAAAAGCTGACAAGCTTATTTTGGTTGCGCTCATTAGAGATATCAATCATTTCTTGCGTCAGGTCAACGCCGCGAATGCTTCCTCCAGGGTATTTGTCTGCAAGTAGAAAGGTCACGTCGCCAGTGCCACAAGCGATATCCACACAGTAGGGGGAATTGAGTTCAGGTAGTCCTTGGATGAGGCGTTTTTTCCAATAGGCATCTTGTCCAAATGAGAGCCCTCGGGTCGCGATATCGTAGCGCGGCGCAGATTCGGTGAAGTGCTTCTGGTTGAAGTGGCGCTTGCCTTCACTTGAGTCGAGATGGTCTTTGGCTTTGATCTTGAGTTTTTCGGTCATGGATGAAAGGTAGGTTATTTTTTCTTAGAGCAGAAGCTTAGCTTGATACAGGCGGGTAGGACGAGCAGATCGCAGGTGAGGGCAAACCACATCGACATGCCAGAGAGTAGGGCAAAATAGATGGTGGGCTGAAAACTGCCAAGTATGGCTACCCAGAAGCCGAGAGAGAGAGCTAGAGTTGTCGAACTGAGCGCGTAGCCAGTGGATTGGGTGGTGTCTTTGATGGCGGTATCGCAGTCGTTTTTGAATGATTTTTTGAAAGCGGAGAGGTAGTGAATGGTGTCATCCACGGCAATGCCGATGATCACGCTGGCAATCATCACGGTGCCAGTGCTGAGATCGATAGAAGCAAATCCCATGATGGCAGCACCCATCAATAGTGGGATGATGTTGGGAATGATGGCGAGCCCCATGAAGAGGATCGAGCGGAATATGATGCCGATGGTAACTAATATAAAAGTTAGGGCAATAGCAAAGCTTTTGATCTGTGTCGCTACTAGGTGATCTGATTCGGTGATCATTCGGTAGAATCCGCCGGCTTCTTTGATTTCAAAGGCGCTGTCTAAATGTTGTTGGGCGAGAGCATGAATCTGCTCGATCAATTGAGTTCCTGTAGAGGATCCGATCGCTGTGATACGGATGCTGAGGCGGGTGGTCTGTGAGTCTTGATCGAAAAAAGGTTTTAACTCAAACTGGCTCAGAGTCTCTGTGAGTGGTGCTTGGCTAGGCAGGTCATCTAAAGAGCTGCCGTGGATACTAAGTAGATCAATCACGCTGAAGCTGTGTTGTACGTGTTTGAGATGTTCTAGAGATTTCTGAAAGGAGGATATTTTTTCTAGATCTTCGAGTCGATCAAAAGGGGTGTGATCGTTTTTTGAAATCAAAAGCTCAAGCTGGTTCACTCCGGTGAGATTTTGGTCAATGAAAGTGGAGTCTTGATACAGTTGGTTTTTAGAACCGAGGAATTTTAATAGATCTGTATTGCTGCGAACCTTTTGTGCTTCGTAGAGACTGAGAACTGCTACTAGAATCGTGGTGGTTATGATTTTATGCGGATGCTGAATAGTGAAATCAGCAATTTTTCTTAGTGAGCTGTCTAGCAAGCCTGTGTGAATAGGTGTGCACGAGACGGGGACTTTGAGATAAGAAAGTCCGACGGCTAATCCGCTGACTCCAATGAAATAAGAAATGATAACACCAAGAGCGGCAAAAATCCCAAATTGGCGAACGGCGGGTGTGTCACTACTCAATAAACTAAGGAATCCGATAGCAGTGGTGAGGGTGGCAAAGAGGCAGGGGAGGTAGAGGTTTTCGATGGCAGTGATGATACGTTGCCTATCGCCTGCTACACTGCTTTTTAACCATTCTAGATAGATATGGATAGTGGTGGTGACGGATAAGGTCATGATCACAGGTGGCAACAAAGAAGTGATCATGTTGAGCGAATAGCCGCAGATCGAGTAAATGCCTAGAGTCCAAATGATACTGGTGGCTGAAATCAATAGCGGAAAAATCAAGCCCGAGAGTTGTCGGGTGACCAACCATAGAACGAGTCCTAAAACTAAGAAAGACAAGGGGGCGAACAGTTTCTGATCCTTGAGAATGAGGCGTCCTGCTTCGTATTTTTGAAAGGGGAGTCCGGTGATGTAGCATTGCACCTGCTTATTTTCGTGGGATGCTGCAACAGCTTGGATTTCTTGAATGATATGGGCTAGCGATTCGCCGTGATCTGAAAAGTCAGCAAGTAAAATGGGAATGCCGGCGGTGTTGCGATCTTTAGAAATCAGCAAACTCTCAAAAGGCGGGGATGAGGAGTAGTTGTGATCAGCAAGACTGATCACCCCCTCGACTCCATCGATGGCTTGTAGGTCAAAACTGATTTCTTGGATCAAATCTCTGCCATCAGGGTCGAGAATGCCGTTTTTATGAATAGCTACAAGGATGGTGTCCTTAGTTTGGAATCGCTCATGGAACTCCTTTTCGATCAACAGCTGAGCCTCATTATCCGCATTCATGGAGCGGTTGTCTTGATCCACACGGAGGTGCAGGCACTGGTAGGCAAAAAACGCGCTAAGAGCCGCGATTAGCAGGAGATAAGGCGTGCGCCATCGCTCAAGAAATGATTGCATTGAGGGTTGCTGTCTCGATGGTTAATCCTGGGCCGAATGCCATGGCGCAAATTTGGTCGCCGTCGCGGGTGTTTGGGTCATTCAAAATTTTGCTGAGAATGAACAGAATAGTGGGGCTGCTCATGTTGCCATATCTGGCTAAGACTTTCCTCGATGCGCCGATTTGCTCTGGTCGGATTTGTAAGCTGCTTTCGATTTTGTCGAGGATGGCTCGACCTCCTGGATGCACTGCCCAAGTATCGATGTTGTCTAGGCTGAGGTGGTTTTGAGAAAGGGCTTTGCTGATGATGTTTTCGATCTCTGCACCGATGATTTTTGCGATATATTTGGAGAGCACCAGATTGAAGCCGTAGTTACCAATATCCCAAGCCATGTCGCGTGCGCCTTCGGCAGCGATGTCGCTGCGGAAGTAACCAAGTTCGAATGCACGGCTACCGGTTTTAGGAGCTTGGTTGTTGACCAATGCGGCGGCAGCACCATCGGCAAAAACGGAGTTGGCGAGGATGCTGTCTAAATCGTCTTTCAATCTCAAGTGCAAGGTGCAAAGTTCTATGCAGATGATTAATACGTTGGCATCTGGATTTGCCTGACAAAATTGATTCGCCATTTTGAGGGCGGAGAAGGCAGCGTAGCAGCCCATGAAGCCTAAGTGAAAACGCTGAACATCTGCGGGTAGATCTAAGGCTTCAATGACCTCTAGATCGGGGCCAGGATTATAAAATCCGGTGCAGGATACAGTGATGAGGTGAGTGATGTCTGTGTTGCTAATGCTAGGGCAGTTCGCCATCGTTTGTTGGGCGAGTTGGCGAATCAGGATGCGGGATTCCATTGTGTAGATGTCATTGCGCTCGCCGGTCGAGGGCTCTTTTTCAGCTTCATTGTTACTGTAGAGTGATAATGAATCGGAACCTGCTTTGCCAAAGTCTTTGACCACGCTGTGGCGTTTGTCGATTTCTGAGGCGGCATAGACTTGTTTGATATAGCGCTTAGCTTTGCGGCTTTGGGTCCACGTTTGCATGACTTCACATGCGTAATCCTGCGTGTAGCTGCTTTGTGGAACAAGTGTTTCGATGTGTTGAATCCAAGGCATGAAAAGGTCGTGTGAAATATGTGGAAGTATGTTAGCCCCCGAGAAATTGTAAGAATTTGGTGAAAGGCAGGTAGAGATTGGAAGCGGAGGCTGAGGCGGATTCGTATCTCAGTGCATTATTGATCAGGAAAGGCAGTTGAGTGACGGACAGAGCGGGGATGAGGACTTTTCGTAATGGGCTGCGGAATAAAGAGGCTGTGAGCTGGGTGAATCCTCGGTAGATTCGGCTCATCTCTTTGCAATCTGCGGTATAATTTTTGAAAGCCTTTTCTTCAGATTCACCGTGTTGAAAAATAGAGGTCAGAGCGTTGGCAGCATGTTTGGACATCAGAATCCCGTGAGTGATACCCATGCCGGCGATGGGGTCGAGGCTCTCGCTGGTATCTCCTAGCAAGAGGGTGGAGTCATAAATGTAAGGGCGTTTATTTGACCCAACAGGACCAACGGTGAGTGGTCGTCCGATCACTTCGCCCTGGAAGCAGGATTTCTCGGCAGCTTCCAGCAGTAGTTGCTGTTGCAAGTTTTTTTCTTGTAGATAAAGTAGCTTATCTTTGCGCGCAAGTAGGGCTACATTCAAGGTGGTGTCGGACACAGGGGTGCAATACACTTCGTAACCATCTTTTAGTAAAATCGAGACTTCTCCTGTTGTGCTTTGGTATTCGCCTTCCATGACAAAATTGATTCCCCACAAAGGCGAACGAGTTTTGCTCGTCTTGGGGATGCCGAGCTTGCGAGCGTTGGCTGAGTTGGTGCCATCGGCAAGCACCAAATAACGGGCAGTGATTTGCTGTCCGTCTGCCAAGCTGAGAAGGTGTAGGGACGCTGTTTTTTGGATGTCAGTGACAGCGGAACCTAAAAAAGGGGTGACGGAGGGGGCGTGGGAAGCGTGATCGACGAGAAGTTTGTCGAGACGGTAACGAGGGATGCCAATGCCTTTGAGGCGCGGTTGACTGCTGCGAGCAAAAGTGACGGAGTGTTGGTCTAGACCGATACGAAAAGAGAAAAAAGGTTTGCCTCCGAGTTGCTCAATTTCTTCTTTTAAACCGAGTTCGTAGAGGGAGTCGAGCGCAATATCGGAAACGCCTTCTCCGCAGGCTTTTTTTCGCGGAAAGGTTTGTTTATCGATGAGAGCGGTCTTTAGTCCCGCCTTGCCCAGGCGAATAGCCAGAGACGCCCCTGAAACAGACGCTCCTATTATCGCTACTTCGTAAGGTTTCACGATTTAATTGAGGTGGATGTTGGGGCGGCCGATGGCGCTGTGGCAATTAGTGCATTGCCCTCGCAGATTGGTGAAGGCGATGGTGGCAGCTTTTTGCTGTTTGCCTTTAAGTGCGGTTTTGAGATCTTGGTAGGGGCCCGATTCCCAAGACGTCAACATGGGTTTGAGGTTCACTTTTTGTCCAGTTTTGCTGGTGACAATAGGGGCTAGTTCGATACCCGTATGCACACTACGACCTACAACTGCGGCGGCGGTTCGGGCACCTGAGTAATCTCCTTGCTTGGCCATTTTTGCTGATTGTTTCAGAGAAGAATTGGCTCTGCGCATTTGTGATGCGGTGGGACTGGTGACACAGGAGCTCAAGCCGATCATAGCTGAGGCGACGATGAAAAAGAATGGA
This sequence comes from Verrucomicrobiales bacterium, assembly GCA_021648365.1. GTDB lineage: Bacteria > Verrucomicrobiota > Verrucomicrobiia > Verrucomicrobiales > DEV007 > JAADHD01. Next base: position 53,920 of record JAKISY010000015.1, read on the forward strand.
ATGGATCGTTTCATATGGGTAAAGGATGACCTTGTGTGAATTTTGGGTTTAAAGATAAGTCAAATTAAGTTAAATCTATTATAAAGCATAGGTAAAAGCTAATGAGCGGCACAGTATGCCTAAATGGCAATATAGCGAGTAAAATTTTAATGAGTTGGCAAAAAAAGTGAATTTGCGTGTTCTTGCTGCAACGTATTAGAAACCTAAGTATTTTTGAAATACGGTCAATGGATCCAGGATTCTTAGAGAATTCGTTTGTATCAACTCTAGGATTCGCTTCATTCTGACCTTACATGGCAGACATTGAAACATTAAAGCAGGCTTTGGCCGTTTCTCCTAACAACACACCCTTGATTTTGATGTTGGCGGAGGTGTACTTGGGGCAGTTTTCCTTGAGCGAGGCTCAGGAAACTTTTGAACAGGCGCTGAGCATCGAGCCGAATAATTCCGCCGCGAAAGTCGGAATTGCACGAGTTTTGGAATTGAATGGCAAAAGCTCGGAGGCGATCATTCGCATGGAGCAACTCTGCGCGGAAGATCCCGAGCACGCACCCGCTTGGCTGCTGCGCAGTAAATTGGCTCTTGGGGAGGGCGACGGTAGTGCGGCTCGCAAGCATTATGATCAAGCTGTTTCGATCGATGCAGCCTTGGTCGATGAGGCACTTTTACAAAGAATCGTGCAAGCTGGAGGGGCGGCACTCGAAGCAGCTGAACCACAAAAGGCTAGAGCGCAAACGGCCGAAGGTTGGCAGGCGGAATTGGATGAGGGCGGCGAGCCTTTGGAGGATGCTTTTGGGGATGAGGCTTTTGATGACTTGGATGTCGATTTTGTCGAAAAGTCAGATGTGGATTTTTCTAAGGTAGGGGGAATGGAGGCAGTGAAGGAGGATATCCGGATGAAGATTCTCTATCCTTTGCAAAATAAGGATTTGTTCGCGGCTTATGGTAAAAAAGCAGGTGGGGGAGTGTTGTTATATGGGCCTCCAGGTTGTGGCAAGACTTTGATCAGTCGTGCAACGGCGGGGGAGATCGATGCGAAGTTCATTTCGGTGGGGCTGCACCAGATTCTCGACATGTGGATGGGCAAGAGTGAGGAGAAGCTGCATGAACTGTTTGAATTGGCGCGTCGTCATGCGCCGTCGGTGTTGTTTTTTGACGAAATCGATGCCTTGGCAGCGGATCGCAAAGATTTGCGCGCGTCGGCAGGTAGGACGCTGATCAATCAGTTCCTCGCGGAGCTGGATGGCAGTCAGAATGAAAATGATGGGGTGCTGGTATTGGGTGCGACTAATGTGCCGTGGCATTTGGATTCGGCTTTCCTCAGGCCGGGGCGTTTTGATCGTTTGATCTTCGTGCCGCCGCCCGATGAGCTGGCGAGGATGGATATCGTCAATATCATGGCTGAGGGCAAACCTGTAGCGGCTTTGGATGCTAAGAATCTGGCAAAGCGAACCAAGGATTTTTCCGGAGCGGATATCAAGGCGGTGTTCGATCAAGCGACGGAGGCGGCTCTAGGTGAAGCGATGAAGGCGGGTAAGATGGTGCCCATCACAGCCAAACAATTGGCGAAAACAGCGAAGCAGGTCAAGCCTTCAACCCGCAAGTGGTTTGAGAGTGCTAAGAACTATGCTTTGTATGCTAATCAGAGCGGGTTTTACGATGAGGTGTTGGATTATTTGGGGATCAAGAAATAGATGAGCGGGGGAATCGACCAATACATGCGCGGCGAGTTGTTGATGCAACAAGGGCGCTATGAGGATGCGGCAGCTTTTTTGAAACAGGCGATTGCAGCGAATCCTGAAAATGATCTGGCTTTTGCGGATTTGTCGATGTGCCTGTTGGAGATGGAGGGGCGCAGGAAGGATGCGCTCGCTGCGATGGATGAGGCGATTGCTTTGGATCCTGAGTATGGCAGGTATCGGGCGATGCGTGCTTTGGTGCTTTGTCGCCTAGATCGAGGTAAGGATGCGCTGGTGGCAGCGCAGGAAGCGATCGGTATGGAACCGGAGGACGCGTTTGCCTATGCGGCTAAGGCGCAGGCGCACTTGTCGATGGAGCATTGGGCGGAGGGTGAGGTGGCGGCGAAGGAGTCGTTGGCATTGGATGGGGATAACCAGTTTGCTGGCAATTTATTGGCAATGAGCCTACGGCTGCAGGGGAAAGCGGCGGAGAATGATCTGGCGGTGGAACAGTTGTTGGCGGAAAATCCGGAGGATTCTTTGGCGCATTACAACGCAGGGTGGTCGGCTTTGCAAAAAAATGATCAGCAAAAAGCGGAAGAGCATTTTAAGGAAGCTCTTCGCATTGATCCGTCTTTTGACGGCGCGCGCGAAGGGCTCAAGGAATCGTTTGCGGCGCGTTCGGCATTTTACCGAAAATACCTGCAGTATTGTTTTTTCATGCAGCGTTTCACCGAGAAGGCGCGCTGGGCGATTGTGATTGGTTTTTATTTGGCTTATCGTTTTGGGATGGCTGTATTGTCTAAAATCAACCCGGTTTTGGCGATTGCCTTTGCTGCGCTGTATTTGACCTTTGCCCTGTGGGGTTGGTTGGCGCCAGGTTTGGGACATTTTCTGATTTTGCTGGATCGCTCGGCTCGTCATGCTTTGACAAAGTCGGAGAAGCTCGATGGCCTGGCGGTCGGTGGTGGTCTATTGTTGGGGATTGGTGTGGCTATTATTGGAGCGAGTTGGGCGATCACACCGCTGATGGTGGTGGGAGGAGTTTTGTGTGCCGGCACCTTGCCGGCGACCTTGTTTTTGACTAATGAATCGAAGCGTGGGAGATGGGTTTTTGGTAGTATCATGGCTTATGTCTATGTGGTAGGCATGGGGGTGGCGCTTGCAGAGTGGTGGCGGGGGGCGGGTGAGTTGGCGGATGGTTCGGTGACTTTGTTGGTCGTGGGAGCTGTATTGACCTTGTTGTGCACGTGGATCGGAAGTATTTCGGCTTTGCATCGCGCTGAGGTGGAGTGAACTTGAGTGTTTCCGTGCTTGAATTTGTCCCTGCTGAGTTGAAGGTTGATCGAGATGACAGAAAAATTGACTCATATCCGAGCGGATGGTTCGGCAGCGATGGTGGATGTATCGGGCAAACCGGTGTCGCGTCGTGAGGCGACGGCTTGTGGTTTTATCCGCCTGCAAGAAAAGACGGTGGAGGTGATCGCTGAAGGGCAGATGCCTAAAGGCGATGTGCTATCGGTGGCGAGGGTCGCGGGGATACAGGCTGCCAAGCAGACTTCGAATTTGATTCCCTTGTGTCACGCTTTGCCGCTGAGCAAGGTGGCGGTGGATTTTGAGATCGAAGCGGATGGAGTGCGGATCACGGCTTTGGCGCGAACGGATGCCAAGACGGGGGTGGAGATGGAGGCCTTGGCGGCGGTCAGTGTGGCGGGTTTGACGATTTACGATATGTGCAAAGCGATCGACAAAACGATGGTGATCGAGAAGATCGAGTTGTTGGAAAAAACCAAAGTGGTGTTGTAGTTGGTGAGCTAAAATTGAGTATTATGAAAGTAGGAATTATTACTGTTTCGGATCGAGCATCGGCAGGAGAATATGAGGATGAAGGTGGGCCGGCGGTGAAGGCTGCCTGTGTCGAGCGTGGCTGGGATGTGGTGGCGGAAGCGGTGGTGCCAGATGAGTTGCAGCGGATTCAGACGAGCATTCGTTCGTTCAGCTCGCAGGGGTGTGGCTTGATTTTAACAACAGGCGGCACAGGGATCACCGAGCGCGATGTGACGCCCGAGGCGATTCGTGGCATCATGCGGGTGGAGATCCCAGGCTTTGGTGAATCGATGCGGATGCAGTCCTTGGCGATCACGCCGAACGCGATTTTGTCACGTAATCTAGCTGCGGTGGTGGATGGATCTTTGGTGATCGCCTTGCCTGGTAAGCCGTCGGGTGCGGTAGAGTGTTTGAGTTTTGTCGAAGGAGCGATCGATCATACGGTTAAGATCTGTATGAACAAACCGACCTCGTGTTAGGTTCACTTGCCTGACTGAGTTTCTTCGTCGCTGGTTTTTAGCGGGATGACTTTTTTGATCTCCCACTCAGAGGGCTGACCTTTTTGTTGCTGGGCGAGCCAGTTGAGAGCAGCTAGGTGGATGATCTGATGACCGCCTTGGAAGAGAGTGATGCGGGTATTGCCGCTGATTTTACGATAGACGGGTGGGAGAGAACCGTAGAGCGGATCGGCGAGTGGGAGGGAGTCGGGTAGGGTATCGGCGTTGCCAGCTTGCCACGCTTTTTCGATGGCGTCAGTGGGGATGATGGCACCCATCACGTTGGTGGGGGCGCAGTGATTGAAGGCGTGCAAGGAATGGGTGAAGGGGACTGAGCCGCTGCGTCCATCTTCGATGCCGTGGTTGATGTCGAGAGGGACTCCTGCGGCACTATGTAGGTAGCGAAGTGGAGAGCGGTCGTCGGCTTGTTTTTTGATGGCGGGGTCTTCGGATGGGTCGCCGCCGAGGGCTTTTTCGATGTTTTTCCAATAAACCTGCGTGGATTTTTTGCATTCTCCGTGCCATTTGGCGAGGTCGGAGATGCCGCACCAGGCGGAGACGCCTGCCCAGGTTTTTGGAGATCGTCCTGCCATCAGTAGGGATGCATGTCCACCGCCAGAGACGCCGATCAGGTAGATGCGAGTTTCGTCGATGTTGGCATTTTTTTTGGCGTATTCTACGGCGCTTAGGATGTCGGCTACCACAAGGTCTGAGCCCATAGCTTCGGGGGTCCAGTTGGCGCCACGGAAGTTGGGGTGGATGAAACTCCAGTTTTGATCGATGCACCACCGAGCGTAAGTTTTTCCGCCTCCTTGTAGGTAGTCGCCGGACCAAGTGTGCAGGGCTACGAGTAAGGGGCGTTTAGCGCTTATGTCCGCAGGGGTGAAAAAGAGGGCAGGTTGTTGACTCTGATCGCCAGAGCTGAGGTAAGTGATTTTTTTAACAGCACTGGGGAATCCTTTGATGGCAGGTGTTTGACTTTGCACGGGGGATAGAGCGAGTAACAAGAGCGCTGCGATTACGGATGGGATACAGAATGAGGGTTTCATAGTAGAGATTAGAAACTATCGGTCAGAAGCTGAATGTAGAGGATGCCACTGTTGGTGAGTTTGGCTTCGCCACCGATGCCACTGAGGCGTTTGAGGGTATTGTAGGAGTGGTTGACGGGGGAGTTTTTCACTCCCGTGAGGATGATGCTGTTGATCTTTTTTGCATAGGGGCGGATTTCCATTGGCAGTCCAGAGCTGCTGAGGGTGATCTCCCAAGCTGGAGGAAACTGGCCTGGTTCGCGCCCTTGTTCGAGCCAGGGGTAACGCTTGGCGATGGGCAGGGAGCGCATCGGACGGGCGGGGACAGCGACGGTGTAGTAGGCAGGTGCCATGCGCACAAATTCAGCAACGGTGAGTTTGGGGTTTTCTTTTTTGCTGTGAAAAAGCCCGGCGATGTCCATCCCTGAGAGGTTGAGTCCACTGTAGATGCTGTGGTGATTGGGGGAGCGGAAGTATTTACCATACCAAGTCTCGAAGCGTTCGCTGAGCATCATGGTGAACTCGACGTGAACGTGGGCGCGCTCGCGGTTGATGCCCGCCCCCGTGTAACCGAGTCGTCCTAAGACGGTGCCGGATTTGACTCGATCACCTCGTTTGACGGCGATGCTGCGGAAATGAGCGTAGAGAGAATAGAAGGGGCCTTCACCCCAGTTGTGTTGCACCACTAGGTAGTTGCCATAGTTGGAGCGACCACTGACTTTATTGGTGTAAACGACCAGACCATCTGCGATGGATCGCACATCGTCGAGGGGTTCGTTTTTTTTGTCCCGATGCACTGGGCGGATGTCGACGCCTTCGTGGAATCGGGTGAAGATGATGCCGTGCGAAGTGCGGCGTTGATTGCGCACAAAGCCGTAGCGCCCCGCTGTCCATGGGTGGGAACTGACTCCGTCAAAACTACGGTAGGTGTACATGTAGAACCGCGATGGGTCGCGGGAGAAGATGGTATCGTTGTCGGTGGGGAGAGTCAGCTGGAAGGCTGCTGGGTTGGGGCTTTTCTGCTGGGCGCTGCCTGAGCTAGCAAGCAGTAATATCAGCAGTGCCATGAGGAAGCCTTTTTTGCAATTTTGAAAAAGAGAACACATAGGGAAATGAAGGCGGTGAGATTAAACGGTGTGCGCTTTGCTGAGTTTATAGCTTAGGGGATAGGGCCGCCACCTGGGCGAATGACTTTTTCGGCATGGGGGATGATTTTATCGAGTGTCTTGAGGTCTTCTTGTGTCAGCCCTTCCCAGATGGTGATCACTCCAGCATTGTCGGGTCGGTCGATCATCACTGCAGAGTAGTGCACGGGAGCAACGCGGATGCCGAGCAGTTTGCCCTGATGGTTGAGTGCTACGCCTTTGAGTTCTTGTGCGGCTCTCGCTTTGAGTTTGAATCCAACACCAAAGGAGGTGCCATTTTTTGACATGAAAGGGTAGTAGTAGGCGATGTCCTTTTCAGTGAACACTGGAGTGCGACTGAAAAAGTATTGCCGTCCTTGGCTGCCAAGTTTGACAGGGATACTGAATTTAGGTCCGTCCTCTTGCGAGGCTTCGAGGTGAAACGAAACGAGGATGGGTGGCGCTTTTTTCCCCGCGCCGATACTGAGTAGGGCAGGGATCAAAAGGAAGAGGATGGTGAGCCAGCGTTGCATGTAGCTATTAGAGCGCGTAGCGGGTGATGTTGCAAGTCTGCGCTTGCGTGACTTTGATCAAATCAGAGTGATAGGCGTAGTTTGAGCAAAGCGGTCACAGACATCATATCGACGATTTCGCCGCGTTCGACCATGGCAAAAGCTTCGCTGAGAGGCAGTTTGCGGATGGCTATTTTTTCGGTGGCTTCGGGTTGAGCCTCCGTCATGGTGAGCAGACGGGCGGTGTAGAGGAAAGCGCGCTCGTCGCTGACGGAGTTGGATAATTGTAAATCGCCTAGGATGAGTTCGTAGTTCTGAGCGATGAGTCCCGTTTCTTCGAGCAGTTCCCGTTGGGCGGCATCGAGCAATTTTTCGCCTTGTGCACAGCCGCCTTCGGGGATCTCCCATTCGTAGGTATCGGTGGGGTATCGGTACTGACCGACGAGCCAAGTATTGCCTTCGTCGTCGATTGGTAAGACTCCGACCGCACGGTTTTTGTAATGCACCACGCCGTAGATACCGCTGCCACCGCTAGGGTTGGTGACTTGGTTTTCCTGCACGTGGATCCAATCGTTGTCGTAGATATCACGGGTATCGTGGGTGATCCAAGGGTTAGAGGTGTCGGTTGAGCTGTCAGGCATGGTGTGATTGGGTAGAGCGACCGCTAAGTTCGGATAACTGAGCGATCTAGCAAATGGAAATTAGTCTAATTTAAAGGTCAGACCTCCTATAATGAAAAAGGTTGACGCCTGGGATTTTGACTGATAGACTTTTATTTATGAGGAAAACGCGTGAATTTTTATTGGGGCCGGAGGGGCAGAACAACTATTATCATGTGGTGAGCCGGACGGCGGGGAGGGCTATCTTGTTTGGGGATGATGAGAAGGAGGCTTTTCGGGTTTTGATGATCAAGCAGTTGACGTTTTCGGGGCTGAGGGCGCTGGCTTGGTGCTTTATGGGGAATCACTTTC
>JAKISY010000115.1 GCA_021648365.1 Verrucomicrobiales bacterium
AGGGTGATTTTGAATGACTCCTATGATTTTTGATAGGTAATGTATCTAGCGTTTCGATCACTATGCTATTACGGTATCGACCTGCTGTGTGACCGACACTATCCCACCCGCGTCCAGTGGAGGTCGAAGCTAAGCTGAGAAATATCACGCCAGCATTTTTTTGCTTGTTGTTGTAGAGTGAGAACTCAATGGAATTCTCGGGCAATCCCCATCCTGCGGTGGGTGAGAGCTGAGTGCTCGCTTGAGCTGCCCAATCTCGCAAAGTAATACGACATTGTGGCGTAGCATCACTGTAAATGATGATGCTCAGGGAGTCATCTCTTTGCAGCGGGCCTTGCTGCAGTGAATGGAATGGACCTTTTTCTCCACTGCTAGCCTCGACAACATGAAAGACTTGTTTTGAATCCAAATAGGCAAATCGCGCGGGTTTTCCTACAGGGTAGTCAAAGGCAGTCATGGCTATAGGTTGCGGGCAGGGGGAGAAGGCTAGAGAAAGAGCTCCAGTCGTGCTGATATGGATTTTGCAAAAGGTGTTGAGGTGAGAATACACATCGTTTGGTAAAAAAGATTGAGTTTCGATTTCAATGAGGTCGTTATGATGGGCTGAGGTTAGCTTCAGTATCGAGTTTGCGTCATCTTGATAATAGAAAGTGAGTCCGCGATCATTTTTTACCATTCCTTTCAGTATGCGTTCTGGTCCCAAGCGTGCTTTAGGTGGCGAAAAAATAGTCCAAAATCGATCTGGAGATCGGCTTTCAAAGGTGAGTAGGGGAAGGATGTTGAGGCGGATTTGAGGGAGGATCAAAGTCACACTACCTTCGGCGGGTGCTAGCTCAATTTGATTCGATAGTGTCATCGAAAATCCATCAATGGCTTTAACTCGTTGTGATTTAGAAAGGGGCTTTTCGCTGTATGGCGTGGTGGCGCCCGTCGCTGCTTGTTGGGAGAGAGGGAGCAAGAAACCTAGTGATAAACCTGTAATAAGACTGATGGCGAGTATGGTCTTTTTGATAGGAATATGGAGCATCGTCAAGATGGCGGCTGCGCATAGGAGGGTGGCGATTACGGCGGTGGCAGCGATCGCTAAGAGGAAATCACCCTGCGAGCTTAGAGGGAAGGTGAAACATGTCGTTAGCCACGTGCTTGTGGTGGTGGATAGAATAAAAAAAATTAGATATTTCAGTATGGCTCGGCGTTGTTGGGTAATTGAGAAAATACCGATCGCGCAAACGGCGAAGGCAAATAAAGGCAGAAGGCTATTCGTCCAAAAGCGGGCGTGGTGGACAGGGAAGCCCTGAGGCATCATCGTCCACCACAGCCAAGCTAAGCACGCAAAGCCAGCGAGTCCAAAAACCAGCAGAAAATCTAACACTCTAACTAATAGCTTCATTTCAAGGAGCCAAGCCTAGTAGTCTCATGCCAAAGGCGATGACGGCGGGGGCGGTTAGGATGCTGGCGAAGGAGGTGATCAGCACCACTTTGATGGCGGTGGGGACGTGGCCGCCGTAGAGTCGAGCGACGACGATGGGCATGATGGCGGCGGGCATGCCGGCTTGCACGATGAGCACTTTGGCGAGGTCGGCTGGCACCGGCAAAAAGTGGATGAGGGAGAGGATCATCAGCGGTAGGATGGCGAGCCGAGTGATGATCGAGGCGCCGGCGGTGCGACCAGCATGAGTCCAGATGTCACGGTCGTAGAGGCGGCTGATGATGGCGCCGATCATGAAGATGGAGATGGGGATGGCGGTGGTGCCGAGCATGTGCATGGCTGTGCGCAGCACCTCGGGGATGAGCACGCTGCCTCCGCTGTAGTTGAGGGTGAGGCTGATGACTACGGCGATGAAGGGGCCATTGATGAGTCTTTTCCAAGGGGCGCCTGGGTGACGGCTGAGGATCAGGAGGCCGACGGTCCACAGGGCGATCTCGACTCCGAGTCCGTGGATGAAGACGAGGGCGATGGGGCCAGGCTGGTCGGGGAATAGGGTGGCGATGATCGGCAGAGGCAGGTAGCCGTAGTTTTGAATCGCTGCGACGATGGAGAAGGTTCTGCGTCCGCTGCCTTTTTGCAGCCCGAAAATTCGACCGATGAGGTAGGCGATGGGGAAGCCTAAGACGATGATGGAAAAGCCTAGCCCGATGCCCCAGACGACGATGGAGGCTTGTGCTAGGGCAGGATTGCCAACCACGACGTCGATGATGAGGCAAGGCACTAACAAATTGAGAGCTAGACGCATGACTCCTGTCTCGATGTCGTCTGCTAACCAGCCGATGCGATGTGCCACCGCTCCTGCTGCCATCACCAAAAAGATGGGGATGGTGGCGCTTAGGATGATGGTGTAGAGATCCATGAAGAATTTTGAATTAGGAATTTTGAATTAGGGCTTTGTGAAGGGCTAATACGGCGGTTTTTAGTTCGTCGGGGCTGATGCAGAGTGGTGGCATGAGCACGATGGTGTTGTTGATCGGGCGGGTGAGCAGACCGTGCTCGCGGACGGCGAGGCAGATTTCTGCGCCGCTGCGTCCATCTGGGGCGAGGTCGATGGCGGCGATGAAGCCGCATTGGCGGATGGCTTGGATGTTGGGCAAGTCGGCGAGGTGCTCGGCGAGCAGCTCTTTGAGTAGGGTGATTTTTTCTTGCAGGTGATGGAGGGTTTGTTCGCTCTCGAAGATTTGCAGATTGGCTAGAGCTGCGGCGCAGCCGAGCGGATTGGCGTTGTAGCTGTGGCCGTAGTAGAAGGTTTTTTGATCTTCTGCACTGCCGAGGAATTTTTCAAAAATGGCTTCGCTGGTGAGAGTGGCGGCGAGAGGCAGGTAACCACCGGTCAGCCCTTTGGCTAAGGCGATGAAGTCGGGGGTGACGTCTTCCTGTTGGCAGGCGAACATGCTGCCGGTGCGTCCAAAACCGGTCATGACTTCGTCGAGGATGAGGAAAATGTCGTGAGCTTTGCACCATTGTGCCAAGTCGCTGAGCATGCCGCTGGGCCACAGTTTCATGCCGGCGGCTCCTTGGATGAGAGGCTCGATGATGACAGCGGTGGTTTGGTGCAGTTGCTCGGCGGGGACTTGTTTGAGTTGTTCTAAACTGGCGACGTGGGTGGTATCGAATCCGAATGAGCTGAAGCGGTGGTGCAGGGTGTCGATGCCGCCGAGGGAGGCGGCGCCTGCGGTGTCGCCGTGGTAAGCTTGGTCAAAGGCGATAAAATGACTGCGCTCGGGATGGTCGTCGAGTTGGCGGTATTGGATCGCCATTTTGCAGGCGCACTCGATGGCGGTGGAGCCGTCGTCGCTGAAAAAAACGCGGCTGAGGGTGTCGGGCGGGAACAGTTGCACCAATTTTTGTGCTAACAGAATGGCAGTGGGATTGGTGAAACCGAGTCCGGAGCAGTGGGCGATTTCATCAAGTTGCTGCCGAATGGCGGCGTCGATGGCGGGGTGCCCGTGGCCGTGAATGTTGGTCCAGATGGAGCTGTTGCCATCGATGTAGCGCCTGCCTTCGCTGTCGGTTAGCCAAACGCCTTTGCCGGAGGTGATGACTAGGGGGTCGTGATCAGGCGCACACCAGTCTTGCATCTGGGTGAAGGGGTGCCACAGATGTTTTTTATCAAGGTTGCGTAGTTCTGCGCTGGTAGGTGCGTCGGCGGGCATGATCAATCACGGCTTACTACATCGCTAGGATCTTGCTCGATGTGCTCTTGAGCTTCTTCGATCATGGCATCGACTTCGAGCACGTGCTCGTAGGGGATACGTTTACGCTGATATTTGTTCCATAATACGGTGCGCAGGTGTTGTAGATCTTCTAAAGGCAAACAATCTAACTGAGTCCAATCGTCGTCCGATTTCAGGCAGGATTGAAATTTCCACTTTGCACCGTGGCGTTTTGCGGTGACATATCGCACGTCCCCACCAGGTAAACTTTCTCGCCATTCGTGTTTGATCATAATTTTGTAAAAGACAGGATGCTGTGGAGGTGCTAAAACTCTACAGCTTTATCCTCTTATCCATCCTGCCTCCTGATTTGCCATGCAAGCACCTTTTTTCCGTAGTGAAGTATTGAAAGTCACGGTTTATCTAGTGGCGACGATGATTTTGGGGGCACTGATCTCACCGCCTTTGTTCCTCGGATGTAAGTGGCTGGTGGCTCAGGGGACTTTGGAGGGCGGGGTATTCGATGCGCTGAATGCGGCTCTTGAACGGTCTAAATTTTCGCGCTTTTTTAATCGAGCGATGTTGATTGCGGCGATGGTGATGATTTATCCGACTGTGAGATGGATCCGTTCTGGGCTAAGTGAGGCGCAGGCCGTGCGCAGCGATATCGCGCTGCAAAAGAATGCCTGGCGTTGGCAGTATTTGGCTTTGGGTTTTGTTTTGGCTTTGCTGCCATTGTTGCTGATGGGCTGGGGGTATGTGAAGGTGGGTTATTATAAACCGCGCTCGGTGGAGGATTTCGAGTGGTCTAAGGTATTGATCAAAGCGCTGACGGCGGCGGCGGGGGCGGCTATTTTAGAGGAGCTTTTTTTCCGTTGGGGTTTGATGAATCTAGTTTTGCGTGCGGCGCGCCCTTTTAGAGCATTGTTGTTTGTGACCTTTGTTTATACGCTGGTGCATTTTTTGAAACCTCCTCCAGATTTGGCATTGCCGCCGGTGACGTGGAGCAGTGGCTTCTGGATGATTGGTCAGATCTTTGCTCAGTTTGGCAATCCTATCTTTGTGATGGCTGAATTTGCGACTTTGTTCACGGTGGGTTGGATTTTGGGTTATGTGCGGCTCAAGACGCGTTCTTTGTGGTTGGGCATCGGTCTGCATGCGGGGTGGATTTTTGGGATCAAGGTGTTCAGTCCGATCACGCGGAAAAAAATGGCGATTGCGGACATGTTGCCGTGGGCAGGTCAGGACTTAAAAACAGGCATCATTCCAATGGTGGTGGTTTTGCTGACAGGGGTGGTGGTATGGCTAGTTTTGCGAAAATACTACACTCGCAGTGCTTTTGTGGCTGGGGCGAGAGATTGATAGCTGCTTCTTGCTGGCGGACTTGGCGTGTGATACCATTTTCACAGTTATATCATCGTAATGGATGTCTATGGGGTTTAGAAAGACGCGCTTCGCGCCAACTGGTAGGAACCGTGATCTTTGCTGTCAACTCAGCGTTCTCGCTCAATCGTGTAGCCCGCTACACTCTGTCGCGACGCCTTGATTTGACAGCAAATCTCTCCGGCATTCCGACAATCTAACTGTTCAAATGGTATGAATGGTAGATTTTTTTCTGGTAAAGAGCGCTAAGGATCGCAAAGCTGGGAGGAATGGGAGAACTGGTTAAGCAGATCAAAGAGGGGCTGTTGGGGTTGATTTACCCGCGCCTTTGTTTTGGTTGCGAACTGCCCTTGGGTGAGTGTGCCGATTATTTGTGCGAGACCTGCGCGCAGCAATTGCTCAAGATCCGTGCTCCGTATTGTGAAGTTTGCGGACAGCCGTATGCGGGGGCGATGCAGATGAGCTTTGAATGTTCGAATTGCTCGGGTCGTCATTTGAACTTCGATTTTGCGCACGCTGCGTATCAGAGCAAGGGGCTCGCGCGGGTCTTGGTGCATCGATTCAAATATCACGGGCATTTTTATCTAGCGAATCTACTAGGGCAGATGCTCAATGAGGCACTGGAGGATGAGCGTTTGAGTGAGGTGGGAGCTGAGGGAGGCGATGATTGGGTTCTGGTGCCAGTGCCTTTGCATAGCCGCCGCCTGCGAGAGAGGGAATACAATCAGGCGGAAGAAATGTGTCGAGTTTTAGCGAGATTGAGAGGTTTGCCACAGGTCCATGCCTTGCGCAGGATTCGATATACTAGGCGTCAGGCGATGTTGGATCGCGCGGAGAGGTTGAAAAATCTGCAGGGGGCTTTTGTGATTTCGACAAAAGATAGAGAGCGGAAAAAAATCGCAGGTAAGTGCGTTTTATTAGTGGATGATGTATTGACCACGGGAGCTACGGCTTCGGCATGTGCGCAAATTTTGTTTGCAGCTGGCGCGTTAAAGGTAGTTGTGATTACTGTCGTTCGGGGGTAAAATAGCGCGAGGTCGATAGCGACGATAGAAAATCGGCCAATCATTGTAATTATTTTAGTCATGGGTATTTTCAAAAGACGATCCATCAAATCTCTAGGTAAGAAGAAGCGCGATATGCCGGAAGGCTTGTGGCATAAGTGTCCTGATTGCGGGGCGATCATTCATGAGGCGGACATGCAACAGCATTTCCATGTCTGTCCGAAGTGTGATTATCATTTTCCGATGACGGCACCAGGTAGGATTGAGCTGTTGGTCGATCCAGGTTCTTTTGTGGAAATGGACAAAAAGCTGGAGTCAAAAAATCCTTTGGAGTTCAAGGGTTATGCAGAAAAAATCAAAGCGTATCAAAAAAAGACTGGGTTGAAGGATGCGATGGTCACTGGGAGGGCAAAGATCCTTGAAAAACCCGTGGTCATTGGAGTGATGGATTTCCGTTTCCTCGGTGCCAGCATGGGTTCGGTGGTGGGCGAGAAAGTGACTCGCGCGATTGAGGCTGCGACCAAAGATCGTTGCGCGGTGATTTTGATCTGTGCGTCGGGAGGGGCTCGTATGCACGAGGGGATTTTGAGTTTGATGCAGATGGCGAAAACCAGCGCGGCTCTGGCGCGTCATCACGATGCGGGCTTGGCCTACATCGGGGTGTTGACGCATCCTACGACGGGTGGCGTGACGGCGAGTTTTGCTGCGCTGGGCGATGTGATCATTGCTGAGCCTAAGTGCATGATCGGTTTTGCTGGGCCTCGGGTGGTGAAGGAGACGACTCACCAGAATTTGCCTCCAGGTTTTCAGACGGCCGAATTTATGAAAAAACACGGTTTGGTGGATATGATTGTGAGCCGTGGTGATTTGCGTGAACGGCTGGGCAGTTTGGTCGACTACATGGAGCCAGCGGAAGCGTGAGGTGCTCGTGGATCTGGGGAGAGCGCTTTTAGTTTGCTGAAAGATGGACTATGAAGAAGCCATCGAGTGGCTCTACGGCACTCAGCTGATGGGGATCAAGTTGGGATTGCAGGGCACTCGGCGTTTGTTTGAGGCTTTGCATTTGTTTGAGCAGCTTGAGGGACGGGAAATTTTTCATGTAGCGGGGACCAATGGCAAAGGCTCGGTCTGCGCGATGATCGACTCGATCGCTTGTGTTGAGGGCAAACGAAGTGGGTTGTTCACCTCTCCGCATTTGATCTGCTTTCGTGAGCGTATCCGCATCGACGGGGAGATGATCAGCGAAGAGTCGGTGGCTGAGATTCTCAGTGAGCTGAGAGCTGAGGTGGATGGATGGCAAACGCACCCGACTTTTTTTGAATTGACGCTTGCTTTGGCGGTTAAATATTTTTGTCAGAACGGGGTGGAGGTCTTGGTGATGGAGACGGGAATGGGAGGTAGGCTTGATGCGACTAATGTTTTGCCAGCGACGGTGAGTGTGATCACTTCGGTTGGTCTGGATCATCAGCAGTGGTTAGGGGAGGACTTGGCATCGATCGCCAAAGAAAAAGCGGGCATCATTAAGCCGGGTGCGCCGGTGATCACTGCGGCGAATCAGGAGGGTGAGGTTTTGGAGGTTTTGCGGCGAGCTGCAGAGGAGGCTGAGGTGGATTTGTTTGAGTTGGTGCCGTTAGATGAAGGTGGCTTAGATGAAAGCTTTGCTTTACGCGGGCCTCATCAGAGATTGAATGCGGCTTTGGCAAAAAAAGCGGTGCAATGCGTTTGGCCTAGTCTGTCAGATGAGGTGGTGACTGAGGGCTTGCGAGAAGTGTCGTGGGCAGGTCGCTTCGAAGTGCGTGCCGATGGCATGGTGCTAGATGGTGCGCACAACCCTGCTGCGATGAGTGCTTTGGTCGCCACGTGGCGTGAGCAGTTTGGTGACCGGCGTGCTACAGTGCTTTTTTCCGCAGCTGATTCCAAAGAGGTGGCGACGATGTTAGGAGAATTGGCGCAAATCGCGGCGAGTTTTGTTTTTGTGCCGCTGCGCGCCAAAAGGGGGTTGCAGGTGGATGCTTTGATCGCGGCTTTGCAGCAATCCGCAGCGAGGGAGCTGGCTTACTCGCAAGCGGATCAGTTGCAGGATGCGCTGGAGCAAGCTAGAGCGAGAGGAGGTCGAGTATTGGTGACTGGGTCGCTATTTTTGGTGGGAGAGGTGTTGGCGTTTTGTGAACAGCAGCAGACTAGCTTTGAGCCGAGTGAGCAATGAGCGAGAAAGTAATATTATTGCGGATTTGCATTGTCAGATAAAAGGCTTTCATTCAGACTAGGCATTCTCCCTTATGTTAGCAACGGAACCCGCATCGTTATTACAAACCAAACTTCACCCGCCGAGGGTGGCGCATGGCCCCATTCTGCGGCAGCACTTGTTTGATTTGTTAGATCGAGCAGAGAATGATACGGTGACTTTGGTCTCAGCCCCTCCAGGTTATGGCAAGAGTGTGCTGTTGGCGACTTGGCTGAAGGAGCGGGACTTGTCTTTTGGTTGGTTGTCCTTGGACGAGGGTGACAATGAATTTGGGGTGTTTTTACAATACCTGTTGGCTGCGGTGCAAAAACAACATCCGGAGGCATGTCACCGTTTGTCGGCTTTGCTCAATAGTGTGTATTTATCGGATGCGGCACATTTGGCGCGCCAATTTTCCGAAGCTTTAGTGAGTTGTGGCGAAGAGGTGTTGTTGGTTTTAGATGATTACCATCGGATCAGAAACAAGCAGGTGCAGGAGTTCCTATCGACACTGATCGAAAATCCGCCACCGCTTTTGCGTTTGATCCTACTGACTCGTCGCGACCCTCCTTTACCGCTAAATATTTTGCGCTCTCAAGGTCAGTTGTCGGAGATTAGGATGCGAGACTTACGGTTCAAGACGCAAGAGGTGGAGGCCTTTCTAGCTCCAGATGTTGGCGGTAATTTATCTGAGAAAACGCTGAAAAATTTAGATGAGCGTATCGAAGGCTGGGCCGCCGGTCTGAGGTTAGTAACTTTGAATTTGCGCTACAGTAAAGATCCTGACAAATTTTTAGGAGATCTCAATGGTAGCCCACAAGTGGTGCGGGAGTATCTGATGAACGAGGTGCTGGCAAAGCAGCCTTCGCCGTTTCGAGAGTGTTTGCTCAAAGTGGCGGTGCTTGATCGTTTTTGTGCTTCACTGTGTAAAAATTTATGTTTGTCCGTCAGTCCTGAGCTGCAGTCGTATTGTGAAGAGGGTGCAGGGGAGGACGATTTCCCGCTGATGGGAAAATTGTTGGAGAGCAATCTTTTTATGATCTCCTTGGACGACGAGGGCACCTGGTATCGCTTTCATCACTTGTTCCAAGATTTTCTCTTAGAGCGGTTGCTCTCTGAAATGGGGGAGTCGTTTATTGACGAGCTTCATAGTCAGGCGGCGAAGTGGTTTGAGGGTGAGGGCTTGTTAGAGGAAGCGGTGGCACATGCGTTAAAGAGTAAAGCCCCGGTGCAAGCTGTGGAGATCGTGAAATCTAATTTGCAGCCCTTGTTTCAACATGAAAAAGAAGTGCGACTAGTGCACTTGATTCACCAATTGCCGGTTGAGCGGGTGGCTCAGGAGCCTGAGTTATTACTACTACAAGCCTGGACCAAGCTGGAGCTTTTGGAACTGGGCGAAGGGGGTATCCTTGAGCAAATCGATGAGCTGATCGCGGAAATGCCTTCTGATTCAGAGAGGGTGAGGCGGATACGGGGAAGCTTGCATGTGATGCGTTGTGTGCAGTATTATGAATGCACGGACACGGCGACGGCTCGCGAACATGCGGAGAGTGCCTTGGGGTTATTGGCGGCAGATCAGTGGATCGAGCAAGGCACTTTGATGATTATGCAGGCGTTGCTGCTGCAAATGGAAGGTTTGGTGAATGAAGCTAAGGCATTAATTTTTTCGGCTTTTGAAGATAAAAGCTTACTGGAGACAACCTTTCATACGAGACTGGTGGCTGCCTTGTGTTTTATCCATTGGCTAGAGGCAGATTTGCAAGGCATGCTTCCTTTTGCGCTAGAACTGGAGCAACTTGGTAACAAATTGGACTTCGCTGAGACGATTTCTCACGCTTTGTATTTCAAGGCAGTGGTTCACTACGAGCGCAATGAGATAGATGAAGCGGAGGATCCATTGACGGTGATTGTGGAGGAATACGCTGATGTGAATTTCATAAACACCATGCATTCTACGTTTGCTTTAGCACTTGTGTATGAAGCTCAGGGTAGGAATGATGAAGCTGGTATTTTAGTTAAGGATATTTTGCAAAGAACTCTTGAAATTAGGAGTGCATCTTTGTATGCGACCTCCGAAGCTGTGCGCGCTGAGATCAATATCCGCTTAGGTAAGGTGGCCGAAGCCGCTGTGTGGGCTAGAGCTTTCAAACAAAGCCCGCGCCGTGCTAATTACAGGTTTTTTGTTCCGCATATCACTATGCTTAGGGTTCTGCTTGCCGAGGGGGGTGATGATTCTAGAGAGGACGCTATGCAGTTAGTGCTGCAACTTGAGGATATTTACACTCAGTGCCATAACAGGCGTTTTTTGATTCACGTATTAGCTTTGAAAGCCTTGTGTTTGTTAAGAATGCAGCAGCAGGACTTAGCACTAGAAAGTTTGCACCGAGCGGTTATTTTGGCGCAGCCTGGAGGGTTCATCAAACTGTTCCTGGATACGGGTAGCGAGCTGATTCCTCTGTTCAATCGCTTGAAACTTGATGTGGAAGGTCTGGAGTATGTTGGGCGTATTCTAGCAGGATTTACGACCGAGGATGGTGGTGGTGCTAGGAAAAAATTCATGCCAAGCGGTGGTGCTCCTCTAGGCTTAGAAGATCCTCTGATCGACGAATTGACCGATCGAGAGTTGGAAGTGCTGTTCACTTTGGCGAGTCGGCTGAGTAATCGAGAGATTGGAGAGAAGTTATTCATCGCTCCCGGCACAGTGAAGCGACACACCAATACGATCTACCGTAAGCTCAATGTGCACGGGCGTCGCGACGCAGTCGCCAAGGCGCGCGGGTTGGGCTTATTGCCAACCGATTAGATTGTAATTTTACCTGGGTGATAACTTCTATAGCGAAGCGCATCGGGAGATTGTCTGTCAAGCTAAGCTAGGTTCCGACAAAATGAAAATTGGGATCAGAATGACCGCAAGCTCAGTGGGCGGATCGATAAATTGCTGATTCTTGGTCGTGCGATGAGCGATGCGGAAGTGGGGGATCTATTTGAAGCGGGTAATCCCTACCGTTGATTGAGGTGGTGGTTGAGATTCGATCTTGACGCGGTCACAGGATGTTACGTATCATGCGCTTAGTTTAGAATGAAATTGCTTAAAATATTATTGATTGCTTGGGGCATGGCTTGTGCAAGTTGCGGAGAGCGGGGTGCCGACATTACTAAACCTATAGAACTGGAAGAAAGCGAGGTGCCGTTACTTGAGCAGAGTGTGGTGGGTATTAGTGAAGAAGAGTCGCGACGCTTCTTGGAGGCGCACTCAAAGCGACGTAATCAGGTGTTGGAGCTTGATGCCGATCGTATGAAGGGAATGAAGGGTGCACCGGTTTGGGCGGTGCTGATGGAATGGCGTTGGGGTAAGGATACAGAGTCAATGATTGCTCATGCGGATGGCAGTGCGAGTTTTTTTAATTCGAGCCGTGACTGGGCGGTGGATGGTGAAAGCCATCCTTATGTGAAGAAGGCTTCGTTGGATTTAGTGGAAATGGCTGCGGGCTTTCTTGGAGAGATGAAGAGCGTGAATAGTTTCCCAGTTCCTCAAGATTACGAGGATCTCACTTGTTACGTGATCACACCAGGCGGTGTGTTTGCTTATTATGTGAATGCTCAAGAGCTAGGAAAAAAAGAGCACCTTCAGTTTCGCGCCCTGTTTGATCAGTGGCAGGAACTACAGGACCAACATACCATTGTAGAAAAGAAGCGTTACGCCCAACAAGGTGAGGCAAATGGGACAAAAGGTGGATTTGAAGCGGATCTTGATCTGACGGGAATTGATTGGGACGCTAAAGATGAAAAGCCAGTGAAACCAGAAGAACTTTTTGAGTTGATCAATGAGGCGAACCGCGTAGTGGTGACGGCATCCCCAATGGATAAAAAAGTCCTTTATCAATCTGATCAAAAGAGTGACATCAAAGAGTTGGGAGAAGCTCTTTCTATTAGAAAGCCGGAGCAATGGTATCACGGCATGTGCATTGGAACGATGGTGGTCAGTCTCTACAAGGGGGAGGAAGAGCTGCTTGCGTTTAGCAATCATCATGGGAAATCGATACGCTGTTCTTTATGGAGTAGTGATGCGGTGATCGTGGATCCATCAAGGTGGTTGTCCTGGTTTGATGCACGTGCGATGCCGCAACTGCGCAAGGAAGTTGAAGAGTCGCGGGCACAGCAGGAGAAATCGGATAGGAATTGGAAAAAATGGCTTGCGGCTATGCCGAAGGGCGTCCGTCCTGCTTGGGAAGGTTCTTATGGGAAAGATGGTGTGTTTGACGTCAACCCTTTGCGTAAGGCATTATTGAAGTCCTATCCGGAAAAGGGGGATAGAATACGCTCTTTGTTACAATGGTATGGTTCGGGGGAAGGCCCTTGGAACGCGGTTCCGGTTCATGAAGGTTGGGCTGCAAATCTCATAGATGATTATGATGCGTCGGAAATTGTCGCAGCGATAGATCTGTCTAAGCTGACAGATGAGCAATTTGAAGGGGCTGCAAGATTCATAGCGCAATCAATCTACCCCCAAGATTATCCTAAAGAACTTAAAGAGGGTCTTTGGGATTTTGTGAAAAATACCAAGGATGAGGATAAGCGAGCACGTGCGAGAGCTTTGATAGAATAACAAGGACAACACCACGGTTTGATAATGCCCATGACTTGGTCTATAGCGATGGGTGTTAATACGTGACTGCTCAGAATGATGATCAGTTGGGGGCTCTAAAAGTGAATGATGTGCGGGGATTGGAGTTGGCGGGAAAGGGTTCACCATGAAGTTATTGAAGGGCATGAAGGAAGGGAGATGGGGGGAGGTGATTTGGGATGTTACAGAGAGGCTTTGGTGTAGAGGGTGTTGAGGGGGTTGAGGGAGGTG
>JAKISY010000116.1 GCA_021648365.1 Verrucomicrobiales bacterium
TCTTTCCGTTGCTTCCCACCCCACCTCGCGGTGACGCAGTTACTTCAAGTTCTCGTCAGCACAACGGCTGCCAACGGCCAAGGTATCTCACCTCGGAAGAGGACGCTGCTTTGCAGCGCACTAGGGCAGTCGCTCCGGCTGCCTTGTGATAGCCAGCGTAGCCAGTGAGAAAACTTCGCCTACACAATCAAGGATACAGCTCCATCACAAAACCATCTAGATCCATTGTTGAAATGTGATCAAAATAGATTTTGGCGAAATCTCCCTCGTTGTAATAGGATATCATGTGCCCTCCGCTCAACCGAAAAACATACCCACAAATGACCCAATCATTCTGACCACGCATCCCAAAAATAAGGCTTTGTACCGACTCAATACTCAAGCCGATCGCTTTGGAGAATGGTGAACCATTCCCAAGATCGACACAAGGCCATGCAGTGGCTTCATCATGTATCGTACCTTTAGGTTTTTTAAGTTCTGTGAAAGCTACAGATTCACCATCTGGCATCAAAAAAACGGCAAGAGCACTTCCATCACCGAATTCGAGTTGAAGCGGTCCAAAATCCTCATCATTCACTTTCCCATCGAGCATAAAATCACCTCGAGTAATTCCAGAAATACACTTTCCAATGACATCTGGCACACAGTAGTTCTCTATCTTTCGTGGCTGCATTGTATTGTTTTCCGCTCCCATTTCCCCTCTTACCTTTGCGTCTCTGCGTCTTGAGCGAAGCGGGCGTGACCCTATTCTTTCATCACCTCACCCTCCCATCTTCCTCCTTCCTCCCCATCAGTGCTAATCAGTGACATCGGTGGTTCAAAACTCTCACCTCGCCACCTCACGCCAATGCCACCAGATAAATAATCGCCAACATCATCACCGCCAGACAAGCCGTGATCCCAATCGGAAACGCTCCACGCTTGGCTCGTAAAATGAGTTTCTCTTTGCGCTCGGCAATCGCATAAGACCCCAAGCCCAAAACCATCCAATACGGCACCAGCAATCCACCTAAAATCTCCGCTGGCGCAGTACGGAAAAACCTACCCAACCACGCCGTGTAGCGCACCGCGATCAAATCCGCCACCGCTGTATTGATCCCGTTCAGACTTTTATCCATCACTCGATAAAACGCCTGCCCACCTTTGCGGTAAAACCAGTCCGTATCCAAGCTGATCGTCGCTGTGCGTTTGAGCATCGGCAAGAAGAGGAAAAATACCAAAGCAGAGAACATCAGTAACTGCATCTGCGTCACCAAATGACTCACCGTGTAAGCCTGATAATCCACCGGATAAGGCAGGATATCATAGAGCGCTTGCGGACGCACCCCGAGATAGATACACAGGAAAGACAAGATCCCCATCGCCCACAGCATCGTCTTGGGAGCCTCCTTGGGTCGCATGCCACGATCTTTGTTAAAAAACACAAAGTAAGGAAACTTGATGCCCGCATGGAGAAATACCCCTGCCGACGCCAGCTCCAAAATCAACCAAACCCAAAATAGCTCTTTATACTCCGTCGCTGCGATGATGATGGTCTTACTGGTGAAACCACTAGTCAACGGCACCGCCGAAATAGCCAGCGCCCCAATGCCGCCGAATAACAGCGTCCACGGCATCGTTTTATAAAGCCCTCCAAGCTCCGTGCAACGACTTTTCCCGGTGCGATACAGCACCGCACCTGCCGACATCCACAGCAGAGATTTATAGATGATATGACAAAAAGCATGCGCCACCGCTCCCGCTATCGCCATCTTGGTGCCAATACCCGCCGCGCAAACCATGAACCCCACCTGATTGATAATCGAATAAGCCAGAATCCGACGCATGTCATTTTCCAGCAGCGCATACATGATACCAAACACCGCCATCACACAGCCGATCACCATCAGTGGCTCCCAACCTGGGAATCCGCGCAGTAGCGTATAAACCGCCGTCTTAGTAGTGTAGGCACTGAGGATCAAGCCTCCGGTCACACTCGCTTCGGGATAAGCATCCGAGAGCCAAGCGGAGAAAAGCGGCGCTGCGGCATTCACCAAAAACCCTGATAGAATCAACCAAGTGCCGAGGTTTGCATCCGCATAATCGAAAGCATCAAAGGCGATGCTGCCGCTCGATGATACCGTCATCACGATCCCCGCTAACAACAACAAACCGCCAAAGATATGCACCATCACGTAACGGAAAGCCGCCTGCTTAGCACGCAGCGTATTGCGAGCGATGATCACGAAAGCCGAAGAAATCGCCATCACTTCCCAGTAAACATACAGGGTGATCAAGTCGCCAGAAAAGATCACCCCCAGCGCCGCCCCGATATAGATCAAAGCCCAAACATGTTGGAACGCTTTTTTGACATAAAAAGCAAAGAGAAAAGCCACCGCCGCATTGAGCGTGAAAATATAACCAAACGCTTTACTGAGCTTATCGACCCGCAAAGGTTCCAGCGCATCAAAGGTCGGCAAAAAGTCCAGCTTAGGACCTTCACCAAAAGAGAGTTGCGAGATATGCCAAAAAGCATAAACCGGTAAGGCAACCAGAAAGATGTTCCGCGCACGACCGCGCAGTAGCATCGTGATCAATGCCCCTGCAAATAATAATAAGGATGGAGGAAGCTCAGTCATGGTTGCCGTCATCTATGTCTTCGGGGATCACATCATCCTCGATGTTGTCTCCATAATAATCTTCACCGCGCTTCACCCATTTGCCCAACATCTTGGCAAATAAAATCATCGCACTACAACCGATAAAACCCAACAGGGCATAAAAGCCAAAAATCCCATCGATACCGAAATGCGGATGACGATGCACAAAAAACTCAGCCACCACCGACAAAGCACAAGCTCCCCACAGCAGACGCCACAAAAGTCGCCGCGAGCTCGGACGATCAAACCAATCAAATTCTTTTTTTTGCTCGTCCATGTTTTTATCCCGCATCACTCACCATCAAACTGGCGAGCTTTAACAAAAGTTGAGGTTTCACAAACAAAAGCATCGCTAGGCAAGAGGTCACACACAGCGGCAAGACACAAGCCCACGGAGCCTCCACCGTCGATTTCCAAGAAAAAGGCTGACTTGAGAGCTGGCGATCCTTGGGGAAAAAGGCACGATACCCAATCGGTAACAAATATGCCGCGTTCAACAGCGTGCTCACCAAAAAGACCGTCACCAACCAAGGCTGATTCGCATCCATCGCCCCCGTCACCAGATAGAATTTACTGATCAAGCCCCCCGTCGGCGGCAAGCCGATCACGCTCAAGGCTCCAATCGTAAACGCAGCAAAAGTCAGTGGCATCTTACGCCCCAAGCCATCCATCTGGCTGACGTATTTTTTACCCGTTGCTACAAAAATCGCACCTGCGCACATGAACAAAGTGATCTTGCCCACCGCGTGCATAGCGATGTGAGTCATCGAACCCATCACCGCGCGATCTTCTAACAACGAGACCCCAAGAATGATGTATGCCAGTTGCCCAATAGTCGAAAACGCCAAGCGGCGTTTCAGATTATCCTGCGTCAAAGCAATCAGCGATGAAGTGATCACCGTGAAAGCCGCCACCCAAGAGATCACGATCGCTATGTCCAGCTCTTTCAAAAACTCCAAACCAAACACTCCTGTGAATACTCGAATGATACAGAACACCCCCACCTTGACCACTGCCACTGCGTGTAACAAAGCCGACACCGGAGTTGGCGCCACCATCGCGCCTGGCAACCACGAATGAAAAGGCATCAAGCCCGCTTTAGAAAAACCAAAAGTGAACAGCAACAACAAAACCAGTGCAGCCGTCCCCTCGATGCCCGTGCCAGCAAGAAAGCCCGCAGCGGAAAATTCCAGTCCCGTCGCCGACGCCTTCACATAACAAAAGATCAAAGCCGGCAAAGCAAAGCCCACCGATGTTCCCAACAAATAAGTCAGGTATTTACGCCCGCCACCGCGTGCCTCTTTGTCCTGGTGATGAGTGACCAGCGGCCAAGTCGCCAGTGACAGCATTTCATAAAACAAATAGAGCGTCAGCAGATTGCCAGCAAAAGCCACCCCCATCGTCGCCGTCAGGGAAACCGCAAAAAAGACGAAAAATCGCGTCTGCGAATGTTCTTTGAGTCCACGCATGTAACCCACCGAATAGAGCGAAGTCACGATCCACAAACTCGACGCCACCAGCGCAAACAACATACCCAGACCATCCACCCGGAATTTGATCGGCACATCAGCGGTGAGCTGCACCAGCGTGCACTCCAACACCTTACCCGCCAATACCTCTGGCACCATCGAGATCACAAATCCCAACATCACGAAGCCTGCTAGGAAAGTAATACCCTCCCGCAAAGCCGTCTCACGACGCAAAATCAACATCGGCACCACCGCCGCCAGTGCCGACAGGCAAGCCCACAAGGGCGTATAAGTCTGGATCACCTCAGGTATCATCAGCCTTGCCCTCCTTTCTCCACCAGTATCTCAGTTCCGATCACCTGCACCCCGTTCAGCGAGTGCTCGATCAGCTCCACTATTTGACCATTGAACAAGCCCAGTAATAAAATAATCGCCGCAGTCAGATACAGCGGAATCAACGAACTCGGGTGAGCTTCTTTGATCACCGGCTGCACCGAGGGCTCCTCGTGATGTGCAGCGTGCCCCTCCGCTGGATTTTTACCGAAATAGGCAATCTCAAAAATTCGGAAAAATAACACCGCATTGACCAAACTCGAAATCAATAAAGCCCCTACATAAAACCAATGCCCCGATTCCATCCCGCCACGAATCAAATAGAGCTTACTAAAAAAACCGCAAGTCGGCGGAATACCGATCATCGCCAAAGCACCTACCACAAAGCCCGCCATCGTCCACGGCATCTTGCGAAACATGCCATCGAGCTGATCGATCCGCACCACCCCAGCTTGTTTGAGAAAAATGCCCGCCGCCAAAAACATACACAGCGTCATAAACGCATCCCCCATGATATGATAAATCGTCCCCACCATGCCCCAATGGTTCGCCATCCACGCACCACCCACCATATAACCCACCTCGGCGACAATCAGATAACAGAACATTTTTTTCAATTCCACCTGAGCCAGTGCCATCACTGAACCCGCTAAGATCGCCACCACAGCCATACCCACCAGCCACTGCGTGTACTGCAGATTAGAAAACACCCACTCCGTGCCAAACACCGTCAGCATCATCCTTACCATCACATAAACGCCTACTTTAGTCATCAACGGCGCCACCACACACGACGTCGATGACGGGCAATAGGAATAAGCATTGGGCAACCAGCCGAACAATGGAAAAAAGGCCATCTTGATCATCAGCCCGACAATAATCAAAACAAAAGCCACCACAATCGTGCTCGACGGGCCGTCTAGAGCTAAGATCGCCTGATGAATTTCCATCATGTTCAACGTACCCGTGCGTAAATAAAGGTAGCCCACCCCGAGCAGATAGAACGACGCCCCGATCGTGCCCATGATGATATAACTAAACGCCGCCGTAGCTGCTCGCTTCGATTTGCCCATCGCGATCAGCGCATAAGACGTCAGCGACGACACCTCCAGCAACACATACAGGTTAAATGCATCACCTGTGATCACCATGCCCGATAGACCCATGATCAAAAGCAAATACAGAACATAAAACAGCGGCGTTTTCTCCGTCTTATCATCCCGCACACGGCGGAAAGAAAAAATCGCCGTTAGCAAGCCCACCGTCGTCACCGTCAACAAAACCAAGGCATTGATCGTATCGATCCGCAGCTCAATACCGATACCCACCGGCCGACTCCAACCACCTACAAAGTAACGAATCACTCCCCCATCCATCACCCGCTGCAAAATCCCAATCGACACCGCAACCGCCAAACCCAGAGCCGTCACCGTCAAAGGGAAACACACCCTACGATCCGCCATGCCAGACAGACCTACCAACAGTGCTCCAAATAACAGCACCAATAAAACGAGTATCGGGTATTGCTCAGCCATCGTTTTCCGCTGCTTTTATTTTTGCGAGGATCTCATCCTCCTCCAGGGTTCCGTAATTTTTATAAATCACCTGCGCCACCGCCAAAGCCACCCCCAGCGTAGCCACCCCCACCACAATTGCCGTCAGCATCAACACATGCGGCAGCGGATTAGAATAATCATCTGGGTTGATCTCATGCACCTCATGCGCCGGCGCCTTCTCACTCGACTTGCTAACATCGTGATCAGCTCCTACAACACTCCCATGCTCCGCACCAGCATCACCCGCCGCCACCTGCTCCGTCTCCGCTGCGTGATGTTCTAGGATCGGAATCGTCGCCCCTTCTTTCACCCCAGCCGACACATAAAACAAAATAATTGCCGTCTGGAAAATCGACATGCCAATCAGCTTTTTGATCAAATTATTCTTGGTGATCATCGCATACAACCCGATCATCATCAGGATCACAGCCACCCAGAAATTGAAGTGATCGAGCACGTATTGACTGATAATAAAACTACCCATGACTGACATCAAAGCCCCCCTTCCAGTTCGCCCTTACTCGCAAGATTTGCATAGATCGCAAACATGATCATCGACACCGTGAACGCAACCCCGATCTCCACCCCCAGCATACTGTGCGAACGCGCTTCCTCCGCACTCATCGTCGGCAGTAACTCATGCAAAACGCCATAATCGAGGAAATTCTCCCCCAAGATCAAACACGCCACTCCGAAACTCACATAGATCACCACCCCCACAAACGCCAACTTCACATAGCGTTTCTCTGGCAACCTCTGCAAGGCAGGATCCAAGCCCTTCGCAATCGCCGCCAAAATAAAACTCGCACCCAAAATCACCCCACCTTGGAAGCCTCCTCCCGGACTGTGATGACCATGCGCGATCACATACAAAGCAAAAAGCTGCAATACTGGGATCAACAAACGGCAAGTCGTGCCGATAATGATATCATGCTGATCGCCTACCTCATGCGCCGGCGTCGGTTTTGCTCCGCCTGGCACTTGTTTCGCCACCCGTAGAATCGCCATGATCGCAATACCAGCGATCAATACCACCACCGTCTCAAACATTGTATCATACCCACGGTAATCCGCCAAAACCGCCGTCACCATGTTCGGCACCCCCGAGTCCGTCATCGTCTGCTCGATGTAATACTGCGACACAGGACTCGAGTTCGCAGGTGAATGCGCATCGCCCCAGTTAGGGAAATCATCCATCGCCGAGAGCAACAGCCCCCCCGTAAATATCACTGCTATCAGACCAATCCACTTCATAATCTCAATCGGATGAATCCCTCCTCGTATTATAAACCGTAGCGATCAAAATAACCGCACTGATACCAGCTCCGACCGTCGCCTCAGTGAACGCCACATCCACCGCCCCCATCCCCGCCCACAACAGACAAATCAGAAAGCTGTAAGTCCCAAACACCATCGACGCCGCCAACAAATCCTTGACCTGCAACGAGATCACCGCCGTGACCACGAGGAAAATCAAAATCAAAATGTCGAACTGCCAAATCATGAATTATTTCTTATCCTCCAAAGCATTGCCCTTTTTCCTCACCAACGGCTCGATACCATCCTCATAGCCCGCATCCATCAGCGCATGAGTCGCCGTCGGCGAAGTCAGCATGATAAACGCGCAAATGGCAAGCAACTTGACCACCACCAGCAAATCAGCCCAGACAAAGTGCGACCAATGGATCTGCCCTAGGTGATACACCGCGAATCCCATGATCACCAACAAGCTCGACAACGTATCCCCCTTACCCGCCGCATGCATGCGAGTGTAAAAATCGGGAAAACGCACCACCCCCACCACCGAGCCAAAGAAAAAGACCAGTCCGGTGAGGATCAATACAATGCTAATGATGTTTAAGATGATGATCATGATTCCTCAGCCTCTCCCTCCACATCGATTCCACCACCCTCGACTTTCGAACGATGGAAATACCTCGCTGCCGCCAGCGAGCCAATAAAGTTCAACAATCCATAAGCCAAAGCAAAATCCACAAACATTTCCACACGCCCACCAGGATAGATCGTGCCGATAAAGATCAACAACACCGCAGTTTTGGTGCCGATCACATTGACTGCCACAATTCGATCAATCGCCGTCGGACCGATCTGCATGCGATAAAATATCGGCACCATCATCAGCAATAGCGCCATGCCCGACCACACAAAAAACGTATTCATCTAACCCTCCCCCCTTCCATTCCCATTCCCCTTTACGCTTGCGTTCACCAGCTCTCTACGAGCCGCCCCCTCACAGCGATAAATACTCGCGATACGACGCTCCATCTCACCATCCAGCCCCGCTGCCGCCTCATCATTGATCGCGTGCACATAGAAATCATCGCCACTGATCTTGATCGTCACCGTGCCAGGCGTCAGCGTGATCGAATTGGCGAGCAGAAATTTAGCGAAATCTGACTTCAACTTAGTTTTGAAATGCACAATGCTCGGGTTGACCTGCTGCAAAGCCGTCGGCGACAGTGACAGCTTCAGCATCGCCACATTTGCCAGCAATATCTGCCACAGCATCCACCCAAAATACCACGCCACTCCCCAACCCTCTTGCACCCGTTGCAATACCGGATCTTCACGCTCACGAAACAACAGATCCGCAGACATCCACGTCACCAACGCGCAAGAAATCAGCCCGAGAGTCAAATGGAACGCGTCAAACTGACCTGAGAGCAATACCCAGGTGATCATCAGTAAAACAAATATAAAAACACGATAGCCCATATCTTGATCGCCCTTCCAGCGCAAACAAGAAGAGGCAACTATCGTTTATAAGATCATGCTATGAAAGTCAATTAAAGTTGGTGCCGGAAAACACAAGTTTTCGGGTGAAATCACTTCCAGCTCGTTAAAACTCTTCCAGCCCTTCCTCCTATTCGCGATTCTTTCTCATACCGCGCTGTCTTCGAGCCCCTTAACGATCTTCGTGGATCACCGTCTTCCCTCTTTTCTCCACCGCCCATGGGCACCTCCCCCATCACAAAAAAACCCGCTACCTTTTACAGTTACCGAGTTTGATTCGCTGTAAAAAGGCAACTTCAGCTCAGAACTTGCAACCTAGCGTCAACATTGGCCCAGAGCTAGCCACATCGTAAATAAACCCACCATCACTGTAATCCACCGCCATATAGCGATAGGCAAGATTCACATCAAACATTGGGTTGAACTGATAACCAATGCCACCCATTGCCTGCCAGGTTATTGCGGAACCACCGCCTCCTACATCTGCGCGGAACGGCACAAACCATTTATCGGTGATATTATAGCGGCCCTTAACTCCACCATAGCCATCCCACCAACTTTTGCTTCCAGCGGCACTAATACGACGGGAAGCCAAACCTGGAGCTAGGCTTAACGATGTTTTGATATAGGTGTAACGAACACCCCCGATCACATCGAGATAACCTTTGCCCTGCGAACACTCAAAAATGCGATAACTGATATGACCGTCAGCCATCAACTGCTCGACCCCAATGTCAGCCTTGCGAAACAACGGCCCTGGAGTGGGCGCATCACTGGAGATCTTTAGCCAAAGCGCCTCCGTCAGAAAGCCCCACTTGCCATTTTGGTAACCAAACCCACCCGCCAAGCTTGCATCCAGATTGTCGAGGATGTCATCGAAACCCACATCAACAGGCTTGGATAGACCTCCAACACCAACATCCCCCTTGATGCCAACTGCCCAAACATCAGCATAGATATAAAATGACGAGTCATCCACCGGCGGAGCGATAGCAGCTTCTGGAGTATCACCAGCATTAGCTGCTGGAACAAGGTTGGCTAGAGCTACCAAGACAGCGAGACCGTTGTGTAATATATTAGCTTTCATGATTGGATATACTTTTTTAATCAAAATTGAGAAAAATACAATCAATCATTTTTTATTTCGGCATATTATGGCGAAATCACTTCCAGACCGTCAAAATGATTTCGATAAAACCCGTCATCTCGCGTCAACAGCCGCTCCGCCTGAATCTTGGCGTGAGCTCCAAACAGAAAATCGGCAGCCACACGCCCACGTTTGCCGCCGCTTTAAGATAACGGAAAAACATCTGACCCACCTCAATGCTAAAAACCTGCATGGAGAACCTCCCCTTAAAAGTATCCCAGTCAAAAGTAAACCCCTAGATCTATGGAGTGATTCAACCTATCACATCACTACGCAAATCCCGTAGTACCCGCAAGTCCCCCCACTGCGCCCCACGCATCTTACGCCCACCATCCTTCCGCCGCGCTCCGAACTGATCCCTCTTACATTCAAAAAACTCATCCACATATTTTTGACTCCCCAATACCGCTCCATCGGTGAAATACCTCACCCGGCATCTCAAAGCCTCCGCCACCGGCAAACG
Source organism: Verrucomicrobiales bacterium (assembly GCA_021648365.1). GTDB lineage: Bacteria > Verrucomicrobiota > Verrucomicrobiia > Verrucomicrobiales > DEV007 > JAADHD01. The sequence continues at coordinate 10,362 of JAKISY010000116.1, forward strand.
CCCGCCCGACTCCAAAACTTCTTTGATTTTCTCCCGACTGAATCCCCCTTTACCCTTCTCATAACCATCCACCGCTTGATCGCCATAGCCTTGGCGGCGGAGGTTGACATCCGCCTCCACCTCTTCCCCCTTCGTATACAACAAACAGCGATATTCCTGCAGCACCGTCTTCCACGCCACCCGACTGCGCCCCGTCACCGCATAACACAGCCCTTGACGTGCCCCCCGATTCCCCGCCACCGCCGCCGCATACGAACACCAACGGTAGCCCTCCGGCACCTGTGCTAGCCCCGCCCGAATCGGATTCAAATCGATGTAAGCCGCCACCATGCGCAGCGCATCGCTGCTTTCACCCTCATCCGCCCCCTGTAACAATACGCTCTTAAACGGCCCCTCCCACAAAGTCCCGCAGCGACCGTGTTTTTTATTATAAGCCAAAGTCATCTTCAGCTTCAATTCCTTCATAAACATCGACAGATCAAACAAGCGGCTCAGCGCTTGGTGTGCCGCGTTTTGTTCAATTCATTCTTTGATGGAGTTGCGATCAATAGCTAGAACAATAAAGTATGGCTCAAACCTGTAAGCTCCGTGATGAAATGTAATTAATCCATTCTGTTTTTCGATTGCATCATGTGTGGATTTTGTAAGCCCTTTAAACTCACCTGATTCATATCCCTCCGCTTTGAAGGTTTTACCGACATCGGGGACATCATGAATATATCTTGCAAATTCAAGGCGAATATGGATTCCGGTACTGCCCAAAGATTTCCCGTTTACTTCCATTATCCTACCAAAGTGAACCTGCGGCATTTTAAGATTGTCTAAGGATTTCTCCCTTAATACCTTAACTGATACAAGTTCTCCAAATGATGCGCTTGTTGTCCCAATAATTCCCCCAGGACTATTGACCAAACTTTGAGAATGAATTACAACCATTTCACCACTCTTCACACCATTTTTTTTCTTAGGAGAAATATCATTATCTTTACACCCCCACAATGTCAATAGGGTGACTGGAAAGAGAATATATTGAAACAAGCCCTTGAACACAGGAGTGAGTTTTTTTGGATTGAACGTTTCGAGTTCACCCAGCACTGAGCTGACGGCGAGCCTTAACGAAGATGTTGATGTTTAAAGTCATGTGGATTTTTAACAATAAGGCAGCTCAGGGCTTGGTGTCGAACGTTTTGTCCGCCCTCTGCTGCGTGGATTGTTTAGCGTGACGGTCGTCGCCAAAGATCATAATAATCTAAGTAGAATATATCGCAATCGAGAAAGCAAGTAACGCCAATAGGAGACAAAGTGGAGTAAATAGGAGCGAGTCCATTTGAGCGAAGCGAGTGTTACGCACGCGTTTTGTGATCCCCATATACTTGAAGTCGCCGACACCCCTGAGTAAGAATGCACCAGCGATTATCCAAATCGCAACTCGAACTAGCCTGTCCGCAGCAATAATCCTGAGAATGCCTGCAGCATGAAGAGATATAAGTGCCGCCATCAAAAGCAGAACCGCGACAGCAATTGTGGCTAATGGCCCCGGCCGAAACAATGGCCTTTCTACTGAATCGCTGTCGTTTTCAAACGCTGCGGGAATAACCGCGTTAGCTCCCCAGTGACCGCCACACACCCAGTACATGTGAAGGGCGGAGATGAGCAGTAAAATGACAGCCAAAACAAAGCCGAGTGAAGTAATCATCTTTTAGCGAACGTCAAGTCATCCTACGCCTGACTGAGGGCGCGCTCCGACTTCTGCGTTGATGGGTGAATGTCATAAATCTTTAACTCGCGCCGGCTCAGGGGTTAGGATCGACGTCTTGTTCTCCTTTTGTAGCCACGAGGAAGTTCGTCACCAGGATCGGGGGCTACACTGGGAATCTTGTTCATAATGCGGTCAAAGGCTTCTAAGTCTGCCCGATCTGCTCGATCACGCAAATAATCAATTGTGTTCAGAGAGGACAATTTCTCGGCCGCGGCTGTGATTAAGAACTGGTTAATGGAATACCCATCTTTGGTCGCTAATTCTTTGATCGCGCTATGTAGGGAATCAGGAACTCGTATCGACATCGTCGTCATAATATTAAATAAGGTTAAGTGCTTGAGCTGGGGTGATTGCGTTTATGTCTAAAGTCTCTGAGTTACTGAAATCCTTGATGTTATGAGTGATGATATACTGACATCCTGCTGCTACAGCCAGTTCTAAAACGAGGTCATCGTTGGGATCTCGTAGGAATGGTCGCCATGCGAAAAAAATCTTTTGCTTATGTGCCATATGGCAAAGGACATCGATAATATCTCTAATATCCTTTGAGCTAAGGTGAGGAACAAGCCCAGGGCGGACTGTGACCGCTTCATATTCAATCGCGAGCGCCACAGATAGAGCGATCTCAATCTCTCCAAGGCGCACCAACCGTATAATCTCGTGACTCGCTCCAGTGTTGGAACGCATAGAGGAGACCAAAACGCATGTGTCAATAATTGCATACACTATGGTATTATAGACGATACCGAAGATCGGGCAATAGTTATTTCAGGAGAACGTCACGAGTGAGCTACCGCCAGGCGGCGCGCTTTCGTAATCAGGTTAAGGTTTAAAGTGTTCATTTAGATTTGTAGAGTAGGGACGGCTCCGACTTGGAGCCATCCCCCTCATCAAACCGGACGTGCGGTTCTCCCGCATCCGGCTTTCCGAAGTGATTCACCAATTCGCTATCGATTTCTCCAAGCCGCTTG